>NZ_JALQCX010000099.1:0-4594 GCF_023241665.1 Pseudomonas morbosilactucae | reverse complement strand
CGCTCAGCTCACGCTGCAGGGATACGTCCAGCCAGGCGGTGGTGGGGAATGCCGGCGGCACAATGTCCAAGGCCGCCGTGCGCTCGATGCGGATGCCCTCCACGTAGGCGGTGCCGGGTTTGACCTGGTACACGCCACCGACCTTTTCCACCTGCAGCGAACTGCCAAAGAAACAGGCCCGGCCGAACACGTCGCGGTTGCTACGGCGCTCGCGCTCATCGATGCCCGCCAGGCGCACGGTGAAGTCGTGCTGCCAGGTGCTGGCGTCGATGGTGATGCCGGTCAGCGCCTGGGCGCCGTCGAACACCACCAGGAAGTTGCGGGTCAGGTTGTTGCCGATCTGCAGCGGCGGGATGTTGCGGCGCTTCTGCTGCAGCGGCACATGGGCAACCGCGAACAACACGCCTTCGGCCGTCTCCAGGCCAATCCAGTTGAAGTCCCAGTCGCCGGTGTCCGAACCGATCTTGGCGCTGTAGACCACTTGGTTAGGGTTCACGTAGCCGGCCTGGTCGTCACCGATCGGCTGTGTGTACACGATCTGCGCGGCGGCAGGCTTGGCCGCAGCGCGATCCACTGGTCCGCTCGGGTCCAACCCGGGCACGTTGGCAAAGATGAACCGGGCCACTTTCAGCCCGGCGTGTGCGGCTTGTTTCTGGGCGATCAGGTTTTCACCTGCAAGGGTAATGCTGGCTCCCATGGGGGCTCCTACAGGCTGGCGACGAGGGTTTGCTGGTCGTCGTGAAAGTGAACGATGGCGGCGGACAGGCGCACGGGGGTGATGGTCGAGAAGTCGTAGCGCCTGCAGGTGCGGCCGTATTGCTGAATCAGCACGCGCAGCAGCTCGGGGTTCTGCGACAGTTGGGAGTCGGAGAAACGCAGCAGCACGACGTCCCAGTCTCGATCGGGTTGGCGCTCCTCGATCTCGACGTAGCCCACGCCCAAGCGTTCCAGGATGCGTTTCATGCCGGCGGTGCTGCCGGCGTCCACGGCGTTGATAAAGGCGTGTTTGACCCGCAGTCGGTAAAGGCCCTCGGGTTCACCCTTGAAGCGGGTGATGTCCCGCTGCCAAGCCAGCAGATCGAGCACGACCAGGTGACAGGTGTCGGCGTCCAGCTGCAGCAGCGGCCAGCGCAACCAGTCCTCGACCTTTTCCCACCAGGCCTGGGCTGCCTGCTTGAGCTTGGTCAACTCGGTGCCGGCCAGCCAGAACTTCAGATTGAGCTTAATCATGCAGGACCACCTGCAGGCTCTGGATCCGGGGGATGTTCAGTTCGGCCAGAATGTCGTCGGTGGCGAAGTGCAGCGACTCGATGCCGGCGAACTGCTGGTGCAGCTCTTCCCCCAGGCGGCTGAAAGAAAACCGCGATTGCGGGTAGGTCAGCGTCGGCTGGTAGTCGCTGGCACTGCTCTCGCGGAATGCGGCCCGAATGAACTGCTCGGCGTCGTCCTGGAGCTTTTGCCGCTGCTCGGCCGTGAGGGTTGAGCGCGGCCAGATCTCCACCTGCAGCGCGTGGAAGGTTTCCGGCATCACCATCACCAGGAGGTCATCGCCGTGGCCATGGTTGCCCTGGTCGCGGATATGGGCGTTGATCTCTTCCAGGAAGGTGTCCGCCGGCACGCCGGCATCGAACAGCACAAAGGCATTGGCGCTGCCCGGGCCACGTGGGGCGCCGTGCTCGAAGTACACGCCATCGGGACGGACGCCCGGAAAGGCCGAGATCATCGCCCGATAGACCGCGTCGGTGTGCCACTGGTTGACCGCCGAGAACTGGTTGCGCACCCGCAGGCGCAGCTCGTCGTTGGGCTCAGGATCTGCACCTGGTGTGCTCAGCCAGCCGTCGTTGTTCACCACCTGGGCAATGCCCGGTACCGGGACTGGCAGAATCGCGTAATACCCGGGCGCCAGGTTGTAGCCTGAGCCGGTGTCGACGGCTTCCACCGGGATCTCCAACTGCATCAGCCCATCGGTGAACGCGCCGGCCACGGTGGTGACCAGTTGGTAAACGTGGCCATTGATCGCGGCCGACTGGATCACCGTCCCGGCCGGGACTACCAGGGCGCCGCCGGCGGCCGTGCGGGTGAACAGCAGCACGCCCTGGGCTTTGGTCGCACCCTTGCGCTCGACGTTCACCGCCCAGGCCAGCATGTCCAGCCAGGCGTCTTTGGCGGTCTTGACGAAAAAGTTAGGCAGCACGGTGCCGACAAAAAAGTCGAGGATCCACATCACCGGTTTGGTCACCAGGGCGGTGACCACCCGCCAGAACGGCGAATAGGCACTGGTGTTGCTCAGTTTGCTGCCCTGGGCCGCTACCTCGGCTTCCCAGGCCTGGCGCAGGCCGGCCTCGGTGGTCGGAATGCCGGCATCGGTCAGCGCCTGCTTAAAATCTACGTCGCTCAAAGGGTCACCTCTACGTCACCGAACTTCAGGGTTGTGGCCGTGACCAGGTACTGCCCGGGCTGCAGCTGAGTGATTAGCGCGGTCCCGGGCACCAGGCGTTCGTCGGCCTCCACAAGCAGCTCCAGTTGCTGGATGCAGTCGCGCTGCTTGAGGCGGTCCCGCTCGGCGACGAGGGTCACCAGCAGGCCGCTGTCGCGGATCATGTGGGCAATGTCCTGGGCGATGCTGGCCCGGTCCTCGATCAGCAGCGGCTGTCGTGACGGATCCAACACCAGGTCGTTGTCGACGATCCAAAGGTCTATGTATTCGCTCATCCGCCTGCCGCCATGCTCACCATGTTCTCCAGCTCCAGCGGACTCATGGGCTTGCTGTTGTTGATCGTCATGTTCTCCACGTGTGTGCCTTTGTTCTGGCTGCTGTTGTTCTGAATGCTGGTCAGCAGACCGCCAGGCGGCACCGCGTTGGGGCGTGCCGGCGCAAGGCTTGGAATAGCCGCGTTGATGGTCTGCTGGGCTTTTTGTGAGGCGCTGGCCATGTCTGCAGCGTTCACCGCCTGCTCGGCGCCGGGGATGGTCGGCATGTCGCCCAGGCGGGCCTCGATGTTCACGCCGGGGATGGCGTTAATCATCTCGATCAGGCTGTTGATCGCCTTGTAGAAGACGCCGACGATCCCGTCCCAAGCCGCCTTCGCCATGCCGGACCAACCGCCCATGGAGTTGAACCAGTCCGACAGCGCCTGCAGTTGATCGCTGACCCACTTGAAGGCCTCGCTGTTGAGCAGCGCGGCGGTCCACTCGTCCCAGTAGACGACGGCCGCAATCACGGCCGCGACCAGGGCCAGAACCCCCAGGACGATCAGCACCACCGGGTTGGCCAGCAGCGCGGCGTTGACCAGCCAGATCACGCCCTGCCACAGCATCATGGCGCCGCGAATCACTGCCATGGTCGTGTAAAGGACCAGCAGGCCGGCCACATACAATGCGATGACTGCCACCTGCAGGAGGAAGCCACCTATGGTGCGCAGGTTCAGCAGTTGGACCACTTTCCAGATTGTCACCATGGCCAGCCAGGCCATGCGGCAAGCGCCGACGGTCAACGTCAGCAGCGACATGGCAGCGATGATGCCCAGGATGGTCAGCGTTACGATGCCGATCACCCGTGCGATGTTCGGGAACAACTGGGTCCAGCGGGTCAGGGTGCTGGCGATTGCACTGAGCTTTGCCATCACCGGGGTCAGGATCGGCAGCAGCACCTGGCCGAAGACAATGCGCAGCGCCTCGACAGCGGCGCCGAACTGCTGCCATGGGTCGACCATGGCGTCAGCCATGTTCTTGGCTTCCTCAAGCCCGCGGACTTTGCCGAGCTTGTCCATGCTGTTGCGCAGGCGGTCGCTGTCCTTGGCCAGGGCGCCGATCACCTGGGCACCTTCGCCGCCAAACGCCTCCATCAGCTTGGCACTGGCCGAAGCACTGGTAAGGTCGCCCAGCTTGCCTTCCAGCTTCGCCATGATGTCGAGTATTGGCAGAGCCTTGCCCTGGCTGTCGGTGAACTTCATCCCCATCTTCTGCGAAGCGGCGCCGAGGTTTTCAAAGAACGCTTTGTAGCGCCCGCCGGCGTCGCCGCCTTCCATGGTGCTGCTCAGCGAGCCGATCACCGCGAACTGCTCGGCAATGCCCACGCCGCTGGCGGTGGCGATGGCTCCCACTTCCTTGAACGCGTCCTTGAGTTGAGCACCGTCGGTGCGGAACAGCTTCACCGCCAGGGCGGTTTGGCCGGTCAGCTTCTCGACCCATTCACCCTTGCCCATGGCGTCAGCCTGGCCCTTGAACAGGTTGTACATGGTGCCCATGTAGGCGCTGGTCGTTTCGGCGTCGGACTTGGTGGCCTTGGCCAGCAGGTTGCTGGAGTTGGTAAAGGTGGCCAGTTGGGTGCCGGTCAGGCCCTTGATGGCGCCTTCCATGCTGTACGCCGAGGCCACAAAGTCCCGGGCGCTTTCGCCGTAGGTCATGGAGAACTCAAGCGCCTTTTGATTCAGCGCGGTCAGCGCGTCCTCGGCCACGCCCAGGGACTTCACCTCGCCCAGGGCGCGGTTCATCTCCAGGGCGGGGGCCAGTGACTGGTTGATGCCGACAAAGGCGCCCGTGACGCCGCCCAGGCCCATGCCCATGGTCTTGATGTTCTTTTCGCTTTGCTCGG
>NZ_JALQCX010000098.1:0-3102 GCF_023241665.1 Pseudomonas morbosilactucae | reverse complement strand
ACCAGGTACGGCACGACCACCAGGCGACCGCCGTACATCAGTGCACCGAAGATCTCCCACACCGAGAAGTCGAAGGCGTAGGAGTGGAACATCGTCCAGACGTCTTTTTCATCGAAGTGGAACCAGTGCTCGGTGGCCTGGAACAGGCGCATGACGTTGTGGTGCGGCAACAACGTGCCTTTCGGCATGCCGGTGGAGCCGGAGGTGTAAATGATATACGCCAGGTTGGCCGGATCCACCTGCACCGCCGGGTTGGCCGTGCTGTAGGCGGACAAGTCCTGGCCGAGCAACAGGGTCTGGCCTGCGAAAACCGGCAAGCGTTCCTGCAAGTGCGATTGGGTCAACAGCAAGGCAATGCCGCTGTCCTGCATCATGTAGCTCAGGCGGTCTTCCGGGTACTCCGGGTCCAGGGGCACATAGGCGCCACCGGCCTTGAGGATCGCCAGCAAGCCGACGATCATCTCCAGCGAGCGCTCGGTGGCCAGGCCCACCCGGGCTTCCGGCCCCACACCCAACTCGATCAGACGGTGGGCCAACTGGTTGGCGCGGCTGTTGAGCTGCTCATAGGTCAGGTGCTCACTGCCGTAGTTCAAGGCAATGGCCTCGGGCGAGCGCTCAGCCTGCTCGGTGATCCGCTCGTGGATGCAACGGTTGCTCGGGTATTCGGCTTGTTGTGGGTTCCAGTCATGCAGAATCTCGCCACGCTCTGCCACGTCGAGCAAAGGCAGTTCACCCACCCGCTGCTCCGGCGTTGCAACCACTGCTTTCAGCAAATTGAGCCAATGCCCAGCCATTCGTTCGATGGTCGAAGCATCAAACAGATCGGTCGCATAATTGAGCGATACCCCGAAACCTCCTGCCGACTCGACAATATCCAAGGTCAGGTCGAACTGCGCGGTATGGTTGCCACCCGGCAAACCTTCAATGTGTAGCCCGGAAAGACGCTCGACCAACGCTTTCTGCGACTCGTCACGCTGATAGTTGAACAGCACCTGGAACAGCGGGTTGTGACTCATGCTGCGCTCTGGCTGCAGTGCGTCCACCAGTTGATCAAACGGCAAGTCTTGATAACGCTGGGCATCCAATGCCGCTTGCTTGACCTGCTGCAGCAGCTGATTGAAGGTCGGCAAGGCATCGAACTGTGCGCGTAACACTTGGGTGTTGACGAAGAAACCAATCAACCCCTCAGTCTCAAGGCGATTGCGGTTGGCGATCGGCACGCCGACGCGAATATCGGACTGCCCACTGTAACGATGCAGAAGCGTTTGGTAAGACGCCAGCAACAGCATGAACGTCGTCACCCCCTCACGCTTGGCCAACAACTTCAGGTCGTTGGCCAGGGCGTTATCGAATGGTATTTCCAGGCGCGTGCCGCGGTAACTCTGTACCGCTGGGCGTGGGCGATCATGGGGCAACTCGAGAACCGGTTGTTCACTCCCCAACTGCCCTGTCCAATAGGACAACTGACGTTGAAGCTCTCCGGCCGCCATCCAGTTGCGCTGCCATATGGCGTAGTCCACGTACTGGATCGGCAAGGCAGGCAGGTCCACCAAGAGACCCTGGCTGTGGCCGCCATAGAGTTTGATCAGCTCCTCGACCATGATTGGCATTGACCAGCCATCGGCAACGATGTGATGCAAGGTCAAGGTCAGAACATGGTCCTCGGGCGCCAGGCGCAAGAGTTTGGCCCTCAGCAAAGGCCCTTTCTCAAGGTTGAAGGGCCTTGCAGCCTCTGTCTCTACAAAAGATTGAATGGCAACTTCGCACTCATCGGAGCTGAAGCTTGCCACTTCCACCTCAAGATCAATCGTCAGGGATGCCTGAATGAGCTGGAACGTCTGCCCATCGGCCTGAACAAAGGTCGTGCGCAGGGTTTCGTGGCGAGCAATCAGCGCGTTGAAGCTTTGCTTGAGTGCCTCAATATTCAACTGCCCCTTGAGTCGCAGCGCCGTCGGAATATTGTAAGCAGCGCTATGCGGCTCCAGTTGCCAGAGAATCCACTGACGCTGCTGAGCAAAGGAGACGGCCAAAGGCTGGTTGCGCTTCACTGAAACAATCTTCGCAACGGTGTCTGTCTGTCCCTGATCCAGCGCGCTGACAAAACCGGCCAAGTCTGGGTGCTCAAACAAGGTACGCAGGGGGGCTTCGATATTCAGCGCCTGACGGACACGGGAAACCACCTGGGTGGCCAGCAAGGAGTGCCCACCGAGCTCGAAGAAGTTATCGCTCAAGCCCACTTGTTCGATGCCCAGCACTTCCTGCCAAATAGCGGCCATGCCCTGTTCAAGAGCGGTTTGCGGGGCAATATATTGCTGCTGCAATTGCCCGGCATCCGGCGCAGGCAAGGCCTTGCGGTCCAGCTTGCCGTTGGTGGTCAGCGGTAATTGCTCAAGGAACAGCACATGGGCCGGCACCATGTAGTCCGGCAAGTTGTCCTTGAGCTGGGCCTTGAGGGCGTCGCGCTGTTCGGCTTGTACCTGCTGATCGGCGCTGAACCGCATCGGCACGATATAGGCCACCAACTGCTGGCTGCCCAAATTCTCTTGGGCCAGCACCACCGCCTCACGCACACCTTCCTGCTCCAGCAGGCGTGCTTCGATCTCCCCCAGTTCGATCCGGAAACCGCGGATTTTCACCTGATGGTCGATACGACCGATGTACTCGATCACCCCGTCGGCGCGATAACGCGCCAGGTCGCCGGTGCGGTACAGGCGACCGCCTTGCTCACCGAATGGATCGGGGATAAAACGCGTGGCGCTCAGGTCGCCCCGGTTCAGGTAGCCCCGGGCCAGGCCCGCACGGCCGACGTACAGTTCGCCGGTGCAGCCACGCGCCACCGGGTTCAGGTCCGCATCCAGCAGGTACCAGGACAGGTCCGGGATCGGCTCGCCAATCGGGCTTGCAGCGACCTGATCCAGGTCGGCCATGGACAGCGGACGGTAAGTGACGTGCACCGTGGTTTCAGTGATGCCGTACATGTTGATCAACTGCGGGGCCTGGTCGCCGAAACGCTCGAACCAGGGCCGCAGGTTTTCCACTTCCAGGGCTTCGCCACCAAACACGGTGTAACGCAAGGATGACTGCAACGCCGGGTCGGCGGCG
>NZ_JALQCX010000097.1:0-4594 GCF_023241665.1 Pseudomonas morbosilactucae | reverse complement strand
CGCTCAGCTCACGCTGCAGGGAGACGTCCACCCAGGCGGTGGTGGGGAATGCCGGCGGCACAATGTCCAAGGCCGCCGTGCGCTCGATGCGGATGCCCTCCACATAGGCCGTCCCGGGTTTGACCTGGTACACGCCTCCGACCTTTTCCACCTGCAGCGAACTGCCAAAGAAACAGGCCCGGCCGAACACGTCGCGGTTGCTACGGCGCTCGCGCTCATCGATGCCCGCCAGGCGCACGGTGAAGTCGTGCTGCCAGGTGCTGGCGTCAATGGTGATGCCGGTCAGCGCCTGGGCGCCGTCGAACACCACCAGGAAGTTGCGGGTCAGGTTGTTGCCGATCTGCAGCGGCGGGATGTTGCGGCGCTTCTGCTGCAGCGGTACATGGGCAACCGCGAACAACACGCCTTCGGCCGTCTCCAGGCCAATCCAGTTGAAGTCCCAGTCGCCGGTGTCCGAACCGATCTTGGCGCTGTAGACCACCTGGTTAGGGTTCACGTAGCCGGCCTGGTCGTCACCGATCGGCTGTGTGTACACGATCTGCGCGGCGGCAGGCTTGGCGGCAGCGCGATCCACTGGTCCGCTCGGGTCCAACCCGGGCACGTTGGCAAAGATGAACCGGGCCACTTTCAGCCCGGCGTGTGCGGCTTGTTTCTGGGCGATCAGGTTTTCACCTGCAAGGGTAATGCTGGCTCCCATGGGGGCTCCTACAGGCTGGCGACCAGCGTTTGCTGGTCGTCGTGAAAGTGGACGATGGCGGCGGACAGGCGCACGGGGGTGATGGTCGAAAAGTCATAGCGCCGGCAGGTGCGGCCGTATTGCTGAATCAGCACGCGCAGTAGCTCGGGGTTCTGCGACAGTTGGGAGTCGGAGAAACGCAGCAGCACGACGTCCCAGTCTCGGTCGGGTTGGCGCTCCTCGATCTCGACGTAGCCCACGCCCAAGCGTTCCAGGATGCGTTTCATGCCTGCGGTGCTGCCGGCGTCCACGGCGTTGATAAAGGCGTGTTTGACCCGCAGTCGGTAAAGGCCCTCGGGTTCACCCTTGAAGCGAGTGATATCCCGCTGCCAAGCCAGCAGATCGAGCACGACCAGGTGACAGGTGTCGGCGTCCAGCTGCAGCAGCGGCCAGCGCAACCAGTCCTCGACCTTTTCCCACCAGGCCTGGGCGGCCTGCTTGAGCTTGGTCAGCTCGGTGCCGGCCAGCCAGAACTTCAGATTGAGCTTAATCATGCAGGACCACCTGCAGGCTCTGGATCCGGGGGATGTTCAGTTCGGCCAGAATGTCGTCGGTGGTGAAGTGCAGCGACTCAATGCCGGCGAACTGCTGGTGCAGCTCTTCCCCCAGGCGGCTGAAAGAAAACCGCGATTGCGGGTAGGTCAACGTCGGCTGGTAGTCGCTGGCACTGCTCTCGCGGAACGCGGCCCTGATGAACTGCTCGGCGTCGGCCTGGAGCTTTTGCCGCTGCTCGGCCGTGAGGGTTGAGCGCGGCCAGATCTCCACCTGCAGCGCGTGGAAGGTTTCCGGCATCACCATCACCAGGAGGTCATCGCCGTGACCATGGTTGCCCTGGTCGCGGATATGGGCGTTGATCTCTTCCAGGAACGTTTCCGCCGGCACGCCGGCGTCGAACAGTACAAATGCATTGGCACTGCCCGGGCCACGTGGTGCGCCGTGCTCGAAGTACACGCCATCAGGGCGAACGCCCGGGAAGGCCGAGATCATCGCCCGATAGACCGCGTCGGTGTGCCACTGGTTGACCGCCGAGAACTGGTTGCGCACGCGCAGGCGCAGCTCGTCGTTGGGCTCAGGATCTGCACCTGGTGTACTCAGCCAGCCGTCGTTGTTCACCACCTGGGCAATGCCCGGTACCGGGACTGGCAGAATCGCGTAATACCCGGGCGCCAGGTTGTAGCCTGAGCCGGTGTCGACGGCTTCCACCGGGATCTCCAACTGCATCAGCCCATCAGTGAACGCGCCGGCCACAGTGGTGACCAGTTGGTAAACGTGGCCATTGATCGCGGCCGACTGGATCACCGTCCCGGCCGGCACTACCAGGGCGCCGCCGGCGGCCGTGCGGGTGAACAGCAGCACGCCCTGGGCCTTGGTCGCGCCCTTGCGCTCGACGTTCACCGCCCAGGCCAGCATGTCCAGCCAGGCGTCTTTGGCGGTCTTGACGAAAAAGTTAGGCAGCACGGTGCTGACAAAAAAGTCCAGGATCCACATCACCGGTTTGGTTACCAGGGCGGTGACAACCCGCCAGAACGGCGAATAGGCACTGGTGTTGCTCAGTTTGCTGCCCTGGGCCGCTACCTCGGCCTCCCAGGCCTGGCGCAGACCGGCCTCGGTGGTCGGAATGCCGGCATCGGTCAGCGCCTGCTTAAAATCTACGTCGCTCAAAGGGTCACCTCTACGTCACCGAACTTCAGGGTTGTGGCCGTGACCAGGTACTGCCCGGGCTGCAGCTGAGTGATTAGCGCGGTCCCGGGCACCAGGCGTTCGTCGGCCTCCACAAGCAGCTCCAGTTGCTGGATGCAGTCGCGCTGCTTGAGGCGGTCCCGCTCGGCGACCAGGGTCACCAGCAGGCCGCTGTCGCGGATCATGTGGGCAATGTCCTGGGCGATGCTGGCCCGGTCCTCGATCAGCAGCGGCTGTCGTGACGGATCCAACACCAGGTCGTTGTCGACGATCCAAAGGTCTATGTATTCGCTCATCCGCCGGCCGCCATGCTCACCATGTTTTCCAGCTCCAGCGGGCTCATGGGCTTGCCGGTGTGGATGTTCACGTTCTCCACATGGGTTCCTTTGTTCTGGCTGCTGTTGTTCTGAATGCTGGTCAGCAGGCCGCCAGGCGGCACAGCGTTGGGCCGTGCCGGCGCAAGGCTTGGAATAGCCGCGTTGATGGTCTGCTGGGCTTTTTGCGAGGCGCTGGCCATGTCTGCAGCGTTCACCGCCTGCTCGGCGCCGGGGATGGTCGGCATGTCGCCCAGGCGGGCCTCGATGTTCACGCCAGGAATGGCGTTAATCATCTCGATCAGGCTGTTGATCGCCTTGTAGAAGACCCCGACGATCCCGTCCCAAGCCGCCTTCGCCATGCCGGACCAACCGCCCATGGAGTTGAACCACTCCGATAGCGCGGTCAGTTGGTCGCTGACCCACTTGAACGCCTCGCTGTTCATCAGCGCGGCCGTCCATTCGTCCCAATACACAACGGCGGCGATTACCGCCGCGACCAGGGCCATGATGCCGATCACCACCCACACCACCGGGTTGGCCAGCAGTGCGGCGTTGACCAACCAGATCACGCCCTGCCACATGAGCATGGCGCCGCGAACCAGGCCCAGGCCCACGGTCAGCAACGAGATCACGGTGATATAGGTCAGCATCAGCAGCTTCTGCAGCAGGAACACCGCCGTGGTCCGCAGACTGACCATCTGCACCACTTTCCAGACAGTTACGATGGCCAGCCAGGCCATGCGGCAAGCGCCGACGGTGAACGTCAGCAGCGACATAGCGGCGATGATGGCCAGAATGGTCAGCGTTACGATGCCGATCACCCGTGCGATGTTCGGGAACAGTTGGGTCCAACGGGCCAGGGTGCTGGCGATTGCACTGAGCTTTGCCATCACCGGGGTCAGGATCGGCAGCAGCACCTGGCCGAAGACAATGCGCAGCGCCTCGACAGCGGCGCCGAACTGCTGCCATGGGTCGACCATGGCGTCAGCCATATTCTTGGCTTCCTCAAGCCCGCGGACTTTGCCCAGCTTGTCCATGCTGTTGCGCAGGCGGTCGCTGTCCTTGGCCAGGGCACCGATGACCTGGGCACCTTCACCGCCAAACGCCTCCATCAGCTTGGCGCTGGCCGAAGCACTGGTCAGGTCGCCCAGCTTGCCTTCCAGCTTCGCCATGATGTCGAGTATTGGCAGAGCCTTGCCCTGGCTGTCGGTGAACTTCATCCCCATCTTCTGCGAAGCGGCGCCGAGGTTTTCAAAGAACGCTTTGTAGCGCCCGCCGGCGTCGCCGCCTTCCATGGTGCTGCTCAGCGAGCCGATCACCGCGAACTGCTCGGCAATGCCCACGCCGCTGGCGGTGGCGATGGCTCCCACTTCCTTGAACGCGTCCTTGAGCTGGGCACCGTCGGTGCGGAACAGCTTCACCGCCAGGGCGGTTTGGCCGGTCAGCTTCTCGACCCATTCGCCCTTGCCCATGGCGTCGGCCTGGCCCTTGAACAGGTTGTACATGGTGCCCATGTAGGCGCTGGTCGTTTCGGCGTCCGACTTGGTGGCCTTGGCCAGCAGGTTGCTGGAGTTGGTAAAGGTGGCCAACTGGGTGCCGGTCAGGCCCTTGATGGCACCTTCCATGCTGTACGCCGAGGCCACAAAGTCCCGGGCGCTTTCGCCATAGGTCATGGAGAACTCAAGCGCCTTTTGATTCAGCGCGGTCAGCGCGTCCTCGGCCACGCCCAGGGACTTAACCTCGCCCAGGGCGCGGTTCATCTCCAGGGCCGGGGCCAGTGACTGGTTGATGCCGACAAAGGCGCCCGTGACGCCGCCCAGGCCCATGCCCATGGTCTTAATGTTCTTTTCGCTTTGCTCGG
>NZ_JALQCX010000096.1:0-6763 GCF_023241665.1 Pseudomonas morbosilactucae | reverse complement strand
CCGGCGATGAGGCCCTTGGATTTTGCGGCGTTCTCAGAGGCGCAATCACTGGCAAGCCAGGGCCTATAGGTCTCCCAGCAGGGCATCCACGGGTTGTTCCTGGGCGCTTGGCTTGGGATGGAAGCGGTTGGCTCGGGCAAAGGTACCGAAGTCGTTGAAGCGCACGCCCATTTGCGCCATCACCCGGTGGGCCACGGGGGCGGTCATCTGGCGGAGGTAAAACGGTTCCTTGACCACAAAATGGTGAATGCCGTGGGTGCTGCCGAAGTTGCAGCAGAACGCTTGCAACGGCCACATCCACCAGGGGTTGAGCACCTGAGTCTGCTGGATCACGTTGCCGAGCTCGACATCGCCGTAGTAGTGCATGTTCGAACTGACAAAGTGCAGGCAGAAAGTGCGCAGCACATTGGGCGCGATGATCACCACGGCAGCGATATCGATGACCTTCATCACTGCCAGGGTGGTGGCCGACCATTCGATGGGCGCGCCCAGCAGGCCGGCGATGCCATTGGCCGCGTGAAACCCCAGGAACACGTACCACGCGCCCCAGTGCAGCAACGCCAGGGGCGCATAAACCAGCAACGTGCGCTTGATGATGCTGAGCCGATGCCTCCAGGTCTTGGCCCGCAGGGTGCGGATCAGCGACGACATCATGTTGTCCCCAACCATCAGCAGACGGGCGATACCCCAGGGTTCGCCATTGGTAATGGCGCGCTCTTCCATGTCGGCCTCGGTGCCCGAGACCTTGTGGTGGTTGAGGTGCAGGTGGCGGCGGATCCACGGGTTGATGGTGCTGGGTCGCGCCAGCCAGACCAGCGCCAGCATCAGGTTGTGGGGCAGGCGCTGCTTGCGGAAATACATACTGTGGATCAGGTCGTGTTCCAGCTCGTGGGTCAGGGAGGCAAAGAACGCGTTGAGCAGCAGGCAGACCCACCAGGCCAGGTGCCCGGTGATATAGAGCGTCGCCGAACCAAGCATGCCGGCCAAGGCGAAGGCCAGGATGCCGGCGCCCAGGGCGTCCTGGTGTCGCAACACGGGGTAGCGCTGGCGCAGTTGCGCGCCACGGGCCAGCACCACTTCACGAATGTACGCGGCCCGTTGCTGTGCGTTCATCCGTTCGGGACTTGCAGAAGTACCGTGCATGCTTCCATCCTCTGCTGATTGATGCTCGCATCCTGCCCTGGGCCCCCGCCCCGGGCGCTAGCCGTGAACGCCAACCTGTTGACCGGACGCGCCAATCAGCATGAATGAACCCACTTCCCTCGCCAGCTGGACCCGCGCCTTGCGCAAACAACTCGATGCCCTGGGCCTCGACAGCGAAGCGTTGTGCCGCGAAGCCGGGCTCGACCCACAGTGGATGGACGACCCCAACGCCCGTTATCCGCTGTCGGCCACCACCCGCCTGTGGGCCCTGGCGGTGCAGGCCAGCGGCGACCCGGCCCTCGGTTTACGGGTTTCGCGCTTTGTCAGCCCCACCACCTTCCATGCCCTGGGTTATGCCCTGGTGGCCAGCGGTAGCCTGCGGGAAGTGTTCGAGCGCATCGTGCGTTATCACCCGGTGGTCAGCGACGCCCTGGAACTGCAACTGACCCGCACCGAGGACTGCTACCGCTTCAACCTCAAGGTTCCGGCGGGCTGCCCGACACCGGCCTACGAGGCCATCGATGCGTTTGCCGCGATCTATGTGCGCACCTGCCGCAATCGCCTGGGCCGGGACTACGCGCCACTGGCGGTGTACTTGCGCCGCCCCGAGCCGGCGGACCCGTCGCCGTGGCACAAGGTGTTTCGTTCACCGGTGTGGTTTGCCCAGGACCAGGACTGCCTGGAGTTCGGCCTGCACGACTTCGACAGCCACCTGGACGATGCCAACCCGGAGTTGGCCGAACACAATGAAACCGTGCTCAAGCGGACGATGGCCCAACTCCAGCCCCTGACCTGGGAGCGCAAGGTGCGCGAGGCCATCGAGGCCCAGTTGCCGGAAGGCGAACCGTCGGCGGAGCGCATTGCCCAGGCCCTGCACCTGAGCCTGCGCAGCTTGCAACGGCACTTGGCGGATGAAGGCTGCCGCTTTGACACCTTGCTCAACGAGTGCCGGGAAAACCTGGCGCTGCTGCACCTGCGCGACCCGCAGTGTTCTTTGGGCGAGATCAGCTACCTGCTGGGCTTTGCCGACGCCAGCAGCTTCAGCCGTGCCTTCAAGCGCTGGACCGGCATGACCCCGGGGCAGTTTCGCGACGGCTTGCGCTGAGCCGTTCACCCGCCCGCCAGGGCGACCTCAGGGCATTGCAAACCCCAGTTCGAACAACGTGCCACGGGCATCGCTGCACACCCGTACCTGGCCGCCGTGCAACTCCATGATCGAGCGCACGATGGCCAGGCCCAGGCCACCGGAATCCCCCGGTTCGGCCCGCGATGGGTCGACCCGATAGAAGCGATCGAACAACCGCCCCAGATGCTCCGGCGCGATGGCCGGGCCCTGGTTGTGCACCTGCAGCCAGCACATTCCCGGCTCGTCGCGACGCACCAGGCGGATCCCCGTGCCCGGGTCGGCGTGCCGCACCGCATTGGCCAGCAGGTTGCCCAGGGCGCGCTGGAGCAGTTGCTGATCGGCCCGCAGTTCACCGCTGAAGGTGTTTTCCAGGCGCAGCCCACGGTCATCGGCCAGGGCTTCGAAGTAGTCGCAAAGTTCCTCGCCCACCGCGGCCAGGTCCAGCGAGCGCCGGTCCAGGGCTCGCTCGGCCTGTTCGGCACGGGCCAGGAACATGAGGTTCTCCGCCATGCGCTTGAGGCGTTCGAACTCTTCCATGTTCGAGGCCAGCACCTCTTGGTATTCGGCTTCGCTGCGGGGCTGGCTGAGGGCCAGGCCATTGCTGCCCAGCAAGTTGTGCAACGGCGTGCGGATCTCGTGGGCCAGGTCGGCGGAGAACTGCGACAGGCGCTGAAAGCTCTCTTCAAGCCGCGCCAGCATGGCGTTGAGGGCCTGCACCGGCTCATGGAATTCTGCGGGAATGCCAGCGCTTTGCAGGCGCCGGTCGAGGTTGCGCAGGTCGATGCCGCGCACCGACTCGCTGAGCTGGCGCAGGGGCCGCAAGCCCCGGCGCAGCAGCAACAGGCCCAAGGCGAAGGCCAGCAAAGCGCCCAGGCCAACGGCCAGGTACAGGCGCAGGCGATAACTGGCCAGCATCTGCTCGCGCTCGCTCAAGACCTTGCCGGCCACCACCGTCAGCGCCTCGCCCTTGGGCCCCTGGGCTTGCCCGGCCAGCAGTGCCACGGCCACGCCCTGGGCGCCGGGCCACAGGCTGATGTCGCCGCGCTGCGGCCGCTGTTCCCGGGGGAGGGCCCGCAGTTCGGGCAGGCGTTGGTGCCGAGGGTTGATGTCGATCACCGTCGAACCGTCGGCCCGCTGCACCCGCAGCAGGCTGTCCTGATTGCCGAGCATGTTCTGGTACAACCGTGGCCGGGCCTGCAAGGCGTCGAGGCTGTCGCTGTCTTGCAGCAGGGCACGCACCTGCTCCAGGCGCCCGAGCAGGGCCAGGTCATCGCGAAAGGCAATTTCGCTGGCCAGGGAGCGGTAGAGAAACACCCCGATCACGCTCAGCACCAGAGCGCAGACGGCGGCGAACGCCAGGGCCAGGCGCCAGGCGATGGACTTAGAGCGCATCGTCCGGGGCTTCCAGCTGGTAGCCGACGCCGCGCACGGTGTGGATCAGCTTGGGCATGTAAGGGTCATCGACCTTGGAGCGCAGGCGGCGCACCGCCACTTCCACCATGTTGGTGTCACTGTCGAAATTCAGGTTCCACACCTGGGAGGCGATCAGGGTTCGCGACAGCACTTCACCCTGGCGGCTGGCCAGCAGGTGCAGCAGGGCGAACTCTTTGTTGGTCAGGGCAATGCGCTGGCCGCCACGGCTGACCCGGCGCCGAAGCACGTCGATCTCCAGGTCCGCGATGCTGTAGGACTCGGCCTCGCGCAGCGGGCCACGGCGCAACAAGGTGCGAACCCGAGCCAACAACTCGGCAAAGGCGAAGGGTTTGAGCAGGTAATCGTCGGCGCCCAGCTCCAGGCCGCGCACCCGGTCCTCGATGGCGTCCTTGGCGGTCAGGAACAGCACCGGCGTGGCGCCGCGCTGGCGGACCAGTTGCAACAGTTGCCAGCCGTTGAGCCCTGGCAGCATCACGTCGAGGATGATCAGGTCGTACTCCTGCTGCTCGATGAAATACCGCCCGTCCAGGCCATTGAGGGCCACATCCACGGCAAAACCTGACTCGCCCAGGCCCTTGGCGAGGAAATTCGCCGTCTTGGCCTCGTCTTCAACTACCAGCAACCGCATGGGCGCACCTCTAAATAGATCCGCACAGGCTAGGCGCGTTGGCCGCGCTTGCCCATTACAAACTTGTAATCCAACTGACGAGGTTCTGACGAGGGCCGCTGGTTAAGGTGCCGGCCTACGTTTTCGGAGCCCCACCCATGATCTGCAAACCCCTTGTCTTGAGCCTTGGCCTGACCCTGGCCGGCACTGCCCTGGCGGCCCCCGAGCTGCCGCGCCACGCCGACCTGGACCTGAACACCGCCCGTCAGCTGGCCGATGCCGGCCTCAGCCAATGCAGCGCCGCCTTCACCGTGCTCGACCGTGGCGGCAACCTGTTGCTGGCCCTGCGCAGCGACGGCGTCGGCCCGCACAACAGCCTGGCCAGCCAGCGCAAAGCCTATACCGCGCTGTCCACCAAGACCCCGACCCGACTGTTCGCCGAGCGCGCCCGCAACAACCCGGAAGCGGCCAACCTCAACACCTTGCCGGAGCTGCTGTTGCTCGGTGGCGGCGTGCCGCTGTTCGCCGGCAACGAGCTGGTGGGCGCCCTGGGCATCGCCGGGGCTGGCGGCGCCGCACAAGACGAAAGCTGCGCCCTCAAGGCCGCCGAACAGGTCGGCCTGCGCAGCAGCCTGTAAACCCCTTCAACCATCCCGAGGAAACGAGCATGAAGACCCTGCGTAACACCCTGGCCGCCATCGGCCTGTTCAGCCTGTCGAGCCTGGCCCTGGCGGCCGGCAACCCGTTGAGCGTGCACGTACTGAACCTGGAGAACGGCCTGCCGTCCCCCGGGGTCAAGGTCACCCTGGAACAGCACGTGGGCAGCGACTGGAAAACCCTGGCCCAAGGCACCACCAATGAACAGGGGCGCATTGCCGAACTGTTCCCGGCGGACCGGGCGTTTGTCGCCGGCGAGTATCGGGTGGTGTTCAAGACCGGCGAGTATTTCAAGCAAGCCAAGCGCGAAACGTTTTTCCCGGAGATCCCGGTGATTTTCGAGGTCAAGCAGACCGAGCAGCACTACCACATTCCGTTGCTGCTCAGCCCTTACGGGTTCTCGACCTATCGCGGTTCGTAGGCAGCGGCTTGGCGGCGCTGGCGCCTAGAGTGTCAGGGCGCGCAGGCGGGCGGGGTCGAGGATTTCGATCTCGCCATAGCCCAGCTGGAGTATGCCCTGGTGCTGCAGGTCCTTGAGGATCTGGTTGGTGGTCTGGCGCGACAGCGACAGCATCAGCGCCAACTGCTCCTGGGGCAGTTGCAGCACCCGCCGCGCCTGCTCGACCTCGCCATAACCGGCGGCGATCGCCAGCAAGCGATGGGCCAACCGCGCCGGGGCTGGCATCAGGCTCAATTGTTCGAGGTTGATAAAAGCCAGGCGCAGTTTGTGGCTCATCAGCAAGGCCAACAGCCGCCAGTACTGCGGTTGCTCGTCGAGCAGCGCCAGCAGCGCGCTATGGGGCACATGCAACAGGGTGCAGGGACCTTCGGCACAGGCATCGTGGGTCCGTGGCTGGCCATCGAACAGGCTGATCTCGCCAAACCAATGGGGCGCTTCCACCAGGCTCAGCAAGGCTTCCTTGCCTTGCTCACTGACCGTGCCCACGCGCATCGCGCCTTCCAGCACGGCGTACAAACCACAGGGCGGGTCGCCCCTCCGGAACAACAGCTGCCCCGCCGCCAACCGGCGCAAACGCGCAGCGCCCAGCACACTATTCTGTAATTCAACGGGCAAATGGCTGAACCATTGACCGCTCGACAGGCGTTGCCGCCAGGCCTGCATGTCCATAAGTCGTGGTGCCCACTCAACGCTGCGAAAGGATTGTCGTCTAGCCGACAGAACCCGGCCCCGGGGGCCAGGCATGATCGGACACCCTACAGGAGGAACAACAATGAAAAGCCTCGTCGACCACCTCAGTCAATACGCTGCCTACCATCGCGACCCGCGCAATATCGCCAGCCACTTTATCGGCATCCCGATGATCGTGGTGGCTGTTGCGGTGCTGCTGTCGCGTCCCGCTTGGTCACTGGGGGGCCTGTGGCTGTCGCCAGCTCTGTTGCTGGCCCTGGCCTCCTCGGTGTTCTACCTGCGCCTGGAACGGCGCCTGGGCGTGCTGATGACGCTGCTTATGGGGTTGTCGGTGTGGGCCGGGCAGGTGCTGGCGGCGCAAAGCACCGGGCTCTGGCTGGGCAGCGGCCTGGGCCTGTTCGTGATTGGCTGGGTGATCCAGTTCGTCGGCCATTACTACGAAGGGCGCAAACCGGCGTTTGTCGACGACGTGACGGGGCTGATTGTCGGCCCGTTGTTCGTGGTGGCGGAGTTGGCGTTTCTGCTGGGGTTGCGCCACGACCTGAAACAGCAGATCGAACAGCGCTCGGGGCCGGTGCGGCCCAACCCGCGCAATTCACATGCATAAGCCCTGGCTGGCGATGAGAGCCTGAAGATCAGCGGTGAT
>NZ_JALQCX010000095.1:0-30662 GCF_023241665.1 Pseudomonas morbosilactucae | reverse complement strand
TCAAACGATCCGAACCACCTTCTGCAACGGCGGAGTGAGTGAAGGTGGCGGCGAAGGTGTTGGCTGCCAGTACCGAGAACGTGAGGCCGAGAATGATGTGGCGTTTCATGAGGGTGTGCTCCGGGGTGTGTGTTGGGTATGGAGCAGAGGTTACGCGAGGGATTTTTTTAGAGAACTTCATTGGGTCGATGGTGACCATCGACGCCGATGATGTTTGGCGCAGCAGGAGCCGTTGAGCGGGCTCCTGCCGGAGGAGGGTTCAAGGGCGGCGGCGGATGAACTTGCGCCACAGCCAGACCCAGAGCATGGCCAGCGGGAAGGCGAGGATCAGGAACGGCAAGGCGTAGCTGCCTTTCTCCAGGGCTTGGGCGGTGCCGTCGGACAAGTTGTCCAGCAGGTTGGCGAAGGCCTGTTTCAGGTTGGACTGGCGTTGTGCGCTGTCGCTGGGCTGGAAGTCCAGGGTCACCCGGTTGGTGTCCAGGCGGCGCTGCTGGCCGGCGGCGGTTTGTGCCAGGGCCAGCAGTTCGTTCTCGATGGTCACCTGCTCGCGGCTGAGCACCACCAGGTCGCTGACACTGATGTCGCGGCGCGCCGCCAGCTCGTCCAGGCGTCGTTGCTGGGCCTTGAGGCGGTCCTGTTGGCGCTGCACATCGGCCACGGCGTCGGCCAGGTCTTCGGCGGTGGTGATGCGTTCACCCAGCTCGGCGCCTTCGGACGCCAGTTTGACCAGGGGCTCCACGCCTTCCGGGGCGATGCGCAGGATGATCCGGGAGCGGTACTGGCCCTGTTCCAGGCGCAGGATGTTGCAGGCGCCGAAGCTGGCCTGTTCGCAGGCTTCGCGGGTCGCCTCTACGCGCGCGGCAATTTGCGCCGAGGGCAGGGACAGGCTCAATTCATGTTCGTAGGCCAGCAAGGCACCGGCCTTGCCCTTGGCGCCTGCCACTTCTGCCGATGACGAGCGCTCGCTGGGTGAGCAGGCGCTCAGGGCTAGGCTGCCGAGCAATACCAAAGCCAAGGCCCCGAATGAAGCGGGGCGGCGGTCCTGAAGGTGCATTGTTTCTCCTTGATGGCGGGGGCAAGTGTCAGGGCGCGCATCTTAACGCCGATTGCCGCGGTAAGGCGGTTTGTGTGGGGCTTATTGCAGTCAATTCCCGGGGCTGATGCAGATGGGCGGCGCGGTGGATCTGGACTACACCTGCGACCACTGCGACGTGCAGTGTCATCAACCCAGTCAGGAGCGCCCCATGAGTGAATCGGATCTTCCCCCCGGCTTCCAATTGTTGCCCCGCAGCAGCCCGCTGCTGACCCTGATCGGCCCGGTGTACTGCCGTGGCAGCGGCCTGGACCTGCACCTTGGCCTGCGCGCCGACGAACGTCATGCCAATGGGCGCGGCACGGTGCACGGCGGCATTCTTGCCACCCTGGCGGACATCGGCATGGGCTACGCCATGGCCTTTTCCAGCGACCCGCCGGTGCCGCTGATCACTGCCAGCATGAGCCTGGATTACCTCGGTGCGGCGCAGGTCGGGGAGTGGATCGAGGTGCGCCTGGAGCATTCCCAGCGCGGGCGGCAGCTGGCGTTTGCCGGCGTGGTGCTGACGGTGGGCGAGCGGGTGGTGGCGCGGGGCAAGGGAGTGTTTGCCGTGCCCCGCGAGTGAAGCCGGCCCCGAGGGCGTGGGCCGGTATCTGCAACGGGGCTAGTCGCTGATCTGTTTCCAGTCCAGGCCGAAGCGCGCCAGGTACTTGCGCAAGCGATCGGCATCATTGGGGGTGGCCTTGCCCTGGCGGGACACGCCAAACAGCGCGCGCCCGGCCGCCGACAGACTCTCGGCCTGGCGACACACCTTGACCACCTCCTTGAGTTGCAGGCGGTCGAACAGGTCCAGCTCCAGGTCCTCGGCCAGCAGGCCTTGCAGCTCGTCCGGTTCCTGGCTCAGCCCCCAGGCGTGGCGCAGGCGCTGGATCTCTTCTTCGGCCTGGGTTTCGTCGATTCGCCCGCTGTCGGCCAGGGTGGCCATGCGCGTGATGGAGGCCGACAGCTCGCGGAAGTTGCCCAGCCAGGCCGCTTCGCTGGAGCTGGCAAAGGCCAGGTAGCGGCGCCGTGCCTCCAGGTTGAAGCGCACCAGGTGCCCCTGTTCCCGGGCATGGCGCTGCAGTTCGAAGTCGATGTTGGGTTCGATGTCTTCGCGGCGCCCGGCCAGCCCGGGCAAGTCGAAGGTCCAGAGGTTGATCCGCGCATACAGGTCCTCACGGAACAGCCCTTCGGCCACCCGGCCCCGCAGGTCGCGGTGGGTACCGGCAATGATCAGGAAGTCGCTGTCCACTTCCTTGTCCGAGCCCAGGGGGAAGAAGCGCTTCTCCTCGATGGCCTTGAGCAGCATGGCCTGCTCGTCCAGCCCCAGTTCGCCGATCTCGTCGAGAAACAGCATGCCGCCGTCCGCCGCCCGGAGCAGGCCGTCCCGGGCATTCTGGGCTCCGGTGAACGCGCCCTTGATATGGCCGAACAGTGCCGACATGGCGCCGTCGCCGCGCAGGGTGGCGCAGTTGACCTCGACAAAACGCCCCTGAACCTGGTGTCGGCTGCGTTTGAGTTCATAAATGCGCCGGGCCAGGAACGACTTGCCGGCACCGGTGGGGCCAATCAGCAGCATCGGCGCCTTGGAGCGCACCGCGACCCGTTCGATCTGCTCGATACAGCGGTTGAAGGCGGCATTGCGGGTGGCGATGCCCGACTTGAGAAAGGCCAGGCCCTCCAGGCGCTGGTGGGCGAAGCGCGAGGCGATGCGGTCGTAGCGCGATAGGTCAAGGTCGATCAGCGCATGGGTGCCGGTGGCGCGTTGTTCTTCGTCGCGGCGCCGGGCCGGGGATGTCTGGATCAGCCGCGCCGGAAGAAAGCGCGCCTCGGTCAGCAAGAACCAGCAGATCTGCGCCACGTGGGTGCCGGTGGTGATGTGCACCAGGTAGTCCTCGCGTTCGGTGTCGAAGGCGTAGGCGCTGGTGAAGTCGTGCAGGGCGCCGTAGACCTCCTCGAAGTCCCAGGGATTGCGCAGGGGCATGGGGTGCAGGCGCACTTCGGTCTCGGGGGAGACCTGGCGAATGTCGTCGCCACCCGCCCGGCCAGGCTGACGTCCCGTGCGTCGACGCCGTGAATCAGCTCCAGCCGATGAATCAGCACGTCCTCCTGTTGGCACAGGCCGACGCTGGGCCGCCAATGGCCCCAACGGTTGGCCCCCTTACCGACACGATCAAGGGTGGAGCCGATAAAACCGATGGCGACCGTGGGCTTGCTCGACATGTTTATACCTAGAGATAAGTAGCG
Organism: Pseudomonas morbosilactucae; assembly: GCF_023241665.1. Lineage (NCBI taxonomy): Bacteria > Pseudomonadati > Pseudomonadota > Gammaproteobacteria > Pseudomonadales > Pseudomonadaceae > Pseudomonas > Pseudomonas morbosilactucae. The sequence goes on along the minus strand of NZ_JALQCX010000095.1, from coordinate 27,343 downwards.
ATACGAAAGGATAAATAATTTGGTGTCGGCCTGTCGCTGATTTTTCCTTAATAAAATAAATTAAATAAAAATATTGTTTAAAATCAATAACTTAAAAATTAAATCACGGCCAGAAAACAAACTGGCACGTGCCCTGCAGTCACTCTGGCAACGAAACGGATAACAGAGCGAGACGCCATCATGGCCAACCCCCAGCTGTTCAACACCCAACAGGCAACGGCCGCCGCCAGCAACACGCTGAATGCCTCCAAGGCTCCGGCCTATGCCTACAGCGCCAAGCATCGGCTGGCGCAGTTGGCGGCGACGGGTTGCCTGAGCCAGACCTTTTACACCTCGGCCGACAGCCAGCTCGACAGCGTGCTGCAACTGGTGGCCCAACTGGACAGCCGCTACGTGGCCAAGGCTGCTCGTTACGCTCGGCAGCAGGGCCACATGAAGGACATGCCGGCGTTGATGTTGGCGGCCCTGGCGGCCCAGCGTTCCTCGGTGTTGCCAGAGTTGTTCGAGCACGTGGTGGACAGCGGCAAGATGCTGCGCAACTTCGTGCAGATCCTGCGCAGCGGCGCCACCGGGCGTAAGTCCCTGGGTTCGCAGCCCAAGCGCCTGGTGCAGAACTGGTTGAACAACGCCAGCGAATACCAATTGTTGCAGGCCTCGGTCGGCAACCAACCGTCCCTGGCGGACGTGGTGAAGATGGTTCACCCCAAGCCGGCCGAGGCTGGCGCGAAGCCTTCTTTGCCTGGTTGATCGGCAAGCCGGTGGATGCGCAGGCATTGCCACCGCTGACCCGGGCCTTGCTGGCCTTTCGCAGCGGCGCCAGCAGCGAGTTGCCCCAGGTGCCCTTTATGCTGCTGGCCAACGAGACGCTGAGTGCCGAGCAATGGGCGGCCCAGGCGCGCAACATGGGGTGGCAGGCCTTGCGCATGAACCTCAACACCCTGGCGCGCCACGGCGCGTTCAAGGTGGCGGGTTGCACTGACTATGTGGCGGCGCGCCTGGCGGATGCCGAGGCCGTGGCCAAGGCCCGGGTCTACCCGTACCAGTTGCTGGCGGCCTATCGCATGGCCGGCGCCGAGGTGCCGGGCAAGGTCCGCGAGGCGCTGCAGGATGCCCTGGAGTTGTCATTGGCCAACGTGCCGGCCTTGCCAGGTTCGGTGGTGGTGTGTCCCGACGTGTCGGGCTCGATGCACAGCCCGATCACCGGTTATCGCCAGGGCGCCACCACCGCGGTGCGTTGCATCGATGTGGCGGCCCTGGTGGCGGCAGCGGTGGTGCGCAAGCAGCCAGCGGCGCGGGTGATGCCCTTTGAAATGAGGGTGGTGGACATCCAGCTCAACCCGCGGGACAGCGTGATGAGCAATGCGCAGAAGCTTGCGGCGATTGGCGGCGGCGGAACCCACTGTTCGGCGCCCCTGGCCAAGCTGGCGGATGACAAGGCCAAGGTCGATACGCTGATCCTGGTCTCGGACAACGAGTCGTGGATGGATGCCCGGCGGCATGGGGCGACTGAAACCCTGCGCCAGTGGCAGCGGATCAAGGCCATCAACCCGCAAGCGCGGCTGGTGTGCATCGACCTGCAACCCGGGGCCACGACCCAGGCCATGGACCGCGAGGACATCCTCAACGTCGGCGGCTTCAGCGACGCAGTGTTTGACCTGATCGGCCAGTTCGCCTCCGGGCAGTACGGCACGCAGCACTGGGTCGAGGCGATCGAGGCGTTGGCGCCCTGATCGGCAAACCATGGAGTCAACCGTCCGCCGCAAACACGGCGGACACCGGAGTTTTTTGTTCACAGGCCCTGAATGCCGTCGAGACTACATCCAAAGGCGTCTCGGCCATTCTTGTCAGGGCCGGTGACGGCACGAATGCGGGTGGCTGTACATGATGGTTAAGGCCGGTTCGATTCCGGCCATCAGTCACCGTTGTTGTCGTGCCAACTGATTTGCAGGTTTTTTGCGACGAATGCAGGTGGAACTACATCCCACGTTCGTGATGCGGGTTCGATTCCCGCCGGTGCCTGAAGAGGGCGCCGTAGTTTAAAGGGCAGAACACGAAACTTATGTTTCACCGTTCCCTTGTCGTCGCACGGTTTTGCCCACTTCGGTGGGTCGGCAGCGAATGCCACAGGTACTACATGGTGTCGCGGGTTCGAGCCCCGCCAGCCGCAAGGCTGTAGCTCAGTGGGTAGAGCCTATGTGCCTGTTCCTCTTGTCGCTGCCCGCAGGCCTGGCCTGCACTGATTCATCAGCCTTTACACCGAACATCGCTGTCCCGTAGGCGCTGGCTTGCCAGCGAAGAGGCCCGAGAAATGGCCTTCACCGGCACACCGAACGCCGCCCGGCGGCGCCTACAGGCAAACTATTGAACAGGGCCGGATCACCGGCCACAGGAAGAAGAGACAAACACATGGAAAACAAAACCTATCAACTGCTGGAAGTGGCCAACGGTAAGCCGATCAAGATGTGGACCCAGGGCGTACCTGTGGAAAGCGAGGCCCGTGAGCAGTTGATGAACACCGCGAAGATGCCGTTCATCTTCAAGCACCTGGCAGTGATGCCCGATGTGCACCTGGGGAAAGGTTCCACCATCGGTAGCGTGATCCCCACGGTGGGGGCGATTATCCCGGCCGCAGTGGGGGTGGATATCGGTTGCGGAATGATCGCCGCGCGTACGTCGCTGACCGCATCCGATCTGCCGGATAACCTGCAGGGGCTGCGTAGCGCCATCGAGCAGGCGGTGCCCCACGGGCGAACGTCGCCACGTAGCGGTCGGGATAAAGGCGCCTGGGGTGAAGTGCCGCAGGCCAACGATCAGGTGTGGAAGGCGCTGCATCCGGGGTTCAAGGCCATCACCGATAAGTACCCGCGGCTGGCCAACACCAACAACCGCCAGCACCTGGGAACCCTGGGTGGCGGTAACCACTTCGTCGAGGTGTGCCTGGATGAAGCCAACCGCGTCTGGTTCATGTTGCACAGCGGTTCCCGTGGCGTAGGTAACGCCATCGGTAACCTGTTTATCGAACTGGCCCAGGCCGATATGCGCCAACACATCGCCAACTTGCCGGACCGCGACCTGGCGTACTTCGAAGAAGGTAGCGAGCATTTCGATGATTACGTGCAAGCCGTGGGTTGGGCCCAGGATTTTGCCCGGCAGAACCGCGAACTGATGATGCAAGCGGTGATCCAGGCCACCCGCCAGGTGATCAGCAAGCCATTCGAGGTGGCCCTGGAAGCGGTGAACTGCCACCACAACTACGTGCAGAAAGAGCGGCACTTTGGTGAAGAGGTGCTGGTGACCCGTAAAGGCGCGGTGTCGGCTAAAAAGGGTGAGCTGGGAATTATTCCGGGTTCCATGGGGGCCAAAAGCTTTATCGTGCGCGGCCTGGGTAACGAGGAAGCGTTCAGCTCCTGCAGCCACGGTGCCGGACGAGTCATGAGCCGAACCAAGGCCAAGAAGCTGTTCACCGTGGAAGACCAGATCCGCGCCACGGCCCACGTCGAGTGCCGTAAGGACGAGGCGGTGATCGACGAGATTCCCATGGCCTACAAGGATATCGATCAAGTCATGCACGCCCAGCGTGAGCTGGTGGAAGTGCTGCACACCTTGCGTCAGGTGGTGTGTGTAAAGGGGTAGGAACATGAGTGACAGGGAAGAGTGGCAAAGTTGGCATTACCAGCTCTCGGACTACGAAGCGGCGCAGGTTCGCGACGTGCTGGAGCAACACGACCACCTCAGCGCGTGGTTGATCCTCAGCCGCTTCGGCAATGGTTTTGTCCGCGAGGCGGCGTTGCGGGCCTTGGTCGCCCAGCCGTCGGCCGAGGCCCTGGAGGCGCTGCTGGAACGCCTGAATGACTGGGTGCCGCAAGTCCGGCAACAGGCAGCGGTTGCTGTCGAAGCGTACCTGCTGCCGGCGCGCGCCGAGCTGTTGTTGCAGGCCCTGGCGCCGCTGTTGGCCCTGGCCGACAAGCAGCGAGTGGACCATGGCCAGACCCTGGCTCGGGCCCGCGACGTGTTGCTGGCCCCCGAGGTACGGCCCCAGGTGCTGGCGGCGTTCGTAGGCGCCCGGGGCAAGGTGGCGCGCTGGCTGTTGGCGCTGTTGCTGGAAAGCACCCGTGAGCCTTTGGCGTTGCTGACCTTGGCCCTGGCCCACGATGAGGTGACGGTGCGTCAGCGGGCCGTGGACGCATGCGCCGAGTTGCTGCCGGCCGAGGCACGGCCGTTGCTGGAACAGGCCATGCAGACCTGCGGCGCCAGCGTCCGGGTCAAGGCCTTGCGGTTGCTTTGGCCGTTGCTGGATGACCCGCGACCGGCGTTGCGGGCGGCGCTGCTTGATCGCTCGGCGGCCCTGCGTTGCCTGGCCCGTTGGGCGGCGCCACAGGTCGGCCTGGACAGTCGCGAGGTGTTGCTGAAACGCCTGGCCGAGCCGTTGCCGCGCACCAAGGACGCGTGGCTGGGCCTGGTGGGGCTGGCTCGGGAGCTCAAGGCTGCCGAGGCGGACACCATGTTGCGTGAGGCGCTGGGTTCAGCGTCGCTCCAGGTGCGGGTGCACGCCCTGGAGGCCTTGGGCGAGCGGGGCTTGGTCGAGCAGATCGCGGCCTTGGACGACCCCGCCGACAAGGTCTTCGCCTGTGCCCTGCGGTTATTGCGGCAACAGGCCTGGACCGATTACCGCGACGCTGTGGAGCAGCGCCTGGACCAGCACTGGCACGAGCTGCCCGAGCCACGTCGGCAAGCGTTGTTGAGCTGCAAGCCAGGGTGGCGCCAGTTGCAATACCTGTTGCGCCGCCATGATCAGGCGCCCGCCGAGGCTGCCCATTGGCTGGAGCAACTGAACCGCTGGTGTACCTGGCAGTTCAGCTTGCAGGTGCCCAAGGGGCAAGAGCCGCAACGCGAGGCCTTGTTGCTGCGAGTGCAGCAGATGGAAGAGGCGGGGCAGTTACCGTCTGGATCGGCAAAGCGCCTGCGCTGAGCCTTTGAGGAAAGAGTCATGGAAGTGTTATCGAGCCTGAAGGACCCGCACGCCTCGATGGCCCTGCGCAAGCGCCTCGAAGAGGCCGGCGTGGTCTTCGAATTTGTGGCCTATGAAGTTTCCCCCGGTGTGGCAGTGGATGAAGCCCTGCATCGCCAAGCGGTGAATGCCCTGTTCGAGCAGATGCTGGCCGACCGTCGCGAACGCCATCGCTTGTTTATCCAGGACCCGCATTACGCCGATGTGCCCTTTGGCGCGTACCTGGCCTGGGACCTGGACCGGGCACGCATCAGCCCCCTGAACCTGGAGGACATCCAGGACTTGAGCCGCACCAACCTGCAAGACGGGCCGGCGGCGCTGTTCCGGGCCTTTTGCAACCCGCCCTATGGCACCCGTTTTGCCGCGGGTGACGACGAGGCCAGCGCGCTGTTCAACCAGTGGCTGGCCCACTTGGGGCTTGAGCCCGGGGCGCCGCTGCAGGTGCTGGATTGGGTCAAGGGCTACGAACTGGATTGGCAGGACAGCGCCGAGTCGCCGGCCGACAGCGAGCTGTGGAGTGATTATTTCGACGAAGGGCTGGAGTGGTGGGGTGTGTGGTGCCTGAGCATCTGGAACCCCGCGCGCCGCAGCCTGAGCGTGTTGCTGGCCAGCAGCACGGATTGAACAAGGACTGGGAAATAGCAATGGACGTCAATGAACGCCACCCGCTCAGCGATGCCATGCGCGAGCGGGTGCTGGAGGAACTCGCGCGACTGGAGCGCGAGCGCAATATCACGGTGTTGTATGCCTGTGAATCGGGCAGTCGGGCCTGGGGGTTTGCCTCTACCGACAGTGATTACGATGTGCGTTTTGTCTACGTGGAAAAGCCCGAGTGGTTTGTCCAGGTCGATACCGCGCGGGACGTGATCGAGCGGCCTCTGGACGATGAGTTGGACATCAGCGGCTGGGAATTGCGCAAGACCCTCGGGCTGTTGCGCAACTCCAACCCGACCCTGCTGGAATGGCTGGACTCGCCTCTGGTGTATCGCAGCGAGAGCGCCGCGACCCAGCGCCTGCGGGCCTTGGCCGAGGCCTTCTACAACCCGCAGGCGGTGCGTTACCACTATCTGTCGATGGCCCGGAAAAACTTCCGCGGCTACCTGCAAGGCGAGAGCGTGCGCCTGAAGAAGTACTTCTACGTGCTGCGGCCGCTGCTGGCAGTGCGTTGGATCGATCAAGGGCGGGGCCGTCCGCCGATGACCTTCGCCGATCTACTGAGTACCGTCGACGACCCGCTGTTGCTGGCGGAAGTGGCCGAGCTACTGGTGCTCAAGCGCAATGCCGATGAGGCGGCCTATGGCCCGCGGCGCCCGGCTTTACACGCGTTTATCGCCACCGAACTGGCCCGTGAAGCGCCGCGGTTGGCCCGTAATCGAGAAGACACTGCGTTGTTGGACCATTACCTGAGAGAGACGGTCCGGCACTACGCCTGAGGAATGTGATGAAACAGGATGTCATTGAACTGGACGGCGCCATCGGCGGCGGCCAAGTACTGCGCAGCGCCCTGAGCCTGTCGATGCTCACCGGCAAGCCCCTGCGTATCCACAATATTCGCGCCCGGCGCAGTCGCCCGGGGCTGCTGCGCCAGCACCTGACCGCCGTGCAGGCGGCGACCCAGATTTGTGGCGGTAAAACCCTGGGGGCCGAGCTCGGTTCCCAGGCCTTGAGCTTCGAGCCGGGGCCGATTCGTGGCGGTGACTACCGCTTCGCCATCGGCACTGCGGGCAGTTGCACCCTGGTCTTGCAAACCCTGTTGCCGGCGTTGTTGCAGGCCCCGGAACCCAGTCGGATCAGCATCAGCGGCGGCACCCATAACCCTATGGCGCCGCCGGTGGATTTCCTCGAGCGCGCCTGGTTGCCGCAACTGCGGCGCATGGGCGCCCAGGTAGAACTGCAACTGCTGCGTCACGGGTTTGTCCCGGCGGGCGGCGGCGAGCTGGAGGCGTTTATCCAGCCTTCGACCTTGCAGCCGCTGCAGTTGGAGCAACGGGGTGCGCTGTTGGGCAGCCAGGCCCGGGCGGTGATCGCCGGGGTGGCCGAGCACGTGGCCGAGCGTGAATTGTTGCGGGTCAACCGGCGGCTGGAGTTGCCCTGGGCCCAGTTGCACACCGAGGTGCTCGACGAAGACTACGGCCCGGGCAATGTATTGCTGCTGGAGTTCGCCTGCGAGCAACTGACTGAAGTCTTCAGCGCCTTTGGCCAATCGAACCTGCGGGCCGAGACCGTGGCCGACCGCGCCATCGATCAGGCCTGGGGCTGGCTGCACAGCGCAGCGGCCGTGGCCGAACACCTGGCGGATCAACTGCTGTTGCCCATGGCCCTGGCCGGCGGCGGCAGCTTCACGACTCCGAGCATGAGCGAACACTTGCAGAGCAATATCGCGGTGATCGAACGCTTCCTGCCGGTGCGCATCGACTGCACGGCGCAACCGGCCGGTGTGCTGCGGGTTGAGGTGAAATCCCAGGGCGCTCTGTAGGAGCCGGCTTGCCGGCGATCACGTTCTTGAGCGCCATAGCGTTCTCGCGGCCGCCTTCGCTGGCAAGCCAGCTCCTGCAAAACGCTGTTTGGCGGCGATCCTGGGTTGAATTGGTGGGGTGGAAGCTGGCAGTCTGCGCGCCCGGATAGCTGCCGGGTTGACTCTCAAGGATGTTCGCAATGGATGGCAATACCGGGTTCAAGGCCCTGAACAAACTGATGGCGATTATCCAGAGCCTGGTGTTGCTCAGTGGCTGGATCATTGCGGCGGCGGTGCTGGGGTTGACCATCAGGTCCGAGTTGCAACCCTTCCTGGCGATGTTCCTGGCCTCGATGCTCGGCATCATGGGCCTGGTGGTGCATGAAGGCGGGCATTACCTGGGCGCCCGCTATTGCGGGATGCCGGTGTTGCTGGCGCGGGTCGCCGCCGTGGAGCTTCAGGTATTGCGGCGCGGCTGGCGGCTGCGCTGGTCGCCCCAGCTCAAGCGCAATCGCTTTGGCGGTTATGTGATTGCCGCGAGCAACCCGCAGCGGCCGTTGCGTCGGCAGTGGATGGTGATGGTGGTGCTGGGGCCGCTGCTGAACCTGCTGGTGGGCAGCCTGGCCCTGGGGTTGGGCCTCTACTGGTCGGGCCTGCAAAGCGTGGCAGGCGGTGTGGCCCTGGCCTTCGCGGCCATCAACCTAGTCATGGCCGTGGGTAACTTGATACCGGTCTGGCGGGTCTCGCCCAGCGACGGCTTGCTGCTGTTTTCCTGGTACCTGCATCGCGATGACCAACGGCAGGATATGGCCCAGGCGCGGCTGCTGGCCTTGACCGTGGCCGGTGTGCCCAGCGGGCAATTGCCGGCGGCGGATCTTGAGCGACTGGCCCAGGGCTCCATGACTGAAACCCTGGTTGCCTTCGGCTATCGGCTCAATGCCCGGCAGGATCAGGGCGACTGGCTGGCGGTGCTGGAGATGGAGCAGGAGCTGGACGCACTGCTGCAAGCCCGAGCCGCAGAACTGGCCGGTATGAGCAGCCTGATCGAGTTGCTGCGCGGCGAATTGGCCTTCAGCCGAGCCTATGTGCAGCGCGACGTTACGCCTTTGAAAACCACCTGGATGAGCGACGATGTCGACTGGTACGCGCCCTGGCTGCGGCCGCGTTGCCTGGCCTTGCGCGCCATCCTTGAGGGCGATTGGCAGCAGGCCGAGCAGCATCTGCAACGGGCGTTGCGGGCCGCGGACAATTGCGTGGTGTTGTCCCAAGGCCAGAGTGAAGCCTTGTTGGCCGCGCACCTGCGGAGCCTGTCGGCAGCCCAGCACCCGGGCGCATGAGCTGCGCGGGTCAGCACCCTTAGAACCAGGTCTCCATTTGCACGCCGAACTGCCAGTCGCCGCCGGATTTGAAGCCTTTCTGCCCCAAGTCGTCGCTGGCGCTGAAGTGGTCCAGGTCCCGGGACCAGTTCATGTAGGTGGCGAACAGGCGCAATTCGGGGCGCACAAAAAAGTCTCCGGTCTGCGCCTTGAACGTGGGGGCGAAGGTCAGCTTCCAGAAATCGCCCTGGGCCGCCTGCCGACCGTCGTAGCCCAGCGCTTGTAGGTCCATGGTTTGCCAGCTCAGTTCGTAGAGCATTTCAACGTTGCGGCTCAGCTCATTGGCCAGTCGCAGGTTCAGGGTCAGGTAGCGATAGTCGTCGCCGGGCACATAGCGGTCCTGGCTGTGCTCGGCGATCAGTGCCGGGGCCAGGCGCCAATCCTGATTCAGCCGGGTATGGCCATAGAACGCCAGCCGCAGCGTGCGCGCCTCGCTCAGCAAATCGCCGTCGGCGCCGATGCTGTTGACCTCGGCTCCGAGCCCGCGGCCATAGAGCAGCGCGGTCTTGAAGTAGCCCTCGCGGCCGAAAAAGTCCGGGCGATGGTAGGCGAGCATGCCGTGGGAGCCGCTTTCGGCTGGGCTGAACCCCGCCTTGTTCAGGCGGCTGTCGTGGCCCTGCGCCAGGGGGTTGTCCGGGTCCAGGTCGGCGTCGTTGTTTTGCGCGGTGATGCCGTTGAGCATCAGCTGCCAGCGGCCCTGGTCGAAGAACTGATTGACCGTGGCCACGTAGCTGCGGATGTCCTGCTTGTCCTCGGTGCCGAAGTCGCCGTAGGAACGGCTCATCAACGAGGCATTGAGGCGCCAGTCGTCGTTCAGGTGCAGGTCGTAGATGCCGCCGCCGGTGCCGGCCAGGAACACGATGCCGCGGTCGAGCCAGTGGACGTCGTAGTTATCCCGATCAAAGCGCTTGCCGGCCCACAGCGTGGCGTCGCGCAGCAGCGGGCTGTCGCGAAACGACGCCAGGTGATCCAGCTCGGCATAGGCCTGGCGCACATTCAGCGCGCTTTCGGCGGCCGTCCAGTCGTTGGGCGTTTCCAGGCCGTCGGCGAGCATCAGCGCATAGCGCGAGCCTGTGCCGTTGCTGGCGCGATCCTCTTTGCTGACCTTCGCCTCCATGTAGGTATCGACCTCATTGCCCAAGCGCCCGATGGCACCGCCGACCGAGCCGGCGGGAGTCAGGTAGGGCCCGCCACGGCCAGCCCCTTTGCCGTCGGTCATGATCCCGGAGCGTGCATAGGCGCTGAAGGTCAGGCCAGGGTCGGGCTTGGCAACGGCTGGGGAGGGCGGGTTCGCCGCGTGTTGGGCCAGGGCGTGTTGTCGGGCCTCGACTGAGGCCACCCGTTGTTCCAGCGACGTTGGCGCGGTGCCGGGCCTGGCTTGGGCGATCTGCTGGTTGAGCCGCGCGACTTCCTGGCGCAGGCCGGCGGCTTCGGCTTGCGCCTGGGACGCCCGGGCCTCGGCTTGGGTGGTGCGGCTTTCCAGTCGGGCCAGGCGTTCTTCGAGGCTGGGCGGTGGTGCACCGAACAGCTGTGGCGAAAGCGCCAGCAAGCACAGGCCGGCGAGGGGCCTGGAAGTCGTAAACGTCATGTTCAACCCTTTTGTTTTTGTAGTGGGGGCCAGCAAATACGGGCCTTTCACCCGAAGCGAGCATCAAGTTGCCGTGCACCGTGGTGCTGGGAAATGCTTGACAGCGAGCATTTGGAGGACGCGTAATGGAGTGAGATGTTAACGTTAACTTAGATAAAAACAAGAGAGGCGTCATATGCAGTTGTCAGTCAAACGCGAGTACTGGCTTATCAGCGGGCTGCTGTTCTTTTTCTTCTTCGCCTGGTCTTCCAGCTACTCCCTGTTCTCCATCTGGCTGCACCGCGAGATTGGCCTGAACGGCACGGAAACCGGCTTTGTGTTCGCGGCCAACGCTGTTGCCGCGCTGTTGATCCAACCGTTCTATGGCGCACTCCAGGATCGCCTCGGCCTGTCGAAAAAACTGCTGGTGTGGATCGGCTTGCTGCTTTGCTGCGCGGCGCCGTTCGCGATTCATGTCTACGCCAACTTGCTGGCCCAGAACGTGGTACTGGGGGCGGTGGTTGGCGCGGCATTCCTGGCCTTGGCCATGTTGGCCGGGGTGGGCGTGATCGAGTCCTACACCGAGCGTTTGTCGCGCCATGCGGGCTTCGAATTCGGCATCACGCGGATGTGGGGATCGTTGGGCTGGGCCTCGGCGACCGGGGTGGTCGGCGTGGTGTTCAACATTGACCCGGACATCGCGTTTTACATGAGCAGTGCCGCAGGTGCGGTGTTCCTGCTGATTCTCTCGCGGCTGGACATCCGGTCGTTCGCCAATCACCCCATCCACAGCAGCGGCGCGCCCGCCGCGCCGGTACGCCTGAATGACCTGTGGAAGCTGTTCACCCTGCCGCGCTTCTGGGCCTTCAGCCTGTACCTGACCGGGGTGTGCGGCATCTACATGATCTACGAGCAGCAGTTTCCGGTGTATTTCTCTTCGTTTTTCGCCACGCCGGAGGAGGGTACCCGCGCCTACGGTTACCTGAATTCTTCACAGGTGCTGCTCGAAGCCGCCTGCATGCTGCTCGCGCCCTGGGTGGTCGGGCGCACGGGGGCCAAGTACGGGTTGATCCTGGCGGGCAGCATCATGTTTGTGCGCATCCTCGGCTCCGGGCTGGCCAGCGAAGCCTGGACCATCGGCGCCTGCAAGATGCTGCACGCCCTCGAAGTGCCGATCCTGCTGGTCTCGGTCTTCAAATACATTGCCCTGAATTTCGACTCGCGGCTGTCCGCGTCCATCTACCTGGTGGGCTTCCAGTTCGCCCAGCAATTGACCGCGATGCTGCTGTCGCCCCTGGTGGGATACGGCTACGACCACCTGGGTTTTGCCAGTGTCTACCTGCTGATGGCGGGCCTGGTGTGCGCCAGCCTGCTGCTGTCCTGGACCTTGCTGCGGGCCGACCCGCCGCGCCCGTCGCCCCAGGCCCGCGCCGCGGAGGCGTCGCCTGCCAATGCCCCGTCAGTCACCCCGTTATGAACCTTTGTAAGGACTCCCCCATGCCCTCTGAACGGCTGGACCAGGCCCATCGCGCCCTGGACAACACATTGCCCCGACGCCGTGACGACTATCGGCTCGGTTATCACCTGGCGCCGCCGGCGGGTTGGATGAACGACCCCAACGGGCTGGTGTATTTTCGCGGCGAGTACCACGTGTTCTATCAGCACCATCCCTATTCGGCGCAATGGGGCCCGATGCACTGGGGCCATGCGAAAAGCCGTGACCTGGTGCACTGGGAGCATCTGCCGATCGCCTTGGCGCCCGGCGACGAGTACGACCGGGACGGCTGCTTCTCCGGTTCGGCGGTGGTTGCCGACGACACCCTGTATTTGCTGTACACCGGGCACCGCTGGTTGGGCGAACCCGGGGATGACCAGCGCATCCACCAGGTCCAGTGCCTGGCCAGCAGCACCGACGGCCTGGTTTTCACCAAGCACGGGGCGGTGATCGAGGCGGCGCCCGACCCGCAGATCATGCATTTTCGCGACCCCAAGGTCTGGCGGCGCGGCGAGCACTGGTGGATGGCCCTGGGCGCCCGACAGGGGGATGACCCGCAGTTGCTGCTCTATCGTTCCGAGGACCTGCGTCAGTGGCATTTCCTGGCGTGTGCCTTGGCGGGCCAGCGCGACCCCGACGGCTATATGTGGGAGTGCCCGGACATGTTCGAGCTGGACGGGGTCGATGTGTTGCTCTATTCGCCCCAAGGCCTGCAACCCAGTGGTTATGACAACTGGAACCGCTACCAGAACAGCTATCGATTCGGCCTGCTGGACGACGCCGGGCATTTCTCCGAGTGCGGCGAGCTGTACGAGCTGGATCACGGTCACGACTTCTACGCCGCCCAGACCTTAATGGCGGCGGACGGCCGACGCCTGCTCTGGGCCTGGATGGACATGTGGGACAGCCCCATGCCGAGCCAGGCTCATCATTGGTGCGGTGCGCTGTCGTTGCCCCGGGAGTTGAGCCGCGACGGCGAGCGCCTGCGCATGCGCCCGGCCCGGGAGCTGACCGCGTTGCGTCGCACGCCACACCGCGAGCAAGTGGGCATCCTGACGTCCCAGCGTCGGTCCCTGGCAATGGGCGGCGCGTTGCTGGAACTGGAGATGCAGTTGGACCTGGCCGCCAGCAGCGCGGAACGCTTTGGCCTGGCCGTGCGTTGCAGCGCCGATCATCAGCAGCAGACACTGTTGTATTTCGACGCCATGGCGCGACGCCTGGTGCTCGACCGGCAACACTCGGGGGCCGGCGTCAGCGGTGTGCGCAGTGTGCCGGTGGCCCCTGGGCAAACTCGGATCGCGCTGCGGATCTTCCTCGATCGCTCCTCCATCGAAGTGTTTGTCGATGACGGTGCCTACAGCCTCAGCAGCCGTATTTACCCGGACCCCGACAGCCTCGGGATCAGTGTGTTTGCGCTCAATGGGGCAGGGGCGATGGGTGAGATTCGCGGCTGGGAGCTGGCCGACCTCCAGCTCTGAGCGATGCCCGCCTGGCTAGGCCGCGTGTTGTCAGGTTTTTGCCAGGCATGACATGATGCGCGGCCAGATCAGGCAATGGCATCGGCACATGGCTTCAGTCAAAGATGTCGCACGGTTGGCGGGCGTGTCCTTCATGACCGTGTCCCGGGCGATCAACACCCCGGAAAAGCTCAATCAGGAAACCCTGAACAAAGTCCGTCAAGCCATCGAAACCCTGGGTTACGTCCCCAGTCTTTCGGCGCGCAAGATCCGTGGCGGCCACTCCCGCGGCAAGACCATCGGCGTCTTTGCCCTCGACACCGCCACCACCCCGTTCGCCGTTGAGATGCTGCTGTCCCTGGAGCGCACCGCCCGGGAAAATGCCTGGAACGTGTTTATTCTCAACGTCTTCGAAACCCCACCCACCGCCCAAGCCATCGACCTGATGCTGTCCCATCAACCGGACGGGATCATTTTCAGCGCCATGCAATTGCGCACCGTGGACATTCCCCCGGCGCTGCGCAGCCTGCCGCTGGTGCTCAGCAATTGCGTGAGCTCGGCGCCCGGGGTGGCGTGTTATGTCCCGGACGACGAAGACGGTCAGTACCAGGCCCTGCGCCAGGCCCTGAGCAAGGGTTACCGACGGCCGTTCTGCCTCAACCTGCCCCGCAGCAGCCTGGCCTGGGGCCTGCGTCAGCAAGGGTTGGCGCGGGCCCTGGCGGAAGCTGAGTTGCCCTTGGCGGACGTAGCGCAGTACGACCTGTCGACCGATGACGCCTACGGGGAAACCATCGGTGCCCTGGAGCAGCAATTGCGCCGTGCGGACGGTCGGCCGGCGTTCGACCTGTTGGTGTGCGGCAACGACCGTATCGCCTTGGTCGCCTACCAATACCTGCTGGGTCGCGGCTTGCGCATTCCCGAAGATGTCGCCGTGTTGGGCTATGACAACATGATCGGCGTCGCCGAGCTGTTCTACCCGCCGTTGAGCACCGTGCAACTGCCGTATTACGAAATGGGCCGGCGTGCGGCCCTGCACGTGATCGAAGGGCGTGACGAGCCGTTCATTCACCGGGTGGCGTGCCCGCTGGTGGAGCGCAAGTCCTGGTAGGCGGCGTTTCTCACTCCCCGCCTGCGCACGGCGATCAAACAGACGGCCTGTAAAAGCCATCGGCCCGGCAGGGCAAACCTCTTATACTGCCGCGCTTTATTGATCCCACCGCAACGAGGAACGCCCCTTGGCCAACGAAATCGATCAGGACTTCTACAACCGCGCCGACGCCATTATCGAGCTGGCAAACACCCATATCGCCGACAGCAGCCGGGGCAAGTCGAGCGCGTCGCTGATGTACGCCAACGCGCGTTTCAGTGCCTGGGTCAGTGCCTGCGGTTGCCGTAACGTCGAGGAACTGGCAGCGGCCAAGCAACAGGCCGTGGATTACTTCGTCGAAGAATTCCGCCTGATGATGGAAGAGAACCTGACCGACTACATCGAGAACTTCGACCGCTACATGAACCCGCAGTCGAACTGACGGGCCCGGTGGGCCGGGCCGCTGGCTGCGCAGCCGGCCCGTCCGCCGCTCCAACCCTCTATCTAGCTTGATCAACGCTGGGTCCGGACGCTGCGGATCGACCTTCAGGGTGGCTGGATAGAACACGAAGCGTGAACTTTAAAAACACTTTCTCGGCATTGATGCGCGATATGAAGTGAATATGCTGGGCACGAACACGCCGCCAAGGCGCTGTGACCGTGATGTCTTCGGACTCTCGCACAACAATTCAATAGCGAGCCTGCCATGAGTCAGCCCAGAACCCTCTACCAGAAGCACATTGATGCCCACACCGTCTGCACCCTGGACGATCACGGCCATGTGCTGCTCTACATCGACCGCCAGGTTGCCAACGAGTACACCAGCCCCCAGGCCTTCAGCGGCCTGCGCGAGGCCAAGCGCCCGGTGTGGCGACCCGCCGCGACCCTGGCGGTGGTGGACCACGTCAACCCCACCAGCCCGGCGCGCAATGCCGCCATGACCGACCCGGGCGGCGCTCGGCAGGTGTCGTACTTCACCGAGAACTGCCTGGATTTCGGCATCGAATTGTTCGACGTGCTGGACCCGCGCCAAGGCATCGAGCACGTGGTGGCCCCCGAACAGGGGTTTATCCTGCCCGGCATGGTGGTCGCCGCGGGCGATAGCCACACCACCACTTACGGTGCCCTGGGCGCCTTTGGCTTCGGCATCGGTACCTCGGAGATCGAGCACCTGCTGGCCACCCAGACCCTGGTCTACAAGCGCCTGAAAAGCATGCGGGTCAAGGTTGAAGGCGTCCTGGGCGCGGGCTTGACCTCCAAGGACATCATCATGGCGTTGATCGGTCGCATCGGCGCGTCCGGCGCCACCGGCTACGCCATCGAGTTTGCCGGTTCCACCATCGATGCCCTGAGCGTCGAGGCGCGCATGACCATTTGCAACATGGCCGTGGAAGCGGGCGCACGCGGGGCCTTTATGGCGCCGGACGCCAAGGTCTACGCCTACCTGGCCGACAAACCCCGGGCGCCCAAGGGCGAACTCTGGGAGCAGGCGCTGCGACGTTGGGCCGATTTGTACAGCGACCCGGGGGCGGCGTTTGACCTGGAAGTGGTCCTGGACGCCAGTACCCTGCAGCCCATGGTCACCTGGGGCACCAGCCCCGACCAGGCGTTGGCGATTGGTGAGCGGGTGCCCGACCCCTTGGCGGAAAGCGACCTGATCCGCCGCCAGGACCTGCAACGGGCCTTGCGCTACATGGGCCTGGAAGCCGGTGAGCGCTTGACCGACATCGCCATCAGCCACGCCTTTATCGGCTCTTGCACCAATGCCCGCATCGAAGACCTGCGGGACGCCGCCAGCGTGGTCCGCGGGCGCAAGGTGGCGGCCCATGTACGGGCCATGATCGTGCCCGGCTCGACCCTGGTGCGCGAGCAGGCCCAGGCCGAAGGGCTGGCGGATATCTTTATCGCGGCGGGGTTCGAATGGCGCCAGTCCGGCTGTTCCATGTGCCTGGCGATGAACGATGACGTGCTCGCCCCAGGGGATCGCTGCGCCTCCAGCACCAACCGCAATTTCGAAGGCCGCCAGGGCGCGGGTGCGCGCACCCATTTGATGAGCCCGGCGATGGTGGCGGCCGCCGCTATCAGTGGCCGCCTGGCCGATGTCCGTTGCCTGTCCCGGGAGTATTGAGATGACGCCTTTCACTGTGGTCAGTGGCCATGCCGCGCCGATGCTGGCGGCCAACGTCGATACCGACGTGATCATGCCCAAGCAGTTTCTCAAGGGGATTGACCGTGCCGGCCTGGATCGCGGGTTGTTCTTTGACCTGCGCTTTCTCGCTGATGGCCGGCCCAACCCCGAGTTCATCCTCAACCAGGCACCCTGGACCGATGCGCAATTTTTGGTGGTGGGCCCCAACTTCGGCTGCGGCTCCAGCCGCGAGCACGCCGTCTGGGGGCTCAAGCAACTGGGGATTCGTGCGCTGATCGGCACCAGCTTCGCCGGGATCTTCTTCGACAACTGCCAGCGCAACGGGGTGTTGCTGATTCAACTGCCTGAGGCGCAACTGCAGCGCCTGGCCAGTCGGGTCGCGGAGCCGGGCCACCAGGCAATCAGCATCGACCTGCAGGCCCAGCAGATTGCCCTGGACGATGGCCAGGTCCTGGCGTTCGACATCGACCCGTTGCGCAAGGACGCCTTGCTCCTGGGGCTGGACGCCATCGGCAGCACCTTGCAGCGCACCGAGGCGATCCGTCGTTTCGAGAAAGCCCACCTGCTGGCCAATCCCTGGCTGGCGTGAAACCTGCCCGGGCTCGGCTCCGCGCCGGGTTCAGGGCGACAGGTGCTTGAAGTGCGCCTCAAGAAATTCGACGCACACCCGCAGCTTGGCCGAGTCGGCCAGGCGTGTCGGGTACACCGCCCAGACGTTGGCGCTCTGGCTGTAGTCGTGCAGCACCTGGACCAGCTTGCCCTGGTCCAGCAGCGGCTTCACGTCCCACATCGAACGCAACAGAATCCCCCGGCCCTTGAGGGCCCACTGCAAGACGATCTCGCCGTTATTGGATGACAGCGGGCCGCTGACCCGCACCGTTTCCTCACGCGCGCCCTTGCGCAGGTGCCACACGCCAAACGGGTTGTTGCGCTCCTTGAGCACCAGGCAATCGTGCTGGTCCAGGTCCTGCAAACTCTGTGGCGTGCCCCGTTGCGCCAGGTAGTCGGGGGTGGCGCACAGCACGCGCTGGTTGGCCACCAGGGGCCGGCTGATGTGCTGCCCCGGCAGGTCGTCACCCACGCGAATTTCCAGGTCGAAGCCTTCGGCAATGATGTCCACCACCCGGTCGAACACATCCAGGCGGATTTCCAGGTCGGGGTAGGCCATGGCCAGTTCCGCCACGGCCGGGGCGACGTGGTTGCGGCCGAAGCCGAAACTGCTGCACAGGTGCAGCAAGCCCCGCGGCGCCTTGCGCGCTTCCGAGAGTTCGCCGATGAACTCGTCGAGGTCATCCAGGATGCGCACGGCCCAGCGTTGGGTGCGTTCCCCGGCTTCGGTCAGGGCGATGCGCCGCGTGGTGCGGTGCAGCAGCCGGGTGCCGAGGGTTTTCTCGAGGATCTGAATGCGCTTGCTGACGTAGGCCGGGGACAACCCCAGCTCATCCGCGGCGCTGGCAAAGCTGGATTTGCGAATCACCGCGAGGAATACCCGCAGGTCTTCCGGGAGGGGTGATTGCACACGATGTGTGTTTGTAGTGCTCATGATTAGCGTGTTTATTTAACCAAAAGGCCAGCATAGCATCCCTCTGACGCTGCATTGAACTGTGAGCGTTCCGTTCATCCTCAGATAAAAACAAACAGAGGAAACCGTCATGAGCCTGTTGTCCCTATCCTTCGCCCGGCTATCGCTGTGCCCCCGACGATCACCTGTTCGCGCCCAATTCCCGGCGTGCCGCTGAGCCACGCGCCGTTCCCGTTTTTGCGTATCAGGTGACCCTATGAACGACTCCCTCGACACCCCCGTTTCCCATGCAGACAGCAGTGCCTTCGGCCGTTGCCTGCGCAGCTTGCGCGACTATGAAATCGGCGTGATTCCCCTGCCGTATTTCATCGGCATCGCGCTGATCGTGTTCCTCTCCGCGCACTTCGGTTACCTGCCGAAAAACATGATTGGCGGCCTGGCCGTGATCATGACCCTGGGCGTGTTTTTCGGCCAACTGGGCCAGCGCCTGCCGATCCTCAAGGAGATTGGCGGCGGCGCCATCCTGTGCCTGATGCTGCCTTCGGTGCTGGTGTTCTACGGCTTCTTCGGCAGCACCACCATCGACGCCACCAAGATGCTGATGAAGGAGGCCAACTTCCTGTATTTCGTCATCGCCAGCCTGGTGGTGGGCAGCATCCTCGGCATGAGCCGTTTCATCCTGGTGCAGGGCATGATCCGCATGTTCGTGCCGTTGCTGGTCGGCACCCTGGCGGCCGTGGCGGCGGGCATCGCGGTCGGTGCGCTGTTCGGCTACAGCGTCTACCACACGTTCTTCTTCATCATCGTGCCGATTATTGGCGGCGGCATCGGCGAGGGCATCCTGCCCCTGTCCCTGGCCTATTCGGCGATCCTCGGCGGCACCCCGGAACAGTACGTGGCGCAGCTGGTGCCGGCGGCAGTGGTGGGCAATATCGTGGCAATCATCTGTGCCGGGGTGCTGGCGCGGCTGGCCCTCAAGCGTCCGGCGCTCAACGGCGACGGTGTGCTGATCCGCGCCAAGGCGGAGAACGATGCGTTCCAGGTTCAGGAGGAGGCCAGTGGCGGCATTGACTATCGCTACATGGGCGCCGGGGTGCTGCTGATCTGCGCCTTTTTCATTCTCGGCGGCCTGCTGGAGAAAGTGGCGGGTATTCCGGGGCCGGTGATGATGATCCTGGCGGCGGTGGCCTGCAAATACCTGCAACTGCTGCCGCGTAACCTGGAGGAGGGCAGCAAGTCGTTCTACAAGCTGGTGTCCACGGCCTTTATCTGGCCGGTGATGATCGGCCTGGGCATGCTTTATGTGCCCTTGGACAGCGTGGTCAAGGTGTTTTCCGTGGGTTACCTGGTGGTCTGCACGTCGGTGGTGGTGGCCATGACACTGGCCGGGTTCTTTATCGGCAACCTGCTGAAGATGTACCCCATCGAATCGGCCATCGTCACCTGCTGCCACAGCGGTCTGGGCGGCACCGGGGATGTGGCGATTCTGTCGGCGTCCAACCGCATGGGGCTGATGCCTTTCGCGCAGATTTCCACGCGCATTGGCGGGGCCTCTACGGTGATCCTGGCGACCGTGCTGCTGAAAATCTTCGCCTGACCGTCAGGCGTGCCCGGCGCTGCGCCACTGTTTGGGGCTGAGGCCGAACCAGCGTTTGAAGGCTCGGGAGAAGGCGCTGGTTTCCGAGTAGCCGAGCAGGGACGCGAGCTGGGTGACGCTGAGGTTCTGTTGCTTGAGGTGGTTCATCGCCGACTCCTGGCGGATCTGGTCCACCAGTTGGGTAAAGCTCAGGCCCTGGTCCCGCAGCTTGCGTTGCAGGGCCCACTCGGACAGGCCCAGGGTGTGGGCGACGTGCTCCAGGGCCGGTTCGCCCAGGTGCAGGATGGTCAGAATGGCCTGGCGCGCCTGGTCCAGCAGGCCGTTCTCACTGCCGCCGTCGCCCAGTTGGCGGATGGCGTCCTTGATCAGCATCAGCAGCATCGGGTCACTGCCGGGCATGGCCTGGCCGGCCAGGTCCTGTTTGGGAATCAGCACGCTGTTGCAGCCCTGGCCGAAGCGCACCTCGGCACCGAACACCTCGCGGTGCTCGTGCCAGTCCAGGGGCCTAGCGTGTTCGAAGGCCACTTCCCGCGGTGCCCAGTCGGCGCCGAGTACATGGCGCACCAGGTTGGTGGCCATGCCCATGGTCAGTTCGGCGTCCTGGCGCCGCTCGCTGATGGCGCCGTGGCGCACCTGATAGTCGAAGCGGTAGCAGTCGCCCTGGTCCACCAGCTGGATCAGGCTGCTGTGCTGGTGAAAGGGGAAGGCCGCAGCAAAGTTGATCAGCGCCTCTTCCAGGGTCGCCGAGCACAAGCCGATATAGCCCAGCAGGCCCAGGGCCTGGGGCTGGAATTGCTGGCCGTAACGCAGGCCGAAATTGTCGCAATGGGTTTGCCGCGCGGCCTCTTCCAGCACCCGACAGTAGTTGGGCAGGGGCAGGCTGAGGGTCGGGTGCAGCAGCTGTTCGGGGTCGATGCCGGAGCAGCCGAAAACCCGGTCCAGGTCACCGCCGTGCTGGACGATAAAGCCGTCCAGGCCGTTGGCTGCCGCCGACAACACCCCGCAATTGCTGGTGCCGGGGGCGTGCGACGTTGAAGGTGAGAACAGGGACTGGTGCATGGAAGTGAAGGGCCATCAAGCTGTGTATGAATTTCATTCAAGCAAATGTCATACCTTGTTACGTGTTCCGGATCGCCCGTCCTGATCCGCCAGCGCCCGGGGCAGGGCCACAGGCCCGGTCTTGACTTGTTGGCGGGGGATGGCGCGAGCCGGGTTTAGCCAGCCAAGAGGCCTGGCGCGAATGCCGGCGTGCTGCTACCCAAGGCCTCAGGCGAGGCGCGCCTGGGTCGAACGGTGGCAGCCCTGACCCCGTGACATCGTTCCCACGGTCACCGTGGGAGTGCTTCCAGGGTGCGTTCCGCGTCATTGCTTTGTAGGCAGCCGGCGCTGCGTTTCGGCTTTGGCTGGCAGCGCCGTGAACGCCGCTAAAAGCTGACCCGATATGAAGCATGCCCCGGGATTCATGCGCCAGCATGCAGCATCGGGCGCAACGGCCCGAAAAACTTGACCCTGGACGACAAAACCCGCGTTCTCGGGTCAAGCCTTGGCGCGGCGACGGTGATTATTCTCGTTGTCAGGCAAATACCGTCGCTTGGCTACCGGGGTGCACACTCATGACTGTTACAAAACTCAAACCGACATTGGGAACCCTGCATTTGTGGGGGCTGGCCGTAGGGCTGGTGATTTCCGGCGAATACTTTGGCTGGAGTTACGGCTGGGGCACGGCCGGGACCTTGGGCTTTCTGGTCACCACGTTGATGGTGGCGGTGATGTACACCTGTTTTATCTTCAGTTTCACCGAACTGACCACCGCCATTCCCAACGCCGGTGGCCCATTCGCCTACAGCCTGCGGGCGTTCGGCGTAAAGGGCGGGATGATCGCCGGCCTGGCCACGCTGATTGAATTTGTCTTCGCCCCGCCGGCCATCGCCATGGCCATCGGCGCCTACCTGAATGTGCAGTACCCGACCCTGGACCCGAAGATGGCCGCCATTGGCGCCTATTTTGTGTTCATGACCCTGAACATCCTCGGCGTCAGCATCGCCGCCACCTTTGAACTGGTGGTCACGGTGCTGGCGGTGGCCGAGCTGCTGGTGTTCATGGGCGTGGTCGCCCCGGGCTTCAGCTTCAGCAACTTCGTGCTGGGCGGCTGGGCCGGTTCCGACACCTTCAGCCTGCCGGCCATCAGCGGCATCTTCGCGGCCATTCCCTTCGCCATCTGGTTCTTCCTCGCCATCGAGGGCGCGGCCATGGCCGCCGAAGAAGCCAAGGACCCCAAACGCACCATTCCCCGGGCCTATGTGGCCGGCATCCTGACCTTGGTGGTGCTGGCCATCGGCGTGATGATCTTTGCCGGCGGCGTCGGTGACTGGCGCACCCTGGCCAACATCAACGACCCGTTGCCCCAGGCGATGAAAGCGGTGGTGGGCAATAACTCCAACTGGATGCACATGCTGGTGTGGATCGGCCTGTTTGGTCTGGTGGCGAGCTTCCACGGAATCATCCTCGGCTACTCGCGGCAGTTCTTCGCCCTGGCTCGCGCCGGTTTCCTCCCGGCTTCGCTGGCCAAGCTGTCGCGCTTCCAGACCCCGCACCGGGCGATCATTGCCGGTGGCGTGGTAGGCATCGCGGCGATTCTCAGCGACGGCCTGGTCAACCTGCAGGGCATGACCCTGACCGCGGCCATGATCACCATGTCGGTGTTCGGCGCCATCGTCATGTACATCGTCAGCATGCTCAGCCTGTTCAAGCTGCGCCGCAGCGAGCCGGACCTGGAGCGCAGCTTCCGTGCCCCGGGTTACCCGGTGGTGCCGGCCATTGCCCTGATCCTGGCCGTGGTGTGCCTGGTGGCCATGGTCTGGTTCAACCCGCTGATCTGCGCGATCTTCCTGGGCCTGATGGCCGTGGGCGCGCTGTTCTGCACCCTGGTGCGTAGTCGCGGTGCGGTTGCGGTGGCGGCGGCCTGATCAAGGAGGGACCGGCATGAGCTTCTCCCACAGCATCGGTGGCATGACCTGGCGTTTCGACAGCCTGCGGGAGTTGCTGGCCAAGGCCACGCCCGCACGCTCCGGGGACTTTCTCGCCGGGGTCGCTGCTGCCAGCGACGCCGAGCGCGCGGCGGCGCAGATGACCCTGGCCGACCTGCCGCTCAAGCACTTTCTCAACGAAGCACTGATTCCTTACGAAGTCGATGAAGTCACCCGCCTGATCATGGACAGCCATGACCTGGCGGCCTTTGCCCCGGTCAGCCACCTGACCGTGGGCGGCTTTCGCGACTGGCTGCTGGGGGACGAGGCCACCGACACCAGCCTCAAGGCCCTGGCGCCGGGGCTGACCCCGGAAATGGTCGCCGCCGTATCGAAGATCATGCGCGTCCAGGACCTGGTGCTGGTGGCGCAGAAAATTCGCGTGGTCACCCGTTTCCGCAACACCGTGGGGCTGCGCGGGCGCATGTCTACCCGTCTGCAACCCAACCACCCCACCGACGACCCGGCGGGTATCGCCGCCAGCGTTCTCGACGGTCTGTTGTACGGCAACGGCGACGCCATGATCGGCATCAACCCAGCCACCGACAGCATCGGCGCCATCAGCGAGTTGCTGAAGATGCTCGACGGGGTGATCCGCCATTACGAGATTCCCACCCAGTCCTGCGTGCTGACCCACGTCACCTCTTCGGTGGCGGCGATTGAAAAGGGCGTGCCGCTGGATTTGGTGTTCCAGTCCATTGCCGGCACCGAGGCGGCCAACAGCAGCTTCGGCATCAGCCTGGAGATTCTGCGCGAGGGCTACGAAGCGGGTCTGAGCCTCAAGCGCGGCACCCTGGGCAACAACCTGATGTACTTCGAGACCGGCCAGGGCAGCGCGCTGTCGGCCAACGCTCACCATGGTGTGGACCAGCAGACTTGCGAAACCCGCGCCTACGCCGTGGCCCGGCATTTCGACCCGTTCCTGGTGAACACTGTGGTGGGTTTTATTGGCCCTGAGTACCTGTACAACGGCAAGCAGATCATCCGTGCCGGCCTCGAAGACCACTTCTGCGGCAAGCTGCTGGGCGTGCCCATGGGCTGTGACATCTGCTACACCAACCACGCCGAAGCCGACCAGGATGATATGGACACCTTGCTCACCCTGCTGGGCGTGGCGGGGATCAACTTCATCATGGGCATTCCCGGTTCCGACGACGTGATGCTCAATTACCAGACCACCTCGTTCCACGACGCCTTGTATGCCCGCAAGACCCTGGGCTTGCGCCCGGCACCGGAGTTCGAGGCGTGGCTGACGCGCATGGACATCCTGCGCCAGGACGATAACGGCCTGCGCCTGGGCCAGGGCGTGCCGCCGCTGTTCCGCCAGGCCCTGGCCCGCTTGAGCTGAGGAGCCGCCATGAGTGACCGTCCGCAAACCCCGCCCGCGTCCCCGGCCCAGGCCGATGCCTGGCGCCAGTTGCGCGGCCTGACTTCGGCGCGTATCGCCCTGGGTCACGCCGGCACCAGCCTGCCCACCGAGGCCCAGCTGGACTTCCAGTTCGCCCATGCCCAGGCCCGGGACGCGGTGCACCTGCCGTTCGATCACCGAGCCCTGAGCGCCACCCTTGAAGCGCGCCAGCGCGATGTCATGACCCTGCACAGCGCCGCGCCGGACCGGCACGTCTACTTGCAACGCCCGGACCTGGGGCGGCGCCTGTCCGGCGATTCGGCGGCGCAACTGGACCACTATGCCCTGGCCCATCCCGAGGGGTTCGATGTGGCCCTGGTGGTGGCGGATGGCTTGTCGTCCCTGGCGGTACAACGGCATAGCCCGGCCATGCTCGAACGCATCGACCAACTGGCCCAGGCCCAGGGCTGGAGCCTGGCCCCGGTGGTGCTGGTGGAGCAGGGGCGGGTGGCGGTGGCCGACGAAGTGGCCGAGCGCCTGGGGGCGAGGATGGTGGTGATCCTGATTGGCGAGCGGCCGGGCCTCAGTTCCCCCGACAGCCTCGGCCTGTACTTCACCTTCGCCCCGCGTGTGGGCCTCAACGATGCGGCGCGCAATTGCATTTCCAACGTGCGCCTGGAAGGCCTGAGCTACGCCATGGCGGCGCACAAATTGCTGTACCTGATGAGCGAAGCCTGGCGCCGGCAATTGTCCGGAGTGAACCTCAAGGACGAGGCGCCGGTGCGCACCCTGGAGGCCGGAGCGGTGGAGCAACAGGGGAATTTCCTGCTGGCCGCCCCCCGTGCCTGAAGGGCAAGGTGTTGGATGATGGCAATGTGGCAATATCCGGGCGCCACAGTGGTGCCTGAACCTTAAGGACCGCTTTGGCAACACCTCAAGGAGTGTCGGCCGCCGCACAGGCAGCGGGCCGCAGAGGTGGTTCACCCACGCAGTGCCATTTTTACGGAGTTTGTCATGGCCTTGTTACCCGTTCGCCTGTCCCACCGTTTGACCTTGGGCAGCCTGCTGCTGTTGCTCTGTACCGCCCTGGCGGTGTTTGCCGTGATGACCTTGCGCGGCCAACCCCGGGTGGTGGCCGCCAGCTCGGCGCTGATCGAGCAGACCGGCAGCGCCATCGTCCGCCAGTTGGCCCTGCAACTGGCGGGGATCGAAGGCATGACCGCGAGCATGGCGCACTTGGTGGAAGGCTTGCCCAAGGACGAAGCGCTGTACCGGGCGACCCTGCCCAATGTGATCGACCATCAAGGCGATAAAGCCATTGCCGGCGGCGGTATCTGGCCGGAACCGGGAGCGTTCACCGCGGGCGTCGAGCGCCGCAGTTTCTTCTGGGCCCGCAGCGATGCCGGGCCGCTGGTGTATTCCGATGACTACAACGCCGCCGGCGGTGCCGGTTACCACAACGAGGCCTGGTACAGCGGCGCGCGCAACAGTGCGCCGGGGCGCTGCCTGTGGTCCGAGGCCTATCAGGACCCGGTGACCCAGGTGCCCATGACCACCTGCAGCGTGCCCTATCGTCAGGGCGGCGCGTTTGCCGGGGTGGCCACGGTCGACCTGCGCCTGGATGACCTGGCGCGTTTTCTCAAGGAGCAGGGTTCGGTCACCGGCGGTTATGCCTTTGCCCTGGACCAGGCTGGCAACGTCCTGTACTTCCCCGAGGCCAAGCAGAGCGGGGCGCAGATGCTCGGCTTCAGCGCCTTGAGCCAGCAGCAGCCGTGGTTGCAGCCGGTGACCCAGGCCCTGGCGGCCGGCATCGGGCGCCCCGGTGAAGTGCGCAGTCTGGACCTGGAACAGGATGGCCGTCTGCAACAACCCAGCCGCGTCAGCCTGTTCACCATGCCCGGCACCGGCTGGACCATTGGCCTGGTGACCCCGCAGCAGCAAGTCACCGGGCTGGCCCGGGCCCTGACCGCGGAAATCCTGCTGTTCCTCCTGCCGTTGCTGGCCTTGTTGCTGTTTTTGGCCTGGCTGGGTGGGCGCAAATTCATCCGCCAACTGGAAGAAACCACCGAGCAGATCGATGCCTTGAGTCGTGGTCAGGCCACCAGCAGCGCTGAGTTGCCGGTGCTGCGTGCCGACGAAGTGGGGGCCTTGCGCGGGGCGGTCAACCGCTACGCCGGGCAGTTGCGCCAGATGCTCCAGAACATCGCCAGCGAGGCCCAGCGCCTGCAAGTGGAAGCCGGGCGCCTGGGGGACCTGAGCAGCACCTTGGCGCAGCGGGCCGAGCAGCAGCGCCAGGAAAATACCCAACTGGCCACGGCCATCACCCAGATGTCGTCCAGCGCCCTGGAAGTGGCGCAGAACACCAACAACTGCGCCGACACCGCGCGCCAGTCGTTGCGGGTGGTGCAGGACGGGCAGCAGAAAGTTGCCGCCAACAGTGAGTCGATCCAGCAGCTGTCCACGGAAATGGCCGCCGCCGCGGCGGTGATGCAGCGCCTGGAACAAGATAGCCAGCAAGTGGGCGCGGTGCTGGATGTGATCAAGGCCATTTCCGAGCAGACCAACCTGCTGGCCCTCAACGCCGCGATCGAGGCGGCCCGGGCCGGCGAGCAGGGCCGGGGTTTTGCCGTGGTGGCTGACGAAGTGCGCACCCTGGCCGGTAAAACCCAGACCTCGGCCAATGAAATCAGCGGCATGATCGGCGCCTTGCAGCAGGCGTCACGCCAGGCGGTGCAGGCGATCCAGGCCGGCGAGTCACGCACCCGGCAAGCGGTGGGCGAAGCCTCGGGCGCCTCGGCGGCGTTGTCGAGCACCGTCACCAGCTTTGATGACATCTCGCAACGCGCCCAGCAGATTGCCGTGGCGGCGCAGCAGCAGAGCCACGTCACCCAGGAAATCAACGAACTGGCGGTGCGTATCCACGGCATCAGCGAAGACAACGCCCGCGACGCCCAGGCCCTGGATAAAGTCAGCGCCGCCATGCAAGCCCTGTCCGGGCGCCTGGCGATCATGAGCCTGTAGGCCCGCTGCTCGTTCCCACGGTCGTCCGCGGGAATGCCGCCTGGGACGTTCTGCGTCACCTCTACGACATTGCACCGCTCACCGTTTGTAGGCGCAGGTTTATGTAGGAGCTGGCTTGCCAGCGATAGCGCCCGTGAGCTCGCCATCGCTGGCAAGCCGGCTCCCACAGTGGCCAGGCGCCTCACCGCGCGTTCCCACGGTCCTCCGTGGGAACGCCGCCTGGGACGTTCTGCGT
>NZ_JALQCX010000094.1:0-24104 GCF_023241665.1 Pseudomonas morbosilactucae | reverse complement strand
GGCTTGCCGGCGATAGCGATTTCGAGGACGCCATCGCTGGCAAGCCAGCGCCTACGGGTGTGGGGCAGGTCGGGATCGCTCGGGTAAGCCACGGCCTTTGTAGGAGCCGGCTTGCCGGCGATAGCGATTGTGAGGACGCCATCGCTGGCAAGCCAGCGCCTACAGGTGTGGGACAGGACGGGATCGCTCGGGTAAGCCACGGCCTCTGTAGGAGCCGGCTTGCCGGCGATAGGGGCGAGGGGGAATTTAGGCGGCCACATGATGGTGCTCCACCCAATGTGTGCAGGTGTCGAACAGCTGCTGGCGTTGCGTGGCGGACAGTTGCGCCAGTTGGGCATCGGGGGCGTAGGCCAGGCGGGCCAGTTGCTGGCTGAAATCGGCCGGCAAGGGCTGGGCGCTGTGTTGTTCGAGAAAGGCTTGCCAGGCCGCGCCGCTCAATGGCCCCGTGCGGGCCGGCCGGTACCTATCGGCACCGTGCTGGCCGGGCATGGACAGGGCCACGCGCTTGAGCAGTTCGGGCAGTTCGCGCAGGGCGGCGATCGGATCGCTGTTGCCTTGCAAAGCGGCCAGGCGCTGCAAGGCTTCGCGCCGATAGCGATCGCGGCGCCATTGCCGGTAGCGCCGGGCGCTCCAGGCCAGCAGGCCCACCAGCAGCAGGCCGAGCAGCAGCCACCAGCCCCAGGTCTGCGGCGCGTAGCTGACCGGCGCGGGCAGGCCCAACTCTTGGAGTTGCTCGATGCTCGGCACTTGGGCGCTCATCGGCGAGCCATCCCGAATTTGCCCAACTCGGCGCGCAGTTGGCTGTGGGCGTCCTCGGCGGTGCTGAACATCATCAACGGCACCTGGCTGCGCCGCAGCAGGCTGGCCACATCCTTGAGTCGGCCGCTGAGAAAGTCGCCCAGGGGCTGATGCACCTGGCGCCGCTCCACCGCCAGTTCCACCTGTAACTGGCCCTGGGTCACCCGCAGCCGACCCTGTTGCGGCAGGTTCAGGGCCAGGGGGTCGTAGACCTGCAAGGCGATCACGTCGTTATGGGTCGCCAGTTGCCGCAGCAGTTGCAAGGTCTGGGGGCCGGCCCCGGCAAAGTCACTGACGATGCAGATCAGGTGGTCGTGGCCGGCCAGGGCCAGGCATTGGCGCAACACCTTGTCCAACTGGTCCTGGTCTTCGCTGTCCGGGTTGCCGGCGTGCAGCGCCTGATTGTGCTGGACCACCAGGCTGCACAGGGCCTCGACCCGCTTGCGGCTGCGCAGTGGGGCGACGCTGTCGATGCGCTGGTCGTTGAACACCAGGCCGCCCACCCGGTCGCCGGCGTTGAACACCATCCACGCCGCCAGGGCGGCCAGTTCGGCGGCCAGGGCCGATTTGAAGCTGACCCGGGAGCCGAAGAACATCGACATGCGCTGGTCCACCAGGATCAGCGCCGGGCGGTCGCGCTCTTCGGTGAAAGTGCGCACCACCGGTTTGCCGGTACGCAGCGAGGCCCGCCAGTCCAGGTGACGCAGGTCATCGCCGGGCTGATAGCGGCGCAGCTCATCGAAGTTCAGGCCGCGCCCGCGCAAGCGCGAGGCATGTTGGCCGGCGAGGATGCTGCCCCGCGGCTGACGGGTCAGAAAGCTCAAGGCTCGGGCCTGGAACGCCAGGGCCATCAACTGCCCCAGGGACACGTAGACCCGTCCATCCGCACTGTCTTGTCGAGCGTGCATCGGTGTCCTCCTCAAGCCGGGATGGCGACCTTGTCCAGCAGCCGGTCCAGCACCTGGTCAGCGCTGACCCCGTCCGATACCGCGTCGTAGCTCAGTTGCAGGCGATGGCGCAGCACCGGGTGGAGCATGGCCCGCACGTTGTCCGGCGAGACAAAGTCCTGGCCTTGCAGCCAGGCATCGGCCCGGGCGCAGCGGTCCAGGCCGATGCCGCCCCGGGGGCTGGCGCCAATGGCGATCCAGCGGCCCAGGTCGGGGTCATAGTCGGCGGGGTGGCGAGTGGCGTTGATCAGGTCGATCAGGTAGCGGTCGATGGCCGGCGCCACGTGGACCGCCGCGACTTCCTGGCGGGCGGCGAAGATCACCGGCTGCGCCAGGGTGAAACCGGCGACGGCCGGCGCCTCGGCGCCCTGGGCCTGCTCTTCTTCCCGCAGCATGCGCAGTACCTGGCCTTCGTGGTCGGGACTGGGGTAGTCCAGCAGCAGCTTCATCAGGAACCGGTCCATCTGCGCTTCCGGCAGCGGGTAGGTGCCTTCTTGCTCGATGGGGTTCTGGGTGGCCAGGACGATAAACAGCTCGGGCAGGGCGTGGCTGGCGCCGGCCACGGTGATCTGGCGTTCTTCCATGGCCTCCAGCAGCGCCGCCTGAACCTTGGCCGGGGCACGGTTGATCTCGTCGGCGAGGATCAGGTTGCCGAACAGCGGGCCGGGCTGGAAACGGATCTGGTTCTGCCCGTCGACCTGGTGCAGCACCTCGGCGCCGGTGATGTCCGAAGGCAACAGGTCCGGGGTGAACTGGATGCGACTCATCTTCGCTTCCAGGTGCTTGGCCAGGGCCTTGACCGTGCGGGTCTTGGCCAGGCCGGGCAGGCTTTCCAGCAGCAGGTGTCCGTTGGCCAACAGGCCGACGAGGATCTGCCGGATCACCTGGTCCTGGCCGAGCACCGCCTCGGCGATGCTGGCTTGCAGGGCATTCAGATCATTGAGTGCGGTCATGGGCATTCCTTGTCTGGGGGCGATTTACCATGGGGCGGCGACCACGATGTAGTGCACGCTGCCGCCGACGTATTGCGGCTGGTACCAGGTCGGCCCGCAGTGCTGGTAGGCCACACCATTGGCGACCACCGACACACAGTCAGGCGGCACGCTGGCCACCTGGGTGCCGATGGCGATCACTGCCGCGGTGGTGACGCCAATGGCGGCGGCCGTGGCCCAGGGGTGGTACCAGTCATCGCCCTGGGGCGGTGGCGGTGGCGGAGGTGGCATGGGGTGCGGTGCCGGGCCAGGCGGATAGGGGCCAGGGCCGGGCCCCGGGTACGGCCGGGGTTCAGGGCGTGGTTCGGGATGGGGCCCGGGGTAAGGCTGTGGATGCGGTTGCGGAGAGGGTCTTGGCTCCGGGTGCGGATAAGGATGGGGCGCCGGTTGCGGCATGGGGCGGTAGGCCGGCAGCGCATGGCCGCCACCACCATGGGGCACGACAAAGGTTCGCGCGCCACCGCCGCCCCGGACTTGCCAGGCCTGGGCCGTGGCGACGTGCAACAGGCTCAAACTCAGGGCCGCACACAGCAGCCAGGGGCCGGGTTTCAAGGTTGCGCCTGTGCTCATGGTTGCTGCTCCTGGCGGACGGCGGCCGGGGCCATTTGCTGCAAAGGCACGGCCCGGGCGCGGCGGGCGGGTCGAAGCTGAAGCTTTTGGCCGTCATCGGTGCTGCCAGTTGCCACTGGAAGTCGACGCTGTGCCGGGGGCGCTCGGCGGTGTCGCGGCGGCTGATCACCAGGCGGCACGGCAGTGGCTGGTCGCCCTGGCGCAGCCACAGCTGCCAGTCGATCTCGGCCTGGCGGAAGGCGTAGTGCTCGCAGCGCTGGCCGTCCAGGGTCTCACTGCCAATCACCAGGGCCGAGCTGAGGCCCACCTGGCGCGCGGTGTCGGCGTTCCAGCGGAACAGATCGGCCAGGGGCAACTCGATGCCATAGCGTTCGCTCAATTGATCCAGCAACTGCTCGATGCTGGCCGGTGCCGGGGCACGGGTGAAGTAACCGCTGCGGCTTTCGTACAGGGTGAAATAGGTGCCGTCGTAATACAGGCTGCGTCGCGCGCCCTGGGCTTCGACGCTGACCCGCAGCTTGTCAGGCCGTTGCGCCAGGAGTTCGGTGCGGTGGCGAAATTCCAGGGTCTGGCCGTCCTCCAGCACCTGGTCGGTGCTGCTCTGGGCCTCGATGCCGAACTGGCGCAGGCTGCGCAGGTAGCGGCCCATCTGCTCCAGTGCCTGCAACGCCTTGGGCTCGAGCTCGGCCTTGGCCTCGTCGGCGGCCGCGAGCGGGACCAACAGGGTCAGCGCGCAGAGCAGGGCGAGGGTCGGGTGAAGCCAACGTTGACTGGGCATGGCAGGCCTCGCTCAGAACATAAAGGTCGGGATGACCGGGATAAACGACAGGCGGAAATTCCAGCGGCTGCTGATCTGGTCATCGGGGTGGATCACCGAGTACTGCACTTCGCCGGAGATGCGCACCGGCAACTTGCCGAAATTGAAGATGCGCCCAGCCCCGAGGCCGATGGGAAAGGTCACCTTGTTGCCGCTCTCGGCCTTCCAGTTGACGGTGACGTTGGGGGTCATGCCGACTCGCCACTGGGCGGGGCCGGGGATCACGCGCTGGATGAAGTACTGCACGTTGGTCAGGCTGACGTCCTTGCGCTGGCTGTCGCCGGCCACCGACCACCAGTGCTGGGGGAAGACCCCCAGGGTCCAGTCTTCCCCCAGGTAGGCGGCGACGAACGCCGGTCCCAGGGCGTATTTGCCGGTGCCGAGCACATCGTGCTCGGCGGTGGGGAACATCACCGTCGGGCCCAGGCCCCAGACCAGTTTGCCGCCACCGTCGAAGCGGATCGGCTGCTTGGGCGAGAACACCCCGACATAGGCCAGGTCGCCGAAGCCGCTGGTACGGTCGAACGGGTCCTGCACCACCGAGGCAAAGTCGCTGCGATCGTGGAGCAGCTCGTTGGGGCCCATGCCGATCAGATTGCCGGCCTTGCGGTTGACCGGCGCACTGACGTAGCTGATGGGCAGGCGGTTGATCAGGTTCCAGTCCTCGCCCAGGGAAATGGGGAAGGTCGGCATAAAGCTGTATTTGCCCAGGTAACGGGTGCCGTTGCTGTGGGGGCCCTTGAGGGCGGTGTAGTCGAACTGGTTGAACAGCAGCACCAGGTTGCCCACCGGGTTGTCCATCAGCTTGGAGATCTGCTCGGTGGACGGCTCGCAACCGGCCTTGACCACTTCCTTGAGGTCAATGTCGAAGTTCTGCTGCAGCTGGCGACAGGTCTCGGGATCACCCTTGGACGTGGCTGGCTTGCCGTCGCTGCCCAGCCCCGGAAGATCATTGCCGGCGTTGGCGACGCCGCTGAGCAAAAGGCCACACAGGGCGAATCGGGAGCTGATGATCATCCGTGCGATCTCCTAGAAAAACGCCAGGGTCAGGTTGAGGCTGACGCCGTTGCCTTCGGGGCGATTCTTGGTGTCGAACTCGGGGATCCAGCGCGCGCTGATGTTGGCCTGGGCATCAGCGAATTTGCCGCTCCAGCCGACCGTGGGCCCGGCGCCCACCGAGCGCCCGCGAAAGCCGTTGAGGGCGTCGGCGGTGTCGCCCCGGTCATCGCTGATCTGCTGGATGTAACCGGCCACCAGCCCGGCGCTCCAGCCATTGCCGAAGCCGTGGGTCCACAGGGCGTCGAGCCGGAAGTTGTTGCCGCTGCGGTAATCCGTGGCGTCGTTGCGGGTGTAGAACTCCAGGGCGGTCATCAGGCTGAACTCGCCGCCATGGCCATCCAGGTGGGTGAAGGCCAGGGTGGGCATGAAGGTGTAGTTGTTCTGCCCGGGGTTGGCCAGGCGGTTGTCGTTGTAGGCGCCGCTGGGCACGTAGATCGGCAGGGAGAGAGCGATGTGGTCCTTTTCGTTGAAGTGATAGCCGGCGGCGATGGGGGTCAGCAGCATGTCGGCGAACTGGGTGCCGCTGTCTTGGGTGCCCACGGTTTGCCCGCGGGGGCCGCTGAGGCTGGCCTCGACATCGGTGTATTGCACCGGCACGCCGATCGCCGAAGCGAAGTTCCAGCGGCCCTTGCCGGTGTCCCAGACTCGGGTGAAGTTGCCCATGGTGTAGGAGACTTTCATCTTCAGCCCGGCGCTGAGGCCGCCGATGATCGGCACCTGGCGGCTGCCCTTGAGTTCACCGTCGTAATAGATGCTGGTCAGGGACATGACCCAGCCCGGTTCCGGCGGAATGATCCCGGCGTTGGAGTAGATCTGCTGCCCGGTGATGGGCCGGCCCACGCCGCCTTCACTGGCCAAAAGCGCGGAGCTGGCGCCGAGCAGGCACAGGGTAATCAGGGGGCGAAGCATCTGAGGTTTATCCATGGCGGGCTCCGCTTATTGTGGTGTGGGGGCGGCGGGGGTCAGTAACGGCATCTTCCACTGGCCGTTGTTGACTTGCGGTTTGGGCAGGTACAGCCGCAGCACGCCGTAGAAGGGCCCGTCAGGCGCCGGTAGCCAGTTGCTTTGCAAGGCCTGGGCGGGTGCCTGGTGCTGCACATAGAGGGTCAGGCCGCCGTCGGCGTCGAGCTTGAGCTGCGGCAGCATTCGCGAGTTGATCAGGTAGCGCTTGAGCGGGTTGGCCACCAGTAACTGGCTTTTGCCGTCGTACATCGTCAGCGACCAGAAGGCTTCGGCGGGCGGCAGTTGGCCCTTGGCGAAGTGCAGGGTGTAGCGGTGTTTCGAAGCGTCGGCCGGCTGCCCCTGGTTGTCCACGAAGTAGCCGATGTAATTCGCCTCTTCGGCGGAGTTGCCGAAGATCCCGATTCGGGCCCCGACATAGCGGTACAGGTAGTGGTTGTTCAGGTGCTCGCGGGTGCCAAAGAAATCGCCGCTGGTGACCTGGTGGGTATCGATCTTGTCCTTCTTGAACGTGGCGAATTCGGCCTTGGCATCGGCGATCCCGTCTTCCAGGGCCTTGCGTTGTTCGGCGCTCAGGGCGCTGGGGTTGAACCCTTGGCCGGCGCCGACGCCGATCTTGGCGAAGCGTGCCAGCAGGTCCCGTTCCACGTCCTGGGCCGGAGCGAAGGCCAGCATGAAGTTCAGGTAGCGAAACACATCGGGGCTGTCGCTCATGCCCGCCGTGGGCTTGGGCCAGTCGATTACGGGTGGCGCCGGGGGCGCTGGCTGCTTGAGGTACTGGCTCAAGGGCTGGACCTGATAGCCCTGCTGGATCTGCTTGACCTTGGCCAAGTCCTGCTCATCGAACAGTTGGGTGCGGTACAGGGCATAGGCGATGTTGCTTTCACTGCGCACCAGGCGGTCGATGGTGGGCGGCTGCGAGCCCTGCCAGTCGGGCCCGGCGAGCAGGAAGTGGCCGCCTTTGTTGCCGCTGCTGCGGGTGCCCAGGTAGGCGAAGTTCTGGGTGTAGAGGTCGATCAACTGCACTGAGTAGTAACGGCCGTCGTCGATTGGCGGCAGGCTCAGGACCACCGGCTCGCGGCGCAGGTCGAGCCAGACGAAGGAGTAGGGCGTGTCGGAGTTGGGGGTGACGAAGGCGCTGTCCTCGGGGGTGAAGACCTTGGCGGTGTTCCCGATCTGGTTGAACGGTGCCTTGAAGTTGGCGCCGTCCTTATCCACCGCTTGGGTGTAGAGGGTCTTGTACATCTCCACCACCGGGAAGCCGTACAGGTAGGCCTCCTTGGCAATGGCTCGGGCCTCGTTGGGGCTGGCGCTGAAGTCCGCCCAGACGTTGCCGGCAAGCGCCAGGCTCAACGCGCTGAACAACAGGAGGGCGGGGTGCTTGAGGGGCATGGTCAGGTCCTTTTGCCAGAGTCATGGGGCGGTTGGCTGTTACTGCACCAAGGTGATGTCGTCGAGCTTCCAGCTTTTGTCGAAGTAGGCTTCGGTTGGCGCGTACAGGCGGAAGTAGCTGAACCAGTGTTTGCCCGGCAGGGTCTGTACCCAGTTGCTTTCCCAGCCCTTGGGCGCCTCGGGGCCGAAGTACAGGTCGATGGAGCCGTCAGGGTTCTTTTTCAGGTCCTGGCGCGACGACAGGTCGGCCTTGCGCTGGGGGTTGTCGATCAGGCAGCGGCTGGCGATGTCGTAGACGGTCATCGACCAGAACTGCTTGGCCGGCGGGTTGGCCGCGAGGTGCAAGCGGTATGGCTTGCCGCCATCAAGCCACTGACCCTGTTGGTCGGTGTAGGCGCCGAGGTAGGTCTGGCCCAGGCCGGGGGTCTTGGAGACCATGCCCTTGGTGTTGGTCACGGCCTCGTAGAACCAGGCGCTGCGCTCCCAGAGCTGGTCGTAATAGGCCACCCGTTGCGAGGGATCCTCGATGTTCAGCACTTTGTCCCACTGGCGGTCGGGCCAGTACTGAGCCTCGGGCAAGCGCTTGGCGAAGGTGTTGGCCTGGGCGATCAGCTCGCCCACCCGGGCCCCTTGCTCCAGGGCCTGGCGCTGCTGAGTGTTGGGGTTGAAGGGCCGGTCTTTTTCGATCCCCAGGCTGGCAAGCATGGCCATGTAGAAGCGGTCCCGCTCATTGACCGGTTCTTTCTGGATGATCTGGTGCAAGCGCTGCCAATATTCCATGCCCTGGGGCTGGGTGCCGGACCAGGCCTTGCCACCGGGGGACAGCAGCCGGGTGGGGCCGGGTTTGGCGCGCTGGGCATAGGGGTACATCTTGAAACGCTCGACCAACGCCTTGCCTTTGGCCGGGTCCGGGTCAAGCACCCGAAAGCCCACCAGTACGTTCATGGTCTGCGACTTGGCCAGGTAATACTGCCCGGCGTCCTTGGGTGGCTCTTGGCCGGGTGGCAGCACCAGGTACTTGCCGCCTTTGCCCTGGTCCGGGCCGGTCTGGCCCATGTCGATGATTGCCCGCTGCCAGAAGTCACCGATACCGCCGGCAGTGGGCCCCGGTGGCAGCTCGATCACCAGCGGCCCAGTGGCATTGAGGTCGACAAAACCGAGGATATAGGGGGTGGTAGCGTTGGCGGTGATCACGCCGAGCTTGTCTTCGTAACTGTTGAGCACCATCAGGTCGCCGTTTTGCGCGCCAAGTTTTTCCTGGAACTCTTTTTGCCATTGGGCGTAGGACACCAGGGGCAGGGCCCAGAGGTAGCTTTGGGTGGCCTGCTGGAAGTCCAGTTCGGCATAGAGCCCGGCGATGGCGTCCCGTGCCGGCAGCTCGCCTTGCAGGGTGATGGCCTCCAGGCGGGCGGGCACGCCGCTTTCCTGGGCGCCGACCCCGCAACTGGCAGACAGGGCGAAAAGGCTGTAGCCGGTGCGGCGCAGGAGAGGGTGCATAGAGGTTCCTTACTTTCCGAAGGTGACGTTGATCCCGGCGAACAGGGTGAACTGGGGCAGGCCGTCGCCTTTGCGTTCCACGGTCCATTGCGGTTCGACAAAGGCGTTGACGATGTTACTGCCGGCTTTCCAGGCCTTGCCGGCGCCGAGGCCGATGGGGATATAGTGGGTGTTGTTCTTCAGGTCGAAGGTCCAGGTGCCGGTGGAGCGCAGGTACCAGCCCCGGGGCAGGTTATGGATCAGGAAGGGCTGGAAGGTGGCGCTTTCAACGTGGGCGCGGTCGTGGTCGCCGGCAAAGGAGCTTTGGTACTGCACCAGGGCGCCGAGCAGGCCCCGGGGCGAGCTGTCGATGGCGATGGCGGCCAGGCCGGCCTGCCACTTGCCGGTGCCCAATTCATCCTCGGCGGCGGTGGGGGCGGTGACCTGCGGGCCGATGCCCAACTGCACGCCCTCGGTCTTGAGCAGGAAGATATCGAACAGGTTGAGGTCACCGATGCCGGTGCTGTAGCCGTGATGGGGGGCGGGGCGGGTGCTGATGGGCAGGGTGGCCCGCAGCAGTTGCGGCACGCCGATCACGTCTCCGGGCGCCACCGGCAGGGTGCCGCGCAGCAGGGTGTCGTTGGTGTGGGCGTTGCTGTCGTAGAGCCGGGGCGTGTAGTAATCCTGCAGGTTGAGCCCGGGTGCGAGGTTCAACGGGTTGTTGCTTTTGTTCGCCGTGTCGGCGTTGTCGGCCCAAACCTGACAGGCAGGTGCCAGCGTTGCCGCGATAACCAGCCACGGCGCAAAAAGTGCTCTGGACATGTTTCCCCAATCCTTTGTTGGCAGTGTCACCGGGCGGCACTTCTTGAGCCGTTCGCTAACTGATAATGTTTCTCTCTAATGGGTAGGACTTGTCTGATGAAGCTAGCAGCAGAGTCCGACTTATCCAGCCGTAGGCATTAATTCTTTGGTTTTTTGTGCAACGGATCACTGGCCGTTGTGGACAAAAAAAACGCTGGGGGGAGGCGTTCGAGGCGGATCTGGAACACGCCAGGGATGAGGTTGCTTATGATCATTTCATGGTGTTTTGTGTGGTTTAGTTAATGTCATTTCTAGAATATAAAAAATCGTTATAAAACAGTCAGATATTGATTGTTTATAAAGTTATTTGTTGAATTTGATGGCCGATTTTTACGGCTGGATCAAGGAGGATGGCTGTTCATGCCCGTTGTCGAACGCACCACTTTCATTGCCAATCGCAGCCCCGAGCAGGTGCTGGACTTCTGTCTGGAGGGGGTCAACTTTCCGAAGATTTTTCCGGAGCGGGTCACGCCATTGGGTGACTTGGATTTGAACAATTTGCGCATCAGCGCCGGGCGCGAATTTCGCTTCCGGCACTGGATGTTCGGCTGTATTCCGGCCAACTGGACGGTGGTGATTCGTGAGATCAGCGACAGCCATTTCGTCGACGAGATGCTCAAGGGGCCGTTGCGGGCCTTTCGCCATGAGCATCGGGTGGCCCCAGCCGAAGGCGGCGCCCTGTATACCGATCGGGTGACGTATGCGGCCCTGGGCGGTGCGCCGCTGGAGTGGTTGCTGGTTGACCGCTACATGGCGCGTATCTTCGATGCCCGCCATCGCAACATGTTGCGCCTGCTTGGCTGAGTGGCGGGCGGCGTGTGGCGGTCCAGGTGGTTGCCCCAGAGCGCTCTAGACGGTGGCTGTGGGCGCGACAACCCTGGCGCCCTGGTTGTATGACAATTTGCGTTTGACCGTAGGTCGGCAGGCCGTTTCGTGTTTAACTTCGGCCTCTGGAAAATTCTTCATTGCTGTTCAATAACAACCGCTTAAAAGGACTCCGTTCATGGCTCAAGTCACTCTTAAAGGCAACCCGGTACAAGTCAACGGCCAACTGCCACAAGCCGGTGCCCAGGCGCCTGCTTTCTCCCTGGTGGGCGCTGGCCTGGCCGACGTTACCCTGGGCAGCTTTGCCGGCAAGCGCAAAGTGCTGAACATTTTCCCAAGCGTCGACACCCCGACCTGCGCCACCTCGGTACGCAAGTTCAACGCCCAGGCCAATGAACTGGCCAACACCGTGGTGCTTTGCATCTCGGCTGACCTGCCGTTCGCCCAGGCCCGTTTCTGCGGCGCCGAAGGCCTGGAAAACGTCCTCAACCTGTCCACCCTGCGTGGCCGTGAGTTCATCGAAAACTACGGCGTGGCCATTGCCGACGGCCCACTGGCCGGCTTGACCGCTCGTGCCGTGGTTGTCCTGGACGAAAACGACAAGGTCCTGCACAGCGAACTGGTCAAGGAAATTGCCGAGGAGCCGAACTACGACGCGGCCCTGGCCGTCCTCAAGTAATAGCGCTGCCTGCATCGACGCCTGGCCCTGCCCAGGCCGTTTTTATTTGTGCCTCAGTGGTTTAGCTGGGGATGTAAAACGTCAGTCGAAGGTAAATTGCCGGTAAAGGCGCTTTGCTAATGCGTCGCCGTTGCTTATCTTTCAGCCTTCCTAAAAGAAGACCCCCACGCGCCCAATGGTTGATCATCCCATGCAATCTTCTGCCTCCCGCAACCCTCGTCGCTGGCTGTTCGGCCTGCTTGTCCTGTTGGTCATCGCTGGCCTGTGCTGGAAATTCTGGCCGGCATCGAGCAGTCACAACCAGGCCGCAGAGCAGAAGGCCAGTGCCGGGCACGCCGGTCGCAGCGGCATGATGCGCCCCGGGTTCGGCGGGTCTTCGGGGCCGATCCCGGTGCGGGTGGCCACCGTCACCCAAGGCGACTTCCCGCTGTATTACAAGGCCCTGGGCACCGTGACGGCCTTGAACACCATCAATGTGCGCAGCCGGGTGGGCGGCGAGCTGGTCAAGGTCAATTTCGAAGAAGGGCAGATGGTCAAGGCCGGTGACTTGCTGGCGCAGATCGACCCGCGCCCTTACCAGAACGCCTTGCTCCAGGCCGAAGGCACCCTGCTGCAAAACCAGGCCCAACTGAAAAACGCCCAGGTCGACCTTGAGCGCTATCGCGGCCTGTACGCCCAGGACAGCATCGCCAAACAGACCCTGGACACCGCCGCCGCGCTGGTGGGCCAGTACCAGGGCACGGTCAAGACCAACCAGGCGGCGGTCAATGACGCCAAGCTCAACCTGGAATTCACCCAGATTCGCGCGCCGATCGCCGGGCGCCTGGGCCTGCGGCAACTGGACGTGGGCAACCTGGTGTCGGCCAACGACACCACGGCCTTGGTGATCATCACCCAGACCCAGCCCATCAGCGTGGCCTTCACCCTGCCGGAAAACAGCCTGAGCCGAGTGCTGGAACGCTACCGCAGCGGCGCCAAATTGCCGGTGCAAGCCTGGGACCGTGGCGATACCCAGTTGCAGGCCACCGGCGTGCTGCAGAGCCTGGATAACCAGATCGACATCACCACCGGCACCCTGAAGTTCAAGGCGCGCTACGAGAACCGTGACCAGAGCCTGTTCCCCAATCAGTTCGTCAATGTGCGGCTGCTGGCCGACACCCTGAAAGGGGTGGTCCTGGCGCCGTCGGCGGCGATCCAGTTCGGCACCAACGGCACCTTTGTGTACGCCGTGGACAGCGCCAACAAGGCGCAGATCCGTGCGCTCAAGGTCGGCGCCAGCGACGGCGACCTGACCGTGATCGAAGACGGCCTGGCCGTGGGCGACCGCGTGGTGCTCGAAGGCACCGACCGCCTCAAGGAAGGCAGCGACGTGGAAGTGGTCAACGACAGCAGTGAAGTGCCGACCACCCCGACCG
Source organism: Pseudomonas morbosilactucae (assembly GCF_023241665.1). Classification (NCBI taxonomy): domain Bacteria; kingdom Pseudomonadati; phylum Pseudomonadota; class Gammaproteobacteria; order Pseudomonadales; family Pseudomonadaceae; genus Pseudomonas; species Pseudomonas morbosilactucae. Next base: position 11,313 of record NZ_JALQCX010000094.1, on the reverse strand, counting down.
AACACCTGCAAGGCAAACCGGCCAGCACCACGGCGGCGCCGGCCGCTGACGGCAAGACCCGCAAGGTCGGCCCATGAATCTGTCGCGGCTGTTCATCCTCCGCCCGGTCGCCACCACCCTGAGCATGCTGGCCATTGTCCTGGCCGGCCTGATCGCCTATCGCTTGCTGCCGGTGTCGGCCTTGCCCCAGGTGGATTACCCGACCATCCGCGTCATGACCCTGTACCCCGGGGCCAGCCCGGACGTGATGACCAGCGCGGTCACCGCGCCCCTGGAACGCCAGTTCGGGCAGATGCCCGGCCTGACCCAGATGGCTTCCACCAGCTCCGGCGGCGCCTCGGTGCTGACCTTGCGTTTCAGCCTCGACATCAATATGGACGTGGCCGAGCAGCAGGTGCAGGCGGCGATCAATGCGGCCAGCAACCTGCTGCCCAACGACCTGCCGGCGCCCCCGGTGTACAACAAGGTCAACCCGGCCGACACCCCGGTGCTGACCCTGGCGATCACCTCCAAGACCATGCTGTTGCCCAAGCTCAATGACTTGGTGGACACGCGCATGGCGCAGAAAATCGCCCAGATCAGTGGCGTCGGCATGGTCAGCATTGCCGGTGGCCAGCGCCAGGCGGTGCGGATCAAGGTCAACCCCGAGGCCCTGGCGGCCAACGGTCTCAACCTGGCGGACGTGCGCACCCTGATCAGCGCTTCCAACGTTAACCAGCCCAAGGGCAACTTCGACGGCCCGACCCGGGTCTCGATGCTCGATGCCAATGACCAGCTGACCTCGCCCAAGGAGTACGCCGAGCTGATCCTGGCCTACAACAACGGCGCACCGCTGCGCTTGAAGGACGTGGCACAGATCGTCGATGGCGCCGAGAACGAGCGCCTGGCGGCCTGGGCCAACGAGAACCAGGCGGTGCTGCTGAACATCCAGCGCCAGCCCGGGGCCAACGTGATCGAGGTGGTAGACCGGATCAAGGCGCTGCTGCCGAGCATCACCGACAACCTGCCGGCTGGCCTGGACGTCACGGTGCTCACCGACCGGACCCAGACCATTCGGGCCTCGGTAACGGATGTGCAACACGAACTGCTGATCGCCATTGCCCTGGTGGTGATGGTGACCTTCCTCTTCCTGCGTCGCGCCAGCGCCACCCTGATTCCGTCGATTGCCGTGCCGCTGTCGTTGATCGGCACCTTCGGCGTGATGTACCTGGCCGGGTTCTCGGTGAACAACCTGACCCTGATGGCCCTGACCATCGCCACCGGCTTTGTGGTGGACGATGCCATCGTCATGCTGGAAAACATCTCGCGCTACATCGAGGAGGGCGACAGTCCGATGCAGGCGGCGCTCAAGGGCGCCAAACAGATCGGCTTTACCCTGATCTCCCTGACCCTGTCGCTGATCGCGGTGCTGATCCCGCTGCTGTTTATGGGCGACGTGGTCGGCCGGCTGTTCCGCGAGTTCGCCATCACCCTGGCGGTGGCGATCCTGATTTCCCTGGTGGTGTCCCTGACCCTGACGCCGATGATGTGCGCGCGGCTGCTCAAGCCTGAGCCCAAGGAACACGAGCAGGGGCGTTTCTACCGCGCCAGCGGGGCCTGGATTGACTGGCTGATCGCCGGTTACGGGCGCCAGTTGCAGTGGGTGCTCAAGCATCAGTTCCTGACCCTGCTGGTGGCCGTCGGCACCCTGGGCCTGACCGTGGTGCTTTACCTAGCGGTGCCCAAGGGCTTCTTCCCGGTGCAGGATACCGGGGTCATCCAGGGCATTTCCGAGGCACCGCAGTCGGTGTCCTTCGCCGCCATGAGCGAGCGTCAGCAAGCCCTGGCGAAGATCATCCTGGAAGACCCAGCAGTGCAAAGCCTGTCGTCCTACATCGGTGTGGACGGCGACAACGCCACCCTCAACAGTGGGCGCCTGCTGATCAACCTCAAGCCCCATCGCGATCGCGACTTGAGCGCCGCCGAGATCATTGCGCGGATCCAGCCTGAGGTCGACAAGCTGATCGGCATTCGTCTGTATATGCAGCCCGTGCAGGACCTGACCATCGAAGACCGGGTCAGCCGCACCCAGTACCAATTCAGCATGTCCTCGCCGGATGCCGACCTGCTGAGCCTGTGGAGCGGGCGCCTGGTTGAGGCCCTGGCCCAGCGCCCGGAACTCACCGACGTGGCCAGCGACCTGCAGGACAAGGGCCTGCAAGTGTTCCTGGTGATCGACCGCGATGCCGCTTCGCGGGTCGGCGTGTCGGTGGCGAACATCACCGATGCCCTGTATGACGCCTTTGGCCAGCGGCAGATTTCCACCATCTACACCCAGGCCAGCCAGTACCGGGTAGTGCTCCAGGCCCAGGCCGGCGAGCGCATCGGGCCCCAGGCGCTGGAGCAGATCCACGTCAAGACCACCGACGGCGGCCAGGTGCGGCTGTCGAGCCTGGCCCATGTGGAAGAGCGTCAGGCGCAATTGGCGATTGCCCATATCGGCCAGTTCCCGGCGGTGATGATGTCCTTCAACCTGGCCCCGGGCGTGGCCCTGGGGCATGCGGTCGAGGTGATCGAACAGGTGCAGCAGGAAATCGGCATGCCGCTGGGCGTGCAGACCCAGTTCCAGGGCGCGGCACAGGCCTTCCAGGCGTCGCTGTCGAGCACCTTGCTGCTGATCCTGGCGGCGGTGGTGACCATGTACATCGTGCTCGGCGTGCTCTACGAGAGCTACATCCACCCGATCACCATCCTCTCCACCTTGCCCTCGGCCGCGGTGGGGGCCTTGCTGGCGCTGATTCTCAGCGGCAACGACCTGGGCATGATCGCCATCATCGGCATCATCCTGCTGATCGGCATCGTCAAGAAAAACGCGATCATGATGATCGACTTCGCCCTTGACGCCGAACGCAACCAGGGCATGGAACCGGAGAAAGCCATCTACCAGGCGGCGCTGCTGCGCTTCCGGCCAATCCTCATGACCACCCTGGCAGCCCTGTTCGGCGCCGTGCCCCTGATGCTCGCCACCGGCTCCGGCGCCGAACTGCGCCAGCCCCTGGGCCTGGTGATGGTCGGTGGGCTGCTCGTGAGCCAGGTGCTGACTTTGTTTACAACGCCCGTCATCTACCTGGCGTTTGATCGGTTGGGGCGTCGCTTCGGCAAACGCGAAGTCGTCCAGGAGGAGGGGGTATGAGGGGGGGCAGTGGTGAGCGGCAAGCTACAAGCTGCAAGTTAAAGCAGCAGCCAGAGCGCACGCCGATCCCGCTTTTCTCTTGCAGCTTGCCGCTTGCCGCTCGTAGCTTCTCCTGCCACTTGCCGCTTGAAGCTCGGAGCCGTCGCCCATGAACCTCTCCGGCCCGTTCATCAAACGCCCCGTGGCGACCATGCTGCTTTCCCTGGCAATCATGTTGCTGGGCGGGGTCAGCTTCGGCCTGTTGCCGGTGGCGCCGCTGCCGCAGATGGATTTCCCGGTGATTGTGGTCCAGGCCAGTTTGCCCGGGGCCAGCCCCGAGGTGATGGCGTCCACCGTGGCCACGCCCCTGGAGCGCTCGTTCGGGGCGATTGCCGGGGTCAATACCATGAGCAGCCGTTCCAGCCAGGGGTCGACCCGGGTGATTTTGCAGTTCGACATGGACCGCGACATCAATGGCGCGGCGCGGGAGGTGCAGGCGGCGATCAACGCCTCGCGCAACCTGCTGCCCAGCGGTATGCGCAGCATGCCGACCTATAAGAAGGTCAACCCGTCCCAGGCACCGATCATGGTTTTGTCCCTGACCTCGGACGTGCTGGAGAAGGGCCAGCTCTACGATTTGGCCTCGACCATCCTGTCCCAGAGCCTGTCCCAGGTGCAGGGCGTGGGCGAGGTGCAGATTGGCGGCAGTTCCCTGCCGGCGGTGCGCATCGAGCTGGAGCCGCAGTTGCTCAACCAGTACGGCGTGGCCCTGGATGACGTGCGCAACACCATCGCCGCCGCCAACCAGCGTCGGCCCAAAGGCTCGGTGGAAGACGATCAGCGCCTGTGGCAGATCCAGGCCAATGACCAGTTGGAAAAGGCCAAGGACTACGAGCCGCTGATTATCCGTTACCAGGACGGCGCGACCCTGCGCCTGAAGGACGTGGCCAAGGTCAGCGACGGCGTGGAAGACCGCTACAACAGCGGTTTCTTCAACGACGACGCGGCAGTGCTGCTGGTGATCAACCGCCAGGCCGGGGCCAACATCATCGAGACGGTGAACGAGATCAAGGCCCAGTTGCCGGCGCTGCAGGCGGTGTTGCCGGCCAGCGTCAAGCTCAACCTGGCCATGGACCGTTCGCCGGTGATCAAGGCCACTCTGCATGAAGCCGAGATGACCCTGCTGATCGCCGTGGGCCTGGTGATCCTGGTGGTGTACCTGTTCCTCGGCAACTTCCGCGCCTCGCTGATTCCCACCCTGGCGGTGCCGGTGTCCCTGGTGGGCACCTTTGCGGTGATGTACCTGTATGGCTTTTCCCTGAACAACCTGTCGCTGATGGCGCTGATCCTCGCCACTGGCCTGGTGGTGGACGACGCCATCGTGGTGCTGGAGAACATTTCCCGGCACATCGACGAAGGCGTGGCGCCGATGAAGGCGGCGTACCTGGGGGCCAAGGAAGTGGGCTTCACCTTGCTCTCGATGAACGTGTCGCTGGTGGCGGTGTTCCTTTCGATCCTGTTTATGGGCGGGTTGATCGAGAGCCTGTTCCGCGAGTTCTCCATCACCCTGGCGGCGGCCATCGTCGTCTCGCTGGTGGTGTCCCTGACCCTGACCCCGATGCTCTGTGCGCGCTGGCTCAAGCCGCAGACCCCCGGGGTGGAAAACGCCCTGCAACGGCGCAGTCGCCAGGCCAATGACTGGATGGTGGCCAAGTACGCCAGCAGCCTGGACTGGGTGCTGCGCCATCGGCGCCTGACCCTGCTCAGCCTGTTGCTGACGGTGGGCGTCAATGTGGCGCTGTACGTGGTGGTGCCCAAGACCTTCCTGCCGCAGCAGGACACCGGCCAGCTCACGGGCTTTATCCGCGGCGACGACGGCCTGTCGTTCAGCGTCATGCAGCCGAAGATGGAAACCTTCCGCCGCGCCGTGCTCAAGGACCCGGCGGTGGAAAGCGTGGCCGGCTTTATCGGCGGCAGCAACGGCACCAACAACGCCTTTATGCTGGTGCGCCTGAAGCCGATCAAGGAACGCAACCTGTCGGCGCAGAAGGTCATCGAGCGCCTGCGCAAGAACATGCCCAAGGTCCCCGGGGCCCAGTTGATGCTGATGGCCGACCAGGACCTGCAGTTCGGCGGCGGCCGCGAGCAGACCACCTCGCAGTATTCCTACATCCTGCAAAGCGGTGACCTGGGCTCGTTGCGCGAGTGGTACCCGAAAGTGGTCGCGGCCCTGAAAGCCTTGCCCGAGCTGACCGCCATCGATGCGCGGGAGGGCAGCGGCGCCCAGCAAGTGACCCTGGTGGTGGATCGCGACCAGGCCAAACGCCTGGGGGTGGACATGAACATGGTCACTGCGGTGCTGAACAACGCCTACAGCCAGCGGCAGATCTCCACCATCTACGACAGCCTGAACCAGTATCAGGTGGTGATGGAGGTCAACCCCAAATACGCCCGGGACCCGATCACCCTGAAACAGGTGCAAGTGATTACCTCGGCCGGGGCGCGGATTCCGCTGTCGACCTTTGCCCACTATGAAAATAGCCTGGAAGACGACCGGGTCAGCCACGAGGGGCAGTTCGCCTCGGAGAGCATTTCCTTCGACATGGCCGAAGGGGTGACGGTGGAGCAGGGCACGGCCGCCATCGAGCGGGCGATTGCCAAGCTGGGCATGCCCGAAGACGTGATCGTCAAAATGGCCGGCACCGCCGACGCCTTCGCCGCCACCCAGAAAAGCCAGCCGTTCATGATCCTGGGTGCGCTGTTGGCGGTGTACCTGGTGCTGGGGGTGCTGTACGAAAGCTACATCCACCCGCTGACCATTCTCTCCACCTTGCCGTCGGCCGGTGTCGGCGCCTTGCTCTCGATCTACGCCCTGGGCGGCGAGTTCAGCCTGATTTCCCTGCTCGGGCTGTTTCTGCTGATCGGCGTGGTGAAGAAAAACGCCATCTTGATGATCGACCTGGCCCTGCAACTGGAACGGCACCAGGGCCTGAGCCCGCTGGATTCAATCCGCAGCGCCTGCCTGCAGCGTCTGCGACCGATCCTCATGACCACCCTGGCGGCGATCCTCGGGGCCTTGCCCCTGTTGCTGAGCAGCGCCGAAGGCGCGGAAATGCGCCAGCCCCTGGGCCTGACCATTATTGGCGGCCTGGTGTTCAGCCAGATCCTGACCCTCTACACCACCCCGGTGGTCTACCTCTATCTCGATCGCCTGCGCCACAGTTTCAACCACTGGCGTGGGGTCCGTACCGATGCTGCTCTGGAAACGCCGCTATGACTGACCGTTCCTCCCGCAACCTTCCCGCGCCGTCCGTGCTGACGCTGGCCATGAGCCGTGGTTCGCGGTTGTTGAGCCTGAGCCTGAGCCTGCTGTTGCTCAGTGCTTGCGCCATCGGCCCGGATTACCAGCGGCCCGGCGTGGCTGAACCGGCCCAGTACAAGGAAGCCCAGGGCTGGCGCCAGGCCAACCCCAGCGATTCCCTGGCCCGTGGCGCCTGGTGGGAGCTGTATGGCGACCAGCAGCTCAACGGCCTGATCGACAAACTCAACAGTGCCAACCAGACCGTGGCCCAGTCCGAAGCCCAGTACCGCCAGGCGCGGGCGCTGGTGCGCAGTGCCCGGGGCGCGTTCCTGCCCTCGGTGGACCTGAGCGCCGGGAAAACCCGGGCCAGCCAAGGCACCGGCAGCAGCAGTTCGGGGCTGAGCAGCTCCAGCAGTGGCATTCGCGACACCTACAACGCCCAGTTGGGCGTGAGTTGGGAAGCGGACATCTGGGGCAAGCTGCGCCGGGGCCTGGAGGCTGATGAAGCCAGTGCCGAGGCGAGCTTTGCCGACCTGGCGGCCATGCGCCTGAGCCAGCAGTCGGAGTTGGTGCAGAACTACCTGCAACTGCGGGTCATCGATGAGCAAAAGCGCTTGCTGGACGCCACAGTAGCGGCCTACCAGCGTTCCCTGACCATGACCCAGAACCAGTACCAGGCCGGGGTCTCCGGCAAGGACGCGGTGGCCCAGGCGCAAACCCAACTGAAAAGCACCCAGGCCGACTTGATCGACCTGATCTGGCAGCGCGCCCAACTGGAGAATGCCATCGCCGTGCTGATCGGCCTGCCGCCGGCGGAGTTCAGCCTGGCCGAGGTGCAGAGCATCCCGGCCCTGCCGCCTGTGCCCCTGAGCCTGCCGTCGCAACTGCTGGAGCGGCGCCCGGACATCGCCTCGGCGGAGCGCTCGGTGATCGCTGCCAACGCCAACATCGGCGTGGCCAAGGCCGCCTATTACCCGGACTTGAGCCTGAGCCTGGCCGGTGGCTACAGCAGCAGCACCTACGCCGACTGGATCAGCCTGCCGAACCGCTTCTGGTCGGTGGGGCCCAAGCTCGCCATGACCCTGTTTGACGGCGGCCAGCGCTCGGCGGAAGTCGATCGCAGCGAGGCGGCCTACGACCAGACCGTGGCCAAGTACCGGCAGACCGTGCTCGACGGTTTCCGTGAGGTGGAGAACTACATGGTCCAGCTCAAGGTCCTGGAGGACGAAGCCGGGGTGCGCCAGGAGGCGCTGGAAGCGGCTCGGGAATCCCTGCGCCTGACCGAAAACCAGTACAAGGCCGGGCTGATCGCCTACCTGGACGTGGTCAACGTGCAGGCCACGGCCCTGAGCAACGAGCGCAGCGTCTTGAGCCTGCTGCAAAGCCGGCTGCTGGCCAGCGTGCAGTTGATCGCCGCCCTGGGCGGTGGCTGGGATGGTCAGTTGCAGCCCCCCGAGCAGCCTTGAAGTATTAGCGACGGGCGGTTCGTGCCCTGTTCCCGGGGGTTGCAGGAAGGGAGTGGGGGGCGGATCCAGCCCTTTTTATTGAATGATGGCTTTTTGCTAATTTTCTGAGTGCGTTCTTTGTGGCAATCAGTACAATCGTCCCATTTTTACGCCACGCTGGGATGCTGGCCTTACGCTAGAGATTTCCCATGCTCCTCGGCAGTTACTCCCCCTCGCTGGTGCTGATTTCGCTGTTTGTAGCGATCCTCGCGTCATACACCGCTCTTGATCTCACCGGTCGCATCGCCACCGCCAAAGGCCGCGCCGTGCCTCTGTGGACCGCCGGCGGCGCCCTGGCCATGGGCGTCGGCGTATGGTCCATGCACTTTATCGGCATGCTGGCCTTCGACCTGCCCATCGAACTGGCCTACGACGTGACGCTCACCGGCCTGTCGTTGCTGATCTCGATTCTTTCCTGCGGTTTTGCCCTGTGGCTGGTGAGCCAGGCCCAACTGCCCCTGTGGCAACTGGCCTTTGGGGCGCTGATCATGGGCACCGGCATCAGCGGCATGCACTACACCGGCATGGCGGCCATGCGCATGCAGCCGGGCATCGACTATGACCCCACGCTGTTCAGTGCCTCCCTGCTGATTGCCGTCAGCGCCTCGGCCGCGGCGCTGTGGATCGCCTTCCGCCTGCGTCAGAACACCCCCTATGTGCGCCTGGTCCGTGGCGGTGCAGCGGTCATCATGGGCTTCGCCATCGTCGGCATGCATTACACCGGCATGGCCGCTGCGCGCTTTGCCGATGACAGTTTCTGCGGCGCCCTGGGTAATGGCCTGAACGGCAAGGGCCTGGATAACCTGGTGCTGATCACCACCCTGGCGGTGCTGATCATCGCCTTGCTGACCTCGGTGCTCGATGCGCGCCTGGAAGCGCGCACCGCGGTGCTGGCCCAGTCCCTCACCGAGGCCAACAAAGAACTGACCCAACTGGCCCTGCACGACACCCTGACCGGCTTGCCGAATCGGGTGCTGCTGGCCGAGCGCATCGACCAGGCCATGCACCGAGTGGCCGGGCAGAGCGGTTGTTTTGCCTTGATGTTTATCGACCTGGACGGCTTCAAACCGGTCAACGACGCCTTTGGCCATCACATGGGCGACCTGTTGCTGCGGGAAGTGGCCCTGCGCCTGCGTGAAGACCTGCGCAGCGAAGACACCCTGGCGCGGATCGGCGGCGATGAGTTCGTGTTGTTGGTGCAACTGGTCGAGCCGGACGACGCCCAGCGCCTGGCCTCGCGCCAGGTGGCCCTGGTGTCACGTTCGTTCCGCGTGGCCGAGCATGAGCTGCAGATCAGCGCCAGCATTGGCATCGCCCTGTACCCGGGCAACGGCCACAGCGCCCATGAGTTGCTGATGAACGCTGACGCGGCGATGTACCACGCCAAGGGCGCAGGGAAGAACGGCTATCGGTTTTTCGATGCAACGATGAACAATAATGCCCGGCGCCAGTTGCAGCTGTTGCAGGATTTGCGCAATGCCGTGGAACACAACGAGTTCCAGCTGTACTACCAACCCAAGTTCGCCGCCGGCAACGGCCAGCCGGTGGGCGCCGAGGCGTTGCTGCGCTGGCAGCACCCGCAACACGGCCTGCTGTTGCCGGACAAGTTCATTGAGCTGGCGGAGAAGACCGGGCTGATCATCCCTATCGGCGAGTGGGTGCTCAATGAGGCCTGCCGGCAGATGCGCGAATGGTACGTCCTGGGCTACACCGACTGGCGCATCGCGGTGAACCTCTCGGCCCTGCAGTTCTGCCATGCCGGCCTGGTCGACAGCGTGGCCATGGCCCTGGAGCGTTATAAGCTGCCGGCCAACAACCTGACCCTGGAAATCACCGAAACCACCGCCATGAGCGATGCCGATGCGAGCATGACGGTGCTGCAGCAACTGGCGGACATGGGCGTGGACCTGTCCATCGACGACTTCGGCACCGGGTATTCGAGCCTGATGTACCTCAAGCGCTTGCCGGCCAACGAGTTGAAGATCGACCGTGGTTTTGTCCGTGACCTGGAACACGACAGCGATGATGCGGCGATCGTCTCGGCCATCGTCGCCCTGGGCCAGGCCCTGGGCTTGCGCATCGTTGCCGAGGGGGTGGAAACCGGCATGCAGCAGAGTTTCCTCACCCAGTTGGGCTGCGATTCGCTGCAGGGCTATTTCCTCGGCCATCCATTGCCGGCCGAGCGTTTCATGCAGGATATCCATCAGCTCAAAGCGCTCGGCTAAGCTACGCCCACAGTATTCATCCCTGGCCGCAGCGTGTTTAATGGCTGGCGTTCACATGATCAGCAAGGGAGTGGGCAGTATGGACAAAGTCATCGTTATCACCGGTGGCGGGCGGGGTATCGGCGCGGCGACGGCGTTGCTGGCGGCGCAGCAGGGCTACCGTGTTTGTATCAACTATCAGGCTGACGAAGCGTCGGCGCTCAAGGTCCTCGGCCAGGTGCGCGAGCTGGGCGCCCAGGGCATTGCCGTGCGCGCCGACGTGAGCATCGAGGATGAGGTGATCGGCCTGTTCAACGAGGTCGATGCCGAACTGGGGCGGGTCACGGCCCTGGTCAACAATGCCGGGACCGTGGGGCATAAGTCGCGGCTCGATGAAATGTCCGAATTCCGGATCCAGAAAATCCTCAAGACCAACGTGCTCGGCCCGATCCTCTGTGCCAAGCATGCGGTGCTGCGCATGTCGCCGCGCCACGGCGGGCAGGGCGGCAGCATCGTCAACGTGTCTTCGGTGGCGGCACGCCTGGGTTCGCCGGGTGAGTACGTCGACTACGCCGCTTCCAAGGGGGCCCTGGACACCTTCACCATCGGCCTGTCCAAGGAACTGGCCGGTGAAGGCATCCGCGTCAACGGCGTGCGCCCGGGCTACATCTACACCGACTTCCACGCCCTGAGCGGCGACGCCGACCGCGTCACCAAGCTGGAAGGCGCCATCCCCATGGGCCGCGGCGGTCGCCCGGATGAGGTGGCCGAAGCGATCATCTGGCTGCTCTCCGACAAAGCCTCCTATTCCACCGGCAGCTTTATCGACCTCGGCGGTGGCCGCTAACCCACCGCACTCGCCACCTTGTAGGAGCCGGCTCGCCGGCGATGAGGCCCTGAGCCCGGCGCCGATCTTGCGACCGCAATCGCTGGCAAGCCAGCTCCTACAACCTGCCAGGTTCACCGCGCCCCTTTGTAGGAGCCGGCTTGCCGGCGATTGGGCCCTTGAGCCCGGCGCCGATCTTGCGACCGCGATCGCTGGCAAGCCAGCTCCTACAACCCGCCCAGGCTCACCGAGACCTTTTGTCGGAGCCGGCTCGCCGGCGATTGGGCCCTCGAGCCCGGCACCAACCTTGCGACCGCGATCGCTGG
>NZ_JALQCX010000093.1:0-9853 GCF_023241665.1 Pseudomonas morbosilactucae | reverse complement strand
TTGTGAGTCTCGCGACCCACACCGGATTTCTTGTAGCCGCCGAACGCCGCGTGCGCCGGGTACAGGTGATAGCAGTTGGTCCACACACGCCCGGCCTTGATCGCCCGGCCCATGCGATAGGCGCGGTTGATGTCGCGGGTCCACAGGCCGGCACCCAGACCAAACTCGGTGTCATTGGCGATGGCCAGGGCTTCAGCCTCGTCCTTGAAGGTGGTCACGCCCACCACCGGGCCGAAGATTTCTTCCTGGAACACGCGCATCTTGTTGTGGCCCTTGAGCAGGGTCGGCTGGATGTAATAACCGCTGGACAGGTCACCCTCCAGACGCTCGGCGGCACCGCCCGCGAGCAGCTCGGCGCCCTCCTCCTGGGCAATCTTCAGGTAAGACAGAATCTTGTCGTACTGCTGCTCGGACGCCTGGGCGCCGACCATGGTCTCGGTGTCCAGCGGGTTGCCGCGCTTGATCTTGACGATCTTCTTCATCACCTCGGCCATGAACGGCTCGTAGATGGATTCCTGGACCAGCGCCCGGGACGGGCAGGTGCACACTTCACCCTGGTTGAAGAACGCCAGCACCAGGCCTTCGGCGGCCTTTTCGATGAACTGCGGCTCGGCCTGCATGATGTCTTCGAAGAAGATGTTCGGCGACTTGCCGCCCAGTTCCACGGTGGACGGAATGATGTTCTCGGCCGCGCATTTCATGATGTGCGAACCCACCGGGGTGGAACCGGTGAAGGCGATCTTGGCGATGCGCTTGCTGGTGGCCAGGGCCTCGCCGGCCTCGCGACCAAAGCCCTGGACGATGTTCAGCACGCCCGGCGGCAGCAGGTCGTTGACCAGCTCGGCAAACACCATGATCGACAGCGGCGTCTGCTCGGCCGGCTTGAGCACCACGCAGTTACCGGCGGCCAGGGCCGGTGCGAGTTTCCAGGCGGCCATCAGCAGCGGGAAGTTCCACGGGATGATCTGCCCGACCACGCCCAAGGGCTCGTGGAAGTGATAGGCGGCAGTGTGTTCGTTGATCTCGGCGCTGCTGCCCTCTTGAGCACGGATGCAGCCGGCGAAGTAACGAAAATGGTCGGCGGCCAGGGGCACGTCGGCGTTGAGGGTTTCGCGCACGGCCTTGCCGTTGTCCCAGGTCTCGGCAATCGCCAGGATCTCCAGGTTCTGCTCGATGCGGTCGGCGATTTTCAGCAGCACCAGGGAGCGATCCTGGACCGAGGTCTTGCCCCAGGCATCGGCTGCGGCGTGGGCAGCGTCCAGGGCCTTGTCGACGTCTTCGGCGCTGGAACGGGGGAACTCGGCAATCACCTCGCCGGTGACCGGCGTGGTGTTGGTGAAGTATTGGCCATTCACCGGCGCGACAAACTCACCGCCGATGTAATTGCCGTAGCGTGGTTTGAACGACACGACGGCGCCTGGGGTTCCGGGTTGTGCGTAGATCATGCTGAGCCTCTGCTTGGGTCGATGCCTGTTATTCGGCAGGCGATAGACCGATGGTAGAGAGCCCCGCGTGCCAGACGAATGCGCCGTTGGCAGGGGGGGCTCTCGTCATTTGGTAGTAGGGGGGGGCCGCTCGCGGCCCAGTTGCGAGCTTGGAGCGGCAAGCTTGAAGCTTGAAGCTCGCCACTTGCCGCTCGCTACTACTTCACCAACGCCTTCGGCAACTTAAAGGTCCAAAGCATCCCGCCCTGATTGAAGTCTTTGACCCGCTTGGCCACTTCGCCGCCCCACAGCGGCACCGCGCCGCCCCAGCCGGAGAGCACCGACACATATTGCTCGCCGTCCATTTCCCAGGTGATCGGCGAACCCAGGACGCCGGAGCCGGTCTGGAACTCCCAGACTTTTTCGCCGGTCTTGGCGTTGAACGCCTGGAGGAAGCCTTCAGGCGTGCCGGTGAACACCAGGTTGCCCTTGGTGGTCAGCACCCCGCCCCACAGCGGCGCGAAGTTTTTGTGGCGCCAGACTTCCTTGCCCGTGACCGGGTCGATGGCCCGCAGTACGCCGATGTAGTCCTCGTTGAGCGGCTTGATGGTGAAGCCCGCGCCGAGGAACGCTGCGCCCTTCTTGTAGGCGATGCCTTCGTTCCAGATGTCCATGCCCCATTCATTGGACGGCACGTAGAACAGCCCGGTGTCGCGGTTGTAGGCCATGGGCATCCAGTTCTTGGCGCCAAGGAACGCCGGGGCGACGAACACCGAGGTGCCTTTGGCTTCGCTGCCCGGCGCGCCGGGACGGCTGGCTTCGTTGTAGATCGGCCGGCCATTCTTATCCAGGCCGGTGGCCCAGGTGATCTTGTCGACAAACGGGAAGCCGCGGATGAACTTGCCGTTGGTGCGGTCCAGCACATAGAAGAAGCCGTTACGGTCGGCGGTGGCGGCGGCCTTGATCTCCTTGCCCCCTTCCTTGTAGTTGAAGGAAATCAGCTCGTTGACGCCGTCATAGTCCCAACCGTCGTGGGGGGTGCTCTGGAAATGCCATTTGATGGTGCCGTCGTCCGGGTTCAGCGCCAGACGCGACGAGGAATACAGGTTGTCGCCCGGGCGCAGGTGGGAGTTCCACGGCGCCGGGTTGCCGGTGCCGAACAGCAGCAGGTTGGTTTCCGGGTCGTAGTAACCGCCGAGCCACGGCGCCGCACCGCCGGTCTTCCACAGGTCGCCGGGCCAGGTCTTGCCCGCCTCGCCGCCGGAGATGCCGTTCTCGATCGCCTTGCCGTCCTTGTAGACGTAACCCATGTGGCCTTCCACGGTGGGCCGGGTCCACAGCAGGTCACCGTTTTTCGGGTCGTAGGCTTCGATCTTGCCCACCACGCCGAACTCGCCGCCGGCCACCCCGGTGATCAGCTTGCCGTTGACCACCATGGGCGCGGCGCTGATGGAATAGCCTTCTTTGTGGTCCGCGACTTTCTTGCTCCACACCACCTTGCCGGTGTCTTTGTTCAGGGCCACCAGCTTGGCGTCCAGGGTGCCGAAGAACACCAGGTCGCCGTACAGCGCCACGCCACGGTTGATCACGTCGCAGCAGGGGCGGATGTCATCCGGCAGGCGCGCGTCGTACTGCCAGAGTTTCTTGCCGGTGCGCGCGTCCACGGCGAACACCCGGGAGTAGGAACCGGTCATGTACATCACCCCATCCTTGATCAGCGGCTGGGCCTGCTGGCCACGCTGCTTCTCGCCGCCGAAGGAGAAGGCCCAGACCGGCCGCAGCTCCTTGACGTTATCGACGTTGAGGGTATCCAGGGGGCTGTAGCGCTGACCCTGGACGCCCAGGCCGTTGGTGACGATCTGCTCCGGGTTTTTCGGGTCCTGGAGAATCTCTTGATCGGTGACAGCGGCCAGGGCCGAACCGGACAGCAGCATCGCGCTGAGCAACAGGCTAAGGGCCCAGGGTTGGCGACGAGAAGGGTGAGTCATGACGGCTACCTCTGCGGTTTTTGTTGTACCCGGGAAATTTTCCCGGTCTGCCGCCGATTTTTAGTCCCTGCCCCCTCGCCAACAATTGCCCGCAATGCGGAGTTTTCTAGTTCATTGGTAGGGGGAGGAGCAGCGGCAAGCGGCAAGTGGCGAGCGGCAAGAAGACGCCATGCCCCCGCACTGTAGGAGCTGGCTTGCCAGCGAAGGGGCCCGCAAGATCGCCTTCGCCGGCAAGCCGGCTCCTACCCCCACAAGCTCCCTCGCCACAAAGGTCAGTGGCCGTCGAGGCGCTGCAGGCGCTGGCGTTCGTAGCGCGGATAGAGATGACTGACGCTGCGGATCAGCTCGTAGCGGGTCAGGCTGATGCCGGCGAAACGGTCGGGGATCGGGGTGCGGATCATCTCGGTCATGTCGTCGCCCCGGGCGGCGCCGTCGCGCATCAGTTGGTCGAGCCAACCCAGGTAGTCGCGCATCTGGGCAAAGGGCGCGGCGTCGCTGGCCACCGGCCCGTGGCCGGGGACGATCTGTTTCCAGGGCAGGCCCTGCAAAGTGTCCAGGTCCTTGAGCCAGACATCCAGCCCGGGGCTGTTGGGGGTGGTCAGGGCGCGCTGGTAAAACACCAGGTCACCGGCAAACAGCACCCCGGTCTGTTCATCGAAGATCGCCAGGTCCGCCCCGGTATGCCCGCCCAGCCCCAGCAGGCGCAACGAGTGCCCGCCGATGCTCAGGGTGCCGGGTTCCAGGACCTGGGTCGGCAACACCACCTCGGTGCCGCGCATCCAGTCGCCGACCATGCGGTACATGTTCTCGGCCATGGCATCGCCCTGTTGCCGCAGCAGGTCGGTGGTGCCGGCCAGGGCGCCGATGGGTACGTCGCTGAAGGCCTGGTTGCCCAGCACATGGTCAGGGTGATGGTGGGTCAGCAGCACCTGGATCACCGGCTTGTCGGTGGTCGCGGCAATGGCCTGGCGCAGGGCCTCGCCGTAGCGCTTCGATGGCCCGCTGTCGATCACCACCACGCCGCTGTCGGTGACGATAAACGCCGTGTTGACGATATTGCCGCCGTTGGCCTTGGCGAAATTGTCGGTGCTGCCTTCCAGCAGCCAGGTGCCCTCGGCGATCTGCCGGGGCTTGAGTTGATAATCCAGTTCAGCCCAGGCCGGCCAGGCCAGGCACGCGCACAACAGCAATATCCAGCGCATGGCGCGCTCCTGGTTGAATGAGAAGGGTCAGGGCAGCGTCGCGGCAAACTCGTTGCCGCTGTTGTCGCGCAACAGCAAGCGGGTTTGCCCGGGGCCCTGGATGTCGAACCCCAGGTTGGGGTTTTCGCTGACCGCCGGGAACAGCTCCAGCCGCGCCAGCACCTGGTCGTCGGCGTCCCGCAGTTCGGCGTGGTTGAGGAAGAATTCAGGAATGCCGCTGACCATGCCGTTGTCCATCGGGTGGGCCACCTGCACCCGCAGGCGGCTGCTGTCGCCACGGGGGTAACGCCCGCCCAGTACCTCGCCGATGTGTTCCTCCCAACCCGGCTGGGTGCGCACCACGCTGGGCGCAGTGCAGCCCCCGCCGGCGGCGTCGATCAGGGTCGAGCCCACGTGCCAGACCCCGTCGCGGGTCAGCACGGCCGCCCGCAGGGGCGTGGCCTGCTCGATACGGATGCGGATCGACAACCACGGCAGCACCCGCTCCCCCGGCTGGAAATCGACGATCTTCGGCAGCGGGTTGAGCTCGGCCCAGGCGAGGATCTTCACCACCTCGCCGGTGAAAGCCCGGGCATCGATCTCCAGGGGCACCTGGCGCGCATCTTCGGCAAACGGCGGCGCCAGCACCTTGACCCGCTCATCAAAGACAAAGGGCCCGTCGCCGAGCATCTGCTTGTGGTAGAAGGCCCACATCACCGAAGGCACCGGGTCGCGCCCCGGCTCCACCTGCGCCGCCTGGGCTGCCAAGGGCAACCAGCAGGCCAGCAGGCAACTCGCTCGCCAGTTCATCCCGCGCTCCTATTGATACATCTCCGGTACTTCGTAACGCAGGCCGTAGCCGGCGTAGAGGGTCTTGACGGTGCCGTCGCGGATCAGCCCTTCCAGGGCCTCTTCCACGGCGTAGGCCAGCTGGCGATTGCTTTCGTGCACCGCCATGCCGATCTCCCAGAGTTGCTTGCCCATGTTCGGGTAGGCGTTTTCTGCCAGGGCCAGTTGCGGGTCGGCGGCCTCATGCACTTGCCAGTCGATCTCGCCACGCATGGCCATTACCGCGTCCACCTCACCGGCCTTCATCGCCGCAAAGGCCTGGTTGACGCTGGGGTAATGATGGGTCTTGGCACTGAGCATGCCGTTGAACACCGAGGTCAGGTAGAAGGACGGCACGCTGTCCACTTCGACGCCGATGGGGTGCTCCTGGAACACCGCGACACTGGCCACGGAGGCCAAGCGCCGGGTGTCATACGCCACCTGCCAACACTCGCGCTGATACGGCCCGAACATCACCACGTGGTCGTTGTTGAGCTCGCCCAGTTCATTGCGTTTTTGCGCGTAGTCGTGGTCGTAGGGCACGCGCATCATCAGGTCGGCCAACTGCTGGTTGCGCAGTTGGCTGCCGCGCCAGATGTAGTCCCGCAGGTCGTCGTCGAGCTTCTCGCCGGGCGGCGCCCAGATCAGTTGCAGGCGCACACCCATGGCCTTGGCCAGGGCCTGCGCCAGCTCCACGTCGACGCCCCGGGCCTGGCCCTGGTCTTCGAAACTGTAGGGGGCGAAATCCTTGTAGACCGCCACCTTCAACTCGCCCTCGGCGATCATTTCATCGTAGGTGCGTACCTGCGCCTGCACCGCCTGGCAGCACAGCAGCAGGCCACTCAAGAGCACGGCGAACAGACGCATGGCGATCACTCCTCGACGTGCACGCTGTCCAGGTAAGTACGGACCGCCCAGAGCGCTTCCTGGCTCAGGTAGTCGGCCATTTTCGGCATGTACACCCGACCGTCGCGCACGGCACCGTGGCGCACCCGCTCGACGAACCATTCATCACCGGCCTCGCCCACATCGAGCATGCGCAGGTCCGGGGCGATACCGCCGGACTTGGCTTCCAGGCCATGGCAGGCCGCGCAGTTCTGGTTGTAGGCCGAGGCGCCGATTTCCACGGCTTTGTCATGTTCGGCCGTGGTGCGGTACGGGTTGACCGCCGCCCAGCCGTCGGCGTCCAGGGTCACGCCGGCATCCTTGACGGGCGTCAGGCCTTTGGTTTCCACCGCCTGGGGCACCACGTTGCCATGGGCCCATACAGCACCGGCGCCCAGCAGACCGGTCAGCAGCCCTACAGCGAGCAAGGCGTTGCGTTTTGTTGTCATTGTTATGCCCTCAAGATTGCACGCAGAACCTCTCTACAGAGGCTATGCCGCCATCTTAGGAACAGCCCCGCGCCAGCCGTATGCTGCTTTGGTGGCCGGGCCCTACTCCCTTGGTAGTAGGGCTTGTGGCGAGGGCCTAAATCAGGTGCCGCCTGGGAACTATTCCCGGCAAGGGCGGGACATTTTCCGTATCTCGAAAACCCCTCGGCGACCCACCCTATGCAGGCCAAAACCTCCACTGGGAACTGCAAACATGACAATAAGATCGCTACCCGCCCTTTCTCCCCTGACCCTGGCCGTGCAGGCTTTTTTGCTGGTCAGCAGCCTGTCGCTGACCTCGGCCGCCGTTGCTGCCTCCGCCCCGGCGGCACCTGCCACCAAAAACGTCACCTGGGAAGACATCGCCAACGACCACCTGACCACCAAGGACGTGCTGCAGTACGGCATGGGCACCAATGCTCAGCGCTGGAGCCCCCTGGCCCAGGTCAACGACAAGAACGTGTTCAAGCTGACCCCGGCGTGGTCCTACTCGTTCGGCGACGAGAAACAGCGCGGCCAGGAATCCCAGGCCATCGTCAGCGACGGTGTGGTCTACGTCACCGGTTCCTACTCGCGGGTATTCGCCCTGGACGCCAAGACCGGCAAACGCCTGTGGACCTACAACCACCGCTTGCCGGACAACATTCGTCCGTGCTGCGACGTGGTCAACCGCGGTGCGGCAATCTACGGCGACAAGATCTACTTCGGCACCCTCGACGCCCGGGTCATCGCCCTGGATAAAAACACCGGCAAAGTGGTGTGGAACAAGAAGTTCGGTGACCACGCCGCCGGCTACACCATGACCGGCGCCCCGGTGCTGATCAAAGACAAGACCAGCGGCAAGGTGCTGCTGATTCACGGCAGCTCCGGCGACGAATTCGGCGTGGTCGGCCAGCTGTTCGCCCGTGACCCGGACACCGGTGAAGAAGTGTGGATGCGGCCGTTCGTCGAAGGCCACATGGGCCGCCTCAACGGCAAGGACAGCACCACCACCGGCGACGTCAAGGCGCCGTCCTGGCCCGATGACAAAACCACCGAAACCGGCAAGGTCGAGGCCTGGAGCCATGGCGGCGGTGCCCCTTGGCAGAGCGCCAGCTTCGATGCCGAGACCAACACCATCATCGTCGGCGCCGGCAACCCGGGCCCCTGGAACACCTGGGCGCGGACCTCGAAAGACGGCAACCCCCACGACTACGACAGCCTCTACACCTCGGGCCAGGTCGGCGTCGACCCGAGCACCGGCGAGGTCAAATGGTTCTACCAGCACACGCCGAACGATGCCTGGGACTTCTCCGGCAACAACGAGCTGGTGCTGTTCGACTACAAGGACAAGGACGGCAAGGTGGTCAAGGCCACCGGTCACGCCGACCGCAACGGTTTCTTCTACGTGGTGGACCGCAACAACGGCAAACTGCAGAACGCCTTCCCCTTCGTCGACAACATCACCTGGGCCAGCCACATCGACCTGAAGACCGGTCGCCCCGTAGAGAACGAAGGCCAGCGTCCGGCCAAGCCGTTGCCGGGTGAGACCAAGGGCAAGCCGGTGGAAGTCTCGCCGCCGTTCCTGGGGGGCAAAAACTGGAACCCCATGGCCTACAGCCAAGACACCGGCCTGTTCTACATCCCCGGCAACCAGTGGAAAGAGGAGTACTGGACCGAGGAAGTGAACTACAAAAAAGGCTCGGCGTACTTGGGCATGGGCTTTCGCATCAAACGCATGTATGACGACCACGTCGGCACCCTGCGGGCGATGAACCCCACCACCGGCAAGGTGGTCTGGGAGCACAAGGAACAGCTGCCACTGTGGGCTGGCGTCTTGGCGACCAAGGGCAACCTGGTGTTCACCGGCACCGGCGACGGCTTCTTCAAGGCCTTCGACGCCAAGACCGGCAAGGAGCTGTGGAAATTCCAGACCGGCAGCGGCATCGTCTCGCCACCGATCACCTGGGAACAAGATGGCGAGCAGTACATCGGCGTGACCGTGGGCTACGGCGGCGCGGTGCCACTGTGGGGCGGCGACATGGCCGAGCTGACCAAGCCGGTGGCGCAAGGCGGTTCGTTCTGGGTGTTCAAGATCCCGAGCTGGGATAACCCGACCGCAAAACGCTGATCACCCTCCTTCGCCGGCCAGCCGGCGCCTGCAACGGGCATCCTCCCGCAGGCGCTGGCTGGCCACGCAAGCGGCCCGCCACACAAGGAGACACCGGCCATGAAATACCTGCCTTTGCTGCTCTTGCTGAGCCTGTCCCTGGCCCACGCCGACGATGGCGACGACGCGCCATTGATCGTCAACGGCTGCACCATCGCCGAACACAGCCAATGCCCCGGCGCCAACCTGCAAGGCGCCAACCTGAGCAATCAGGACCTGCGCAATATGAACCTCAGCGGCGCCAACCTGCGCAATGCCGATCTGCGGCATGCCCGACTGGACCTGGCCAACCTGGAAAAAGCCCAACTGCAAGGCGCCAACCTGACCCGCGCCAGCCTGCAACAGAGCAACCTGCGCCTGGCCGACTTCAGTGGTGCACGGTTGATGGCGATCCAGGGTTGGGGCCTGTTTGCCCAGGGCGCGCAATTCGAGAACGCCAACCTCAGCGCGGCCTATCTGCAGTTTGCCCGGCTGTCCGGAGCCAAGCTGCACCGGGCCAACCTGCAGGCGGCGGATCTGGAGATGGCCTGGTTGAACAAGGCCGACCTGCAAGGGGCCAATCTGAGCGATGCCAATCTGCAAGAGGCCAAGCTGGGCGAGAGCAATCTGGAGCGGGCCGATTTGCGCGGGGCGCGGCAGCATTATGGGAATTTTCAGGATGCCAATATGGAGGGGTGTGGGGGGTGTCCGGGGACATGGGATAAGTAGGGGGGGTGGGGACATATCCATTCCTGCGGTAACGGCCACTTAGGGTTTCGCCCTTACGGCGAGTCACTTTGGAAAGAGCCCAAAGTAACCAAAGGCTCTTACCCCTCCACTTGGTGCCTCGCCTAGGCTCGGCATGCCCTCACTCCGGCATTGATCCGTTGGCCGCCGCCACAGGCCATCCATGGCCTGATGGCGGCTAACC
>NZ_JALQCX010000092.1:0-4367 GCF_023241665.1 Pseudomonas morbosilactucae | reverse complement strand
CCAAACACGGTCGTAACGGCAAGGATGACTGCAACGGCCGGGTCGGCGGCGCAGGCCACATGCATCACTGGCGGAATGCCGACGGCGGCTGGTTGAGCACCGTGACGTTTCGTCGCAGAGCAACTGGTAGAAATCTTCCGGCGAGCGGCTGACAGGTACGGCACGACCACCAAGCGACCGCCGTACATCAGTGCACCGAAGATCTCCCACACCGAGAAGTCGAAGGCGTAGGAGTGGAACATCGTCCAGACGTCTTTTTCATCGAAGTGGAACCAGTGCTCCGTGGCCTGGAACAGGCGCATGACGTTGTGGTGCGGCAACAACGTGCCCTTCGGCATGCCGGTGGAGCCGGAGGTGTAGATGATGTACGCCAGGTTGGCCGGATCCACCTGCACCACCGGATTGGCTGTGCTGTAGGCGGACAGGTCCTGGCCGAGCAACAGGGTCTGGCCTGCGAAAACCGGCAAGCGTTCCAGCAGATGAGGCTGGGTCAACAGCAAGGCAATGCCGCTGTCCTGCATCATGTAGCTCAGGCGGTCTTCGGGGTACTCCGGGTCCAGGGGCACATAGGCGCCGCCGGCCTTGAGGATCGCCAGCAGGCCGACGATCATCTCCAGCGAGCGCTCGGTGGCCAGGCCCACCCGGGCTTCCGGCCCCACACCCAACTCGATCAGACGGTGGGCCAACTGGTTGGCTCGGCTGTTGAGCTGCTGATAAGTCAGGTGCTCGCTGCCGTAGTTCAAGGCAATGGCCTGGGGCGAGCGTTCAGCCTGCTCGGTGATCCGCTCGTGGATGCAACGGTTGCTCGGGTATTCGGCTTGTTGCGGGTTCCAGTCAGCCAGGATCAGCGGGCGCTGGCTACCCAGCATATCCAGCTCGCTCAAACACTGGCCTTCGGCACTGTTGACCAGCGCCGTCAGCAACAGATCCAGGTGTTCACTCAACTGGACAATCAAGCGCTCGCTGTAGCTGGACCTGGCGTAGCTGAGCTGCAATGACAGGGTTTCACCCAGATTCACAATCAGGGTCAGCGGATAGTTGGTCTGCTCGCTGCTCAGCAACTCACCAAACTGAAGCTCGTCGGGAGCGCCGTGCTTCAACGCTTCGGAAACCGGGTAGTTCTCGAACACCACCAAGGTATCGAACAACGATTCCCCTGCCCGCCCGGCCCAACGTTGAATATCGAATAACGGCGAATGCTCATGCTCACGCAAGGCGATGTTCTGCGCCTGCAAGGCTTGCAGGTAATCCGCCACGGGCTGTTCGGGAGTCAAGGTCGCCACAATCGGCAAGGTATTGATGAACAGACCGATCTGTTGCTCAACACCCCTCAACTCGGCAGGACGACCCGACACCGTCGCACCAAATGCCACAGAGGCCTGACCGGTGTAACGTTGCAACAGCAATAGCCAGGCCGCCTGAACCAGCGTGTTGGCCGTGACTTTATGCCGACGGGCAAACTCTCCCAGTTGCTTGGTACGAGAAGCGTCGAACAGACACGAATACTCGGCATGACCACTGCCACTCTCAGCCTCCATGGCGAGCGCCTGGGCCAGTAACGTCGGCTCTTCCAAGGCGGCCAACTGCGTTTCCCAGAACGCCTGGTCAGCCTGCTTGTCCTGGCGTTGCAACCAAGCAATGTAGTCGCTGTAGCGACCAACCTGCGCGGCAGGCGTTTCCCCTCGGTAACGCTCAAGCACTTCACCCAGAAGCTGCGAACTACTCCAGCCATCCATCAGGATGTGATGGCTGGTGTAGATCAGGTGATGGGTGTCTTTCGCCGTGCGAACCAGTGCCAGACGGAGCAAGGGGGCGCTGGCAAGATCAAAGCCTGGCTGACGCTCGGTTTCAGACAACAGCTCCAGCGAGGCTGAAAGATTAGCCTGAGCTTGCCAGTCGTATTGCACAAATGGCAGTTCAACCTGCTTAAGGACAACCTGCAACGGCTGCTGCAACTCGCCGTCCAGCACAAAGCTGGTACGCAAGATATCGTGCACGTCCACAGTGGCCTGCCACGCAGCGCGGAAGCGCTCGGCATCCAGCCCAGTCACATCCACACGCAACTGGTTGATGTAGTCGCCAGCCCCCTGCTCATAAAGGGTGTGGAACAACATGCCTTGCTGCATCGGCGACAGCGGGTAAATATTTTCGATACGTCTGGCTGCTACAGGCAGTTCATCGAGTTGTGCCTGAGTCATGCTCGCCAGGGGAAAGTCCGAAGGCGTGACGCTGGCCACACCGTCGGTGCAGCAGTGGGCAATAACGGCCGCAAGCTCCACCGCATACTCATCCGCCAAACATTGAATGGTCGCTTCATCGAACATTTCGCGACTGAACGTCCAGCCCAGCTTCAATTCGCCATTGAAAACCTGGCCGTTAATCGACAGCCAGTTATCCAGTGGGGCCTTGAGACTTTGCTCCGCACCGCGATGCTCTTTGGCAGGAGAAAATAATGCGCCCTCATCAGCGTCGAGATTACCGTCGAGCT
This sequence comes from Pseudomonas morbosilactucae, assembly GCF_023241665.1. Classification (NCBI taxonomy): domain Bacteria; kingdom Pseudomonadati; phylum Pseudomonadota; class Gammaproteobacteria; order Pseudomonadales; family Pseudomonadaceae; genus Pseudomonas; species Pseudomonas morbosilactucae. Next base: position 1,879 of record NZ_JALQCX010000092.1, on the reverse strand, counting down.
GCCCCAGGTAGTTGAAGGTAATACGCGGTACAGCCAGCTCGGCCAGAAGTTGCTGGGAAGCCTCATCCCCCAGATAACGCAAGGCACCAAAACCTATGCCCTTGTTCGGAATAGCCCGCAGTTGCTCCTTGATCTGCTTGATTGAGTCGCCCAGGGTGGGTGCCGCGGTAAGCCGGGCCGGGAACAGGCTGGTAAACCAGCCGACGGTGCGGGTCAGGTCAATATCATCGAACAGGTCCTCACGACCGTGACCTTCCATCTGGATCAGGGTGTCGGCATTTCCAGTCCAGCGTGCCACGACACGAACCAGAGCGGTCAACAGCAAGTCGTTGACCTGAGTCCGGTAAGCGGCGGGTGCCTGTTGCAGCAACTGTTGCGTCAATGACTGGGACAGAGAGGTCAATGCATGGGCGGCATGGATGTTTTGCAGGCTGGCCTGTTCGCGATCGCACGGCAGTTGCGTATCTACACCTTGCAACTGGGCAGCCCAGAAACCGAGTTCATCGTGCAAAGCGCTACTGCTGGCATAAGCCTGTAGACGCTCGCCCCAGGCTTTGACCGAACTGGTCTTGGCCGGCAGCGTCACTGGCTTGCCGTGCTGCAACTGAAGGTAAGCGGTTTGCAGATCTTCCAGCAGCACCCGCCAGGACACGCCATCGACCACCAAGTGGTGAATGATCAGGTGCAAGCGTTGAGTGCCGTCGGCCATGTCGGCAAGGAGCACCCGCAGCAACGGCCCCTGTGACAGGTTCAGACTGCCTTGGGCCTTTTCGCAAAGACGCTCAAGCTCAGCGCTATCCGTCACGTTCAGATGCCAAAGCACATCCTGAATGTCGTCAATTGCCGAGTAGGTGGCCTGCCAGCCCGATGCCTGCTCGGTGAAGCCAAAGCGCAGGGCATCATGCTGCACCAGTAAAGCCCGCAAGGCCTGAGCCAGAAGATCGGCATCCAACGCTGTCACGGTTTCAAGCAAAACCGACTGGTTCCAGTGATGACGCTCAGGGATGTCTTGATGGAAGAACACCTGTTGGAAAGGCAACAGGATCGCTTCCCCGATAACCGGCCCCTGGTCGATAACCTGCACCGCCCCCCCGATCTGTGCCACAGAGGCAAGACCCTGGACGGTCTGATGCTGGAAAAGCTCTTTTGGAGTAAAGCGGATTCCCGCCTGACGAGCCCGGCTAACCACTTGAATGGAAATGATCGAGTCACCGCCCAACTCGAAGAAGTTATCGGTGATTCCGACTTTTTCCAGGCGCAGGACGTCCTGCCAGATGCTGGCAATACGCTGTTCAAGCTCGCTCTGCGGGGCAATATAGGCTTGCTGCAGCTGGCTGGCATCCGGTGCCGGCAAGGCCCGGCGATCCAGCTTGCCGTTCGGCGTGACCGGCAGGTTTTCCAGGAACAGCAGGTGCGCCGGCACCATGTAGTCCGGCAGGTTTTCTTTCAGCTTCGCTTTCAGATCTTCACGCAGTGAAGCCTGTACATCGGCGTCGGCGCTGAACGCATTGGGCACCACATAACCCACCAACTGCAGGCCTCCGACCCCTTCCAGGGCCAGGACCACGGTCTCGCGTACCGCTTCCTGCTCCAGCAAGCGCGCTTCGATTTCACCCAGCGTCGATACCGCAGGCCACGAATCTTCACCTGATGGTCGATTCGGCCCTTGTATTCCAATTACACCCGTGGCGCGATAGGACGACGAGGTCGCCGGTGCGGTACAAACGGCTGCCCGGTACTTCGGCAAAAGGATCGGGGATAAAACGTTCGGCGGTCAGCGCCGGACGGCGATGGTAACCACGGGCCAGGCCCAGGCCGCCGAGCACCAGTTCACCGGTTGGCACCTTGTGGCACAGGGTTCAACGAAGTGTCGAGGATA
>NZ_JALQCX010000091.1:0-4222 GCF_023241665.1 Pseudomonas morbosilactucae | reverse complement strand
CCAGCTCAAGGGCTACACCGAAGTGGCGGGGAAATCGGCCCATGTGATTGTCGCCAACCCCTACGGCGTGACCTGCAACGGCTGCGGGTTCATCAACACCCCGAAAGCCACCCTGACCACCGGCAAGCCGGTGATCGAAAATGGCCAGGTCCAGCGTTATCAGGTGGACCAGGGCAGCGTCGCCATCGAAGGCGCGGGCCTTAACGCGAGCAATATCGATCAGTTCGAAATCATCACCCGCAGCGCCAGGATCAACGCTGAAATCCAGGCCCGGCAGTTGGCGGTGATCGCCGGTGCCAACGATGTCGATGCCAAGACCTTGAACGCCACGGCACGGACGGCGAACCCGGCGGACGCGCCGCAACTGGCCATCGACAGCAGTGCCCTGGGCGGCATGTACGCCGGGGCCATCAAGCTGGTGGGCACCGAGGCGGGTGTGGGGGTGAAACTTGACGGCACGCTGATCGCCAGCGGGGGCGATATTCAACTGGATGCCAATGGCCAGTTGCGCATGACGGACGCCACCGCGGAGCATGGCGCGGTGGCGATCAAGGCCGGCAGTCTCGATGCCCAGGGAGCGGTCTACGCCGGAACCGAGCTCAAGGTGCACACCCAGGGCGAGCTGAACAACCACGGCACCTTGGCGGCGGCAAACCGCATCAACCTCGGCAGCGGCGGGCAGTTGAACAACCACGGCATCATCGAAGCCGGGGTCAACCTCGACAACAGCCGTAACCTAAGCGGCGATGTCACGCTGACTGCACAGACCCTTAACAACAGAGGCAAGAGCGTGGTGGCTAGCCGTGATCTGACGGTCACGGCAACCCGGAGCCTGGACAACCAGGGCGGTACCCTGAGTGGGCAGCGCCAGGTGACGGTCAGCGTCGGCACCCTGGACAATCGCAACCGGGGCCGGCTGCTCAGCGCTGATCGCCTGCAACTCAATGCCGACCAGGTACTCAACGGCCAGGGCGGCCTGATCAACAGCCAGGGCTCCCTCAACGCGACCCTGGGTCACCTGGGCAACAGCGGCGGCGAGCTGTCGAGCCAAGGCCGTAGCACCCTGGTGCTGGCCGGTATGGACAACCTCACCGGCGTGGTGCTGGCGCAACAGACCCTGGAGATCACCGGCACTGGCGAACTGGACAACCAGGGCGGGCTGCTGTCGGGCTGGCAGGGCCTGACCCTGCATGGCACGGGGTTGAACAACAGCCACAAGGGCACCGTCTCCAGCCTCAAGGGCGCTGTCGACATCACGCTCAGCGACGCCTTGAACAATCACCAGGGCGGAGCCCTGGTCAGCCAGAAAACCCTGAGCGTCAAGGCCGCCAGCCTCGACAACAGCCAGGGCGGCTCCATCGACAGCGCCGCCAGCCTGACCCTGCACGCCATCACTCTGGGTAACCAGGGCGGCGCGCTTAATGCTGCCGGCGATCTGGCATTCATGGGCACTGACCTGGACAACAGCCACGGCACCTTCACCGGCAAGGGCGCCGTCACGCTTGATCTGCTGGGGCGCTTGATCAACAACCAGGGCACCCTGTCCGCCGCTGGCCCCTTGCTGCTCAAGCGCAGCACTAAGGTTGAAAACCAGGGCGGTGAGCTCTCCAGCCAGCAGTGGCTACGCTTGTTCACCGAAGAGTTGGACAACCGCCAGAAAGGCCGGATAGCGGCCAACGACTCGGTGCTGGTGAGCGCCGATGGCCAAGTGCAAAACAGCGACGGCGGCGAGATCCTCAGCCGCGAAGCCGACCTGCAGGTCAATGCCGATAGCCTGGATAACGCCAACGGCCTGCTGCAGGCCAAGAGCGCCCTGAGGCTTGTTCTGGCTGCCGATGCCAGCAACCAGAACGGGCAGATCATTGCCGAGCAGGGCCCCCTCAGCCTCAAGGTGGCCAACCTCGATAACCGCGCTGGCCACGTGTCTGCCCTCGACGGCGCCGCTACCCTTGAAACCGCTGTCGATGGCCTGCTCGACAACCGTGAGGGCGCGGTCTTTGCCCAGCAAGGCCTGGACATCACCGCCAAGGACCTGGACAACGGTGGCGGCCAGATCAGTGCCCGGCAGATCGACCTCGACCTGGGCGGTGCGCTGAACAACCGCCAAGGCCTGATTGAAAGCCGCAGCACCCTGTCGACGGTCGCTGCCAGCCTGGACAACCAGCTTGGCCAACTGCGGGCCCTGGGCCAGCAGAGCAAAACCCGCTTCAGCATCAGCGGCAGCTTCGACAACCGCGACGGCTCGCTGGAGACCGCCAACCACGACCTGGCCTTCGACGCCGGGGACTTCAACAACCGTGGCGGCCGCCTGCTGCACAGCGGCAGCGGCGTATTCGGCATGTCCATGGCCAACCTCGAGGATGTCGGTGGCCATCTGAAGACTGCCGGCCAACTGACCCTGGAGGCCGAGCGCTGGACCAACAGCAGCTCGATCCAGGCCGACCGCTTGACGCTCAAGGTCGACCACCTGAACCAGACCGCCGATGGCCAGCTACTGGCGGGCAATGGTTTGACCGGTCGCGGTGTTCACTGGAACAACGACGGCCTGATTGGCAGCGACGCCGGTCTCAACCTCGACCTTGATGGCAACTACAGCGGCAAGGGCCGCCTGAGCAGTCTTGGCCAACTGGATCTGCACGCCGCCCAACTGGACCTGGCGGACAGCGCCAGCATCGCCGGTGGCGGTCACACTCGGCTCAATATCGATGGCGCGCTGACCAGCGCCGGGCGCATCACTGGCCAGCAGAACCTGTCCCTCACTGCCGCCAGCATCAACAACCACGGCACCCTGGGCAGCGGCGCAGACCTGAGCCTCAACGCCGCCACCCTGGTCAATGACCATGGCCTGATCTCCAGCGGCGGCCATATGCAGCTGCTGAGCACGAGCTTCACTAACCGCTACGCCCAGGTGTACAGCCTGGGCACGCTGCTGATCGCCCAAGACGACCGGCAAACCAGGGCAGAGTTGCTGGACAACCGCTCAGGGGAGATCGAAAGCCTCGGCCAACTGAGCATTGCCGCCGACACCGTCAACAACGTCATGGACGTGCTGGAGTACACCGAGCACGAGAAGAGCGCGACCAGTATCACTCGCCTGTCCTGCAACCGGATTCCCGGTGCCGGCTGTGATGACCGCGGTGGGGGTCGCATCAATGGGCTGTGGGAGGTTGCCGAAACCGATCGCCTGCACGTGACCCATAGCAGCGCCGCGGCCAGCCTCAACAGCGGCGCCGACCTGCAGATCGATACCGACACACTGACCAATACCAGCAGCCTGATTACGGCGGCTGGTGATATCAACATCAAGGCCGAGACCCTCAATAACCAGGGCCTGCAACCCCAGGACATCACCACCCTGCGGCGTTACTGGAGTTTTGTTAACGAAACCGGCAACGCCGCTGCTCGGGCCGCCGCGTTCAACGCCCGCAACAATCCGACGCCGTCTGCCAGCTTTGCCGCCGACCTCAGCGCCTTTATCGCCTGGACCGGGGTACTGCTGTCTTCCAGCACCCAGGTGGTCGACGGCGACCAATCCTTCGCGGCCACCCTCCAGGCCGGGGGCAAGGTCAACCTCAAGGTCGAGCAGACCCTAAACAACAGCGTGATCCGCTCCTTCTACGAGTATGTCGGCGCCGGCAAGACCGTCACCGACACCGGTGTCGGCAATGGCTACTCGACGCCGATCCGAATCAACCCGCAATTGCCACCGGAACTGGCTCAGCAGCAGGTCAACCCCCTGGCACTGCCGGGCTTCACTCTGCCCACCGGCGGCAACGGCCTGTTCCGGTTGAGCGGCCAGGGCAGCAGCGCTGTCCAGGCCCCAACCCCGGCCCAGATCGCCGGCTTGCCGGACGCCTCAACCCTGTCCCGGCCCCACAAGTACTTGATCGAAACCAGCCCCGAGCTGACCAATCTCAAGACGTTCATGAGCTCGGACTACCTGTTGTCCCACCTCGGCTACAACCCGGAGGAAAGCGCCAAACGCCTCGGGGACGGCTTCTACGAACAGAAACTCATCCAGCAAGCCATGGTGGCCCGCACCGGCCAGCGCTTTATCGACGGCCAGGACAGCAACGAACACCTCTTCAAATACCTGATGGACAACGCCCTCCAGAGCAAGCAACAGCTTGACCTGTCGGTGGGCGTGACCCTGACCGCCGAACAGATCGCGGCGCTGACCCACGACATCGTCTGGCTGGAAAGCCATGAAGTGAATGGCGAA
>NZ_JALQCX010000090.1:0-1127 GCF_023241665.1 Pseudomonas morbosilactucae | reverse complement strand
CCCGGGTTTCGTAGACACCTCCATGCCTTAAACTGAGGCCAATCAGGAGGTGCCATGAGCAACCCACGTTATCCCGAAGAATTCAAAATCCAAGCAGTCAATCACGTGACCGAAAAGAAGCTACCCGTTGCTGAGGTAGCGGCCCGTCTCTGCGTGTCGACGCATAGCCTCTATGCCTGGATAAAACGCTACAGCAAACCTCAAGAAGCACGGCAGCAGGACGATGATCAGCACGCTGAACTGCGTCGTCTGCGAGCAGAACTCAAGCGGGTCACTGAAGAGCGAGACATCTTAAAAAAGGCCGCCGCGTACTTTGCCAAGGAGTGCGGTTGAAGTACGCCTTCATCAAGCAGCGAGCCGGCGACTATTCCATTCGACGGCTATGCCTGACGCTGAAAGTCCATCCCAGCGGTTATTACGCCTGGTTGTCTGAGCCGCAATCTGCACGCGCTAAAGACGACCAGCGACTGCTGGGTTTGATCAAGCATGCATGGTTGGAGAGCGGAGGCGTTTATGGCTATCGCAAAATCCATGACGATCTGCGCGAGGTCGGTGAAGATTGTGGTCGTCATCGTGTGGCAAGGCTGATGCGTCTTGAAGGGCTGCGCTCTCAGACAGGGTATCGACGTCGCCCTGGAAAGTACGGCGGTAAGCCAGCGGTAGCCTCACCCAATTTGCTGAAGCGCCAGTTCGATGTCGTAGAACCCAACAAGGTTTGGGTCACCGACATCACCTACATTCGTACGTATGAAGGCTGGCTGTATTTGGCGGTGGTGCTGGATCTGTTTTCTCGTCAGGTCGTTGGCTGGTCAATGAAGTCGCAGATGACCAGCGATTTAGCCATTGATGCATTATTGATGGCGGTATGGAGGCGTAAGCCAAAGCAAGAGGTGATGGTTCATTCCGACCAAGGCAGCCAGTACAGCAGCTCCGATTGGCGCAGCTTTTTGAAGGCAAACAATTTGATTGCCAGCATGAATCGCCGAGGCAACTGTCATGACAACGCTGTGGCTGAGAGCTTTTTCCAGCTTCTGAAACGGGAACGGATCAAGCGGAAAATCTACACCACACGGGAAGGTGCTCGTAGTGATGTGTTCGATTACATCGAGATGTTCTACAACGCAAAA
>NZ_JALQCX010000009.1:0-168892 GCF_023241665.1 Pseudomonas morbosilactucae | reverse complement strand
TTTTTTTCTCTCCAGCCCGGCGGTGGCCCTGGTGTACACCGAAGCCTGCCGCGATAAAGGCGAAGCCTTGCGCCAGGAACGCCTGATCAAGAGGCTTAAAAAGAGCGCCAAGGAATGCCTGGTGGCGACGGCTGCGGCGGCGGGCTTATCACGCTGACTGATACGGGCTCATCAGGCGGATCGGTAGGCTGCTCAGTCATTGCGCGCTAAGCTCAATCTCTCCTACCCGTGCGACGGATCCCAGCATGTCAGAGTTGATTCTCCATCATTACCCGACGTCTCCTTTTGCGGAAAAAGCCCGCCTGCTGCTGGGCTTCAAGGGCCTGTCCTGGCGTTCCGTGAAGATTTCCCCGGTGATGCCCAAACCCGATCTGACTGCCTTGACCGGTGGCTATCGCAAGACCCCAGTGCTGCAGGTCGGTGCCGATATCTACTGTGACACGGCCCTGATTGCCCGCCGCCTGGAGCAGGAAAAAGCCTCGCCGGCACTGTTCCCCGAAGGCCAGGAAATGATCGTCGCCACCTTCGCCGCCTGGATCGATTCTGTGGTGTTCCAGCATGCGGTGAGCCTGGTGTTCCAGCCGGAGTCGGCAGCGGTGCGTTTCGGTAAATTGCCCCCCGAAGCCCTCAAGGCCTTTATCGCTGATCGCGCAGGCTTGTTCAGTGGCGGCAGCGCGACGCGGGTGCCGCTGGAGCTGGCCCAGCATCAATGGCCGACGTTGATGGCGCGCCTGGAGTTGCAGTTGCAGCGTGAGCAGGGCGACTACCTCTTCGGCGAACCGTCGATTGCCGACTTTGCCCTGGCTCACCCGTTGTGGTTCCTCAAAGGCACGCCGGTGACTGCGCCGTTGGTGGATGCTTACCCGGCGGTCTCGGCCTGGCTGGCCCGGGTGCTGGGTTTTGGTCACGGCGCCTCCAGCGAGATGAGTTCGGAAGAGGCCCTGGAAGTGGCCCGCAACGCCACGCCGGCGGCGTTGCCGGACGAGTCGTGGGTCGACCCCAATGGCTTCAAGGCAGGGCAGCAGGTGGTGATTGCGGCGACCGACTATGGCGTCGATCCGGTGGTAGGGGAGTTGTTGTTCGCCGGTACGGAAGAGCTGATTCTGCGTCGCCAGGAGCCGCGTGCCGGCGAGGTCCACGTGCACTTCCCGCGCCTGGGCTTTCGCATCCAGCCCCAATAAACCCATATCCCCCTTGTAGGCGCTGGCTTGCCAGCGATGCCGTTGCTGAATCCAGCGCAAGGCTCAGTGGCGGCCCCTACGGGGTCAAGGCAGCCATGATGGCGTCGGGGTCGTAGGTGCGGAGCAGGGTGCCGTTCACATCGAGGATCGGAATCCCGGCGCCGCCCAATGCGCTGTAGGCCTTGCGCGCATTGACGTCTTTCTCGATGTCGAATTCCTGGTACGGGATGCCTTTTTGATCGAGAAAGCGCCGGGTGGCCTTGCAGTAGCCGCACCAGTCGGTGGCGTAGAGCACCACCTTGGCCTTGGCGCGAATCTCTTCGGAAACCACCGCCGACGGGTTGAAGACCCGCTCGATCTTGCCCCAGTTCTGATAGACCACCACCAGTAACAGGATCAGCAGGAACTTCTTCAGTACGCCTTGGAGCATCAGTTGCGACGCTTGAGCTGGTCGGTCAACTGGGTCGGCAGGCCCTTGATAATCAAGGTCCCGGCCTCTTCGTCGTATTCGATCTTCGAACCCAGCAGGTGCGCTTCGAAACTGATGGACAGGCCCTCGGCCCGGCCGGTGAAACGGCGGAACTGGTTGAGGGTGCGTTTGTCCGCCGGAATCTCCGGGGACAGGCCGTAGTCCTTGTTACGGATATGGTCGTAGAAGGCCTTGGGTCGGTCCTCGTCGATCAGTTCCGACAACTCTTCCAGGCCCATGGGTTCACCGAGCTTGGCTTGGCTGCTAGCGTAATCCACCAGGGTCTTGGTTTTCTCCCGGGCCGACTCTTCCGGCAGGTCCTCGCTCTCGACGAAGTCGCTGAAGGCCTTGAGCAGGGTGCGGGTTTCACCGGGGCCGTCGACGCCTTCCTGGCAGCCGATAAAGTCGCGGAAGTACTCCGAGACTTTCTTGCCATTCTTGCCCTTGATAAACGAGATGTACTGCTTGGACTGCTGGTTGTTGCGCCACTCGGAGATATTGATCCGCGCCGCCAGGTGCAACTGGCCCAGGTCCAGGTGCCGGGATGGGGTCACGTCCAGCTCGTCGGTGACCGCCACGCCTTCGCTGTGGTGCAGCAGAGCGATGGCCAGGTAATCGGTCATGCCTTGCTGATAGTGGGCGAACAGCACGTGGCCGCCGGTGGAGAGGTTGGATTCTTCCATCAGCTTTTGCAGGTGTTCCACCGCCACCCGGCTGAACGCGGTGAAGTCCTGGCCGCCGTCGAGGTAGTCCTTCAGCCAGCCGCTGAAAGGAAAGGCACCGGACTCGGGGTGGAACAGGCCCCAGGCTTTGCCTTGCTTGGCGTTGTAGCTCTCGTTGAGGTCGGCGAGCATGTTCTCGATCGCGGCGGACTCAGCCAGTTCGGAGTCTCGGGCATGAAGAACTGCGGGTGTGCCGTCGGGTTTTTTGTCGATCAGGTGGACGATGCAATGACGGATCGGCATGGGCTTCTCGGCTGGTTGAATGGGGGAGGGCGCGCTCCCCGAAAAAGTGCGCAGTGTACCGCACCCATTGGTTTTGGCGTGGTTTGCCAGGCCATCGGCGGGTCTCCGGTCGGCCTTATGCATTTTTTTACCGATTTAGAGCAATAAAGCTGACCAAATGGCTAGGTAGAGGCGGATATTTCCCCGTCTCTGTGCTAGTTTTGCCCCGTCTTACGCGATGTCTCAGCGTTAAGCGTGCATTCAGCATTTGTCGGGTCGAACCAAACCCTGATTTCGGTATCTATAACCCCGATCTGTCGTGGTTGTGACCGGGGTGCCAGACCCAAAAGATCTGGCTCGATGGCTGACACTGCACTCTGCAATCCAAATGAATTTGATAGGGAAGGAACACCACAATGGCTATTACTAAAGACCAACTGATCGCTGATATCGCTGAAGCTATCGACGCGCCGAAAACCACCGCGCGTAACGCTCTGGACCAACTGGCTCAGATCGTTGCTGATCAATTGGAAAATGGCGGCGAAATCACTCTGCCAGGTATCGGCAAGCTGAAAGTGACCGAGCGTCCTGCCCGTACTGGCCGTAACCCTTCGACTGGCGCTGCCATCGAAATCGCTGCCAAGAAAGTTATCAAGCTGGTTGTGGCTAAAGGCCTGACCGACGCTGTTAACAAGTAAGACTTGCAGTAGAACCGTGTCACGGAGCCTTCCTGACACGGTTTGCCCGCTCAAGGGCGCAACGATTTACGCAAGGTAAATCGCCGCTTCATCTCTCGTGAATGTCCCTCTTCGCTGTTCTTCGTACTAGTCCTTCTGCGCCCAGCGTTCCTGGCGCCAGGCCTGTTGCTGTGCCTTGTCCTTGAAGGTCCAGGCGACAAAGCGGCTCTGCTTCTGCCCCTGGGACATTTCCACGACCTGGCTTTCCAGGGCACCGGCTTTTTTCAGCGCGGTTTGAATGGCTGGCAGGTTCGACGCTTTCGACACCAGCGTGCTGAACCACAGTACTTTGTGCTGGAAATGCGCGCTTTCAGCGATCAGTTGCGTCACAAAGCGCGCTTCGCCGCCTTCACACCACAGTTCTGCCGATTGGCCACCGAAGTTCAGTACCGGCAACTTGCGTTTGGGGTCGGCTTTGCCCAGTGCGCGCCATTTACGCTCGCTGCCCTTGGTCGCCTCATCCATGGAGGCATGGAACGGCGGGTTGCACATGGTCAGGTCAAAGCGCTCGCCCGGCTCCAGCAGCCCCAGCAGGATCTGCTTGGGATTACTTTGCTGGCGCAGCTGGATTGCCTTGTTCAGTCCGTTGGACTGCACGATCGCCTTGGCGGAGGCCACGGCAATCGGGTCGACTTCCGACCCGAGGAAATGCCAGCGGTATTCGCTGTAGCCGATCAACGGGTAGACGCAGTTGGCGCCCATGCCGATGTCCAGCACCTTGACCGGCGCGCCGCGAGGGATCACGCCCTCGTTGACGCTGGCCAGCAGGTCGGCGAGGAAGTGCACATAGTCGGCACGCCCTGGCACCGGTGGGCACAGATAATCAGCCGGGATGTCCCAGTGATTGATGCCGTAGAAGGCCTTGAGCAACGCCCGGTTGAACACCCGCACTGCGTCGGGGCTGGCAAAGTCGATGCTTTCCTTGCCGTACGGGTTGAGGATCACGAACTGGGCCAGTTCTGGCGTGGTTTTGATCAGCGCCGGGAAGTCGTAACGGCCCTGGTGGCGGTTACGCGGGTGCAGGCTGGCCTCTTTCCGAGGAACCACGGCCTTGGCCGTGGTGGCGGGTTTTGGCTTCTTGCGCGGTGCTTTGGGTGTGCTGGGGGCGGTCATGGGGGATCGATTCGGGGGTGGTTCAAAGTGGCGGGCATTGTCACACAGGAGTGGCGGTAAGTTTCAAGCTACAAGCGACAAGTGATGATCCGGGCTGCCGGATCGGGTGTTTTGATGGTTTTTTTGCCATAAAAAAGGGAGACCCTCGCGGGCCTCCCTTTTTTACATCACGGTGTTCAGCGTTACAGGCTGGAAATCCGCGCGTGTTGCTCCGCCAGCTTGCTCAGGGCCTGTTCGGCCTCGGCCAGTTTGGCGCGTTCCTTGTCAATGACTTCGGCCGGAGCCTTGTCGACGAAGGAGGCATTGGACAGCTTGCCGCCGACCCGTTGCACTTCGCCTTGCAGGCGCTGGATTTCCTTGTCCAGGCGCGCCAGTTCGGCACCTTTGTCGATCAGGCCGGCCATTGGCACCAGCACTTCCATTTCACCGACCAGGGCGGTCGCGGACAGCGGAGCTTCTTCGCCTGCCGCCAGCACGGTGATGGATTCGAGCTTGGCCAGCTTCTTCAGCAGTGGCAGGTTCTCGTCGAGGCGACGCTGGTCTTCGGCGTTGACGTTCTTCAGGAACAGGGCCAGGGGCTTGCCCGGGCCGATGTTCATTTCCGCACGAATGCTCCGAGTGCCGAGCATCACGCCCTTGAGCCATTCGATGTCGTCTTCGGCGGCCGCATCGATGCGGGCCTCGACGGCTACCGGCCATGGCTGCAGCATGATGGTCTTGCCTTCGGCACCGGCCAGCGGCGCCAGGCGCTGCCAGATTTCTTCGGTGATGAACGGCATGAACGGATGCGCCAGGCGCAGGGCCACTTCCAGCACGCGCACCAGGGTGCGACGGGTGCCGCGCTGGCGTTCAACCGGCGCGTTCTCGTCCCACAGCACGGGCTTGGACAGCTCCAGGTACCAGTCGCAGTACTGGTTCCAGATGAACTCGTACAGCACCTGGGCGGCCAGGTCGAAACGGAACTGGTCGAGCTGGCGGGTCACTTCGGCTTCGGTGCGCTGCAGTTGGGAGATGATCCAGCGATCAGCCAGGGACAGCTCGTAGGCCTCGCCGTTCTGACCGCAGTCTTCACCCTTGTCCAGCACGTAGCGCGCGGCGTTCCAGATCTTGTTGCAGAAGTTGCGATAGCCTTCGACGCGGCCCATGTCGAACTTGATGTCGCGACCGGTGGACGCCAGGGAGCAGAAGGTGAAGCGCAGGGCGTCGGTGCCGTAGCTGGCGATGCCGTCGGGGAATTCGGCGCGGGTCTGCTTCTCGATGGGCTTCTCTAGCTTGGGCTGCATCAGACCGGTGGTGCGCTTCTGCACCAGGGCTTCGAGTTCGATGCCGTCGATGATGTCCAGCGGGTCAAGCACGTTGCCCTTGGACTTGGACATCTTCTGGCCCTGGCCGTCGCGAACCAGGCCGTGCACGTACACAGTCTTGAACGGGACTTGCGGGGTGCCGTCTTCGTTTTTCACCAAATGCATGGTGAGCATGATCATCCGGGCAACCCAGAAGAAAATGATGTCGAAACCGGTCACCAGCACATCGGTCGGGTGGAAGGTCTTGAGGAAGTCGGTCTGCTCTGGCCAGCCCAGGGTGGAGAAGGTCCACAGGCCCGAACTGAACCATGTGTCGAGCACGTCGTTGTCCTGTTGCAGGGCAACGTCCGGACCGAGGTTGTGCTTGGCGCGGACTTCGGCTTCGTCGCGGCCGACATAGACCTTGCCCGACTCGTCGTACCAGGCCGGGATGCGGTGGCCCCACCACAGCTGGCGGCTGATGCACCAGTCCTGGATGTCGCGCATCCAGGAGAAGTACATGTTCTCGTACTGCTTGGGTACGAAAGCGATACGGCCGTCTTCCACGGCGGCAATGGCAGGTTCTGCCAGCGGCTTGGTGGAGACGTACCACTGGTCGGTGAGCCACGGCTCGATAACGGTGCCGGAGCGGTCGCCCTTCGGCACTTTCAACGCGTGGTCGTCGACGCTGACCAGCAGGCCCAGGGCGTCGAAGGCGGCCACGATCTGCTTGCGCGCTTCAAAACGGTCAAGGCCGGCGTATTCGGCCGGGATCTTGCCGTCGATGCTTTCGTTCAAGGTGCCGTCCAGGTTGAACACCTGGCAGGCCGGCAGCACGGCCGCGTTCTTGTCGAAGATATTCAGCAGCGGCAGATTGTGGCGCTTGCCGACTTCGTAGTCGTTGAAATCGTGGGCCGGGGTGATTTTCACGCAGCCGGTGCCGAATTCAGGGTCGCAGTAGTCGTCGGCGATGATCGGGATGCGGCGGCCCACCAGGGGCAGCTCGACAAACTGGCCGATCAGGGCTTTGTAGCGTTCGTCCTCGGGGTTCACTGCGACAGCGGAGTCGCCGAGCATGGTTTCCGGGCGAGTGGTGGCCACGACCAGGTAATCCAGACCTTCAGCGGTCTTGGCACCGTCGGCCAGCGGGTAGCGCAGGTTCCACAGGAAGCCTTTCTCGTCGTGGTTTTCCACTTCCAGGTCGGAGATCGCCGTGTGCAGCTTGGTGTCCCAGTTGACCAGGCGCTTGCCGCGGTAGATCAGGCCATCTTCATGCAGGCGGACAAAGGCTTCTTTCACGGCTTCCGAGAGGCCGTCGTCCATGGTGAAGCGCTCGCGGCTCCAGTCCACTGAGGAGCCCAGGCGGCGGATCTGGCGGCTGATGTTGCCGCCGGACTGATCCTTCCATTCCCAGACTTTTTCGAGGAATTTTTCCCGGCCCAAATCATGGCGATTCTGGCCCTGGGCTTCGATCTGACGCTCCACCAGCATTTGCGTGGCGATACCGGCGTGGTCGGTGCCCGGTTGCCACAGGGTGTTGCGACCCTGCATGCGGCGGAAGCGGATCAAGGCATCCATGATTGCGTTGTTGAAGCCATGGCCCATGTGCAGGCTGCCAGTGACGTTCGGTGGCGGAATCATGATGGTGTAAGAGTCGCCCGCGCCTTGCGGGGCGAAGTAATTCTCGGACTCCCAGGTTTGGTACCAGGAAGTTTCAATGGCGTGCGGCTGGTAGGTCTTATCCATGCGCGGCGGGACCCTATTGGCATTTATTCAGGAAAAGCCGGGAAGTATAGCGGACCCGCCCAGCCGCAAGCTACCAGCCATCAGCGGCAAAAGGCACGCTGCGCCTCGGCTTTTCGTGCGGCTGGCGACGGTGGCTCAGGACTTGTGACTGGTCGCTGCGGCGAGCAACCGTTCCATCCTGGCTTCAAGGCGACGCTTGATTTCGGTTTCGATATGGGGGGCGAAGTCGTCGATCACGTCTTGCATGATCAATTGCGCGGCGGCGCGCAGTTCGCTGTCCAGGTGCAGCAGGGCGTCAGGCCCTTTGTTGACGACGGTCGGTGCTGGCGCGGCGGCGGGAGCCGGAGTGAGAGCAGGGGCAGGGCTGGCTGCGGGAGGCTGAACCGGGGCGGGGGAAGGTTCTGGGGTTTCAGCGGCGGCGACCGGTTGCTTGTCGCCGACCAGGTCGAACAGCAGGGGGATTTGCACATCGCCGCTGACGGTCTCGGTCAGCAGTGGCGGTTGCAGGTTGTCATCGCCGAGCAGTTGGCGGATCGACTCGAGGTCATCCAGCAGGTGCGCGGACTTTTGCAGCGGATTGGAAGTGTCCATCGGGTGCTCAGAGTCGCTGTAAACGGTGATCTTGCAGAGGATAGCCCTGTTCGCGGTAGAAACGGAAACTCTCGCGGGCGGCCTGACGAATAGTCGGATCTTCCACCACCACCTCGGCAATCCGGGCGAAACGTCCGGCAAAGGCCGGCACTTTCAAGTCCAGGTTTACCAGCAGGTCGTTGTGCGTGCCTGGGTCTTCACTCAACCCCAGGACGATCAGGCTGTCGGGCTCGCTTTCCGCCGGGCCGTGGGGCACGAAGGTTTCACCCTTGAAGCGCCACAGGCGGGCGTCCAGGTCGTCGCGTTGCTCGGCATCGCTGCAATGCAGGTAGATACGGTGGCCCATGCGCCAGGCTTTTTCAGTGAGCTTGCAGGCGAAATCCAGGCGCGCTGAAGGATCCGCGCTGGGCAGGATATAGAAGTCGACTTTGGTCATTGCGGTTCCTGAGCCTGGAAAAGCGCCGCCGATCGACGGCGCTCTTCGAGGTCATGGTTTTCAGGCTTTGGCACGGTCCAGCAGGTACTGGGTCAGCAGGGGAACTGGGCGGCCGGTGGCGCCTTTGTCCTTGCCGCCGCTGGTCCAGGCGGTGCCGGCGATGTCCAGGTGCGCCCAGTTGAATTGCTTGGCGAAGCGCGACAGGAAGCAGGCGGCGGTGATGGTGCCGGCTTTAGGCCCGCCGATGTTGGCGATGTCGGCGAACGGGCTGTCCAGTTGCTCCTGGTACTCGTCGAACAGCGGCAGTTGCCAGGCGCGGTCGTCAGCCTGTTGGCCGGCGCTCAGCAGTTGGCCGATCAGCTCGTCGTTGTTGCCCAGCAGGCCCGAGGTGTGGGAGCCCAGGGCAACGATGCAGGCGCCGGTCAGGGTGGCGATGTCGATCACCGATTGAGGCTTGAAGCGCTCGGCGTAGGTCAGGGCGTCGCACAGCACCAGGCGGCCTTCGGCGTCGGTGTTGAGGATTTCCACGGTCTGGCCGCTCATGGTGGTGACAATGTCGCCAGGGCGGGCCGCGCCACCGCTGGGCATGTTCTCGGCGCAGGCCAGGATGCACACCAGGTTGATCGGCAGCTTGAGTTCGAGCACTGCGCGCAGGGTCCCGAAGACGCTGGCCGCGCCGCCCATGTCGTACTTCATTTCATCCATGCCGGCGCCCGGCTTGAGGCTGATGCCGCCGGTGTCGAAGGTGATGCCTTTGCCGACCAGGGCGAAGGGCTTCTCGGATTTCTTGCCGCCGTTGTATTGCATGACGATCAGGCGTGGTGGCTGGTCGCTGCCCTGGCCCACGGCGTAGAACGAGCCCATGCCCAGTTCTTTGATTTTCTTCTCGTCGAAGACCTCAACCTTCAGGCCTTTGAACTCCTTGCCCAGGGCCTTGGCCTGTTCGCCAAGGAACGTCGGGTGGCAGATGTTTGGTGGCAGGTTGCCCAGGTCGCGGGTGAAGGCCATGCCATGGGCGATGGCGGTGGCGTGGGTCACGGCGCGCTCGACTTCAGCCTGGGCGGCCTTGATGGTCAGCAGGGTGATTTTCTTCAGGGCCCGGGGTTCGGCTTTCTGGCTCTTGAATTGGTCGAAGCTGTATTGACCGTCCACCAGGGTTTCCGCCAGCAGGCGGGTTTTGCCGTAGCTGTCGCGGC
Source organism: Pseudomonas morbosilactucae (assembly GCF_023241665.1). Classification (NCBI taxonomy): domain Bacteria; kingdom Pseudomonadati; phylum Pseudomonadota; class Gammaproteobacteria; order Pseudomonadales; family Pseudomonadaceae; genus Pseudomonas; species Pseudomonas morbosilactucae. The sequence continues at coordinate 159,196 of NZ_JALQCX010000009.1, read as the reverse complement.
CTTTGACCACGACTTCGTCCAGGGCCAATGCAGCGTCGCTGCCGCCCAGACCTTTAAGGGTGTTGAGTACCGAGCTGATGATCTTGCGGAACGGGCGATCGCCCAGTTCGGCGTCTTTGCCGATGCCCACCAGCAGCACGCGTTCGGCCTTGAGGTTGGCGACAGTGTGCAGCAGCAGGCTCTGACCGACCTTGCCGGCCAGGTCGCCGCGCTTGAGCACTGCGCTGATGGCGCCGCCGCTCAGTTCGTCGAGTTGTTGGGCGACACTGCCAAGCTTGCGGCCTTCGCCGACGGCGACGACCAGGGTGGCGGTTTTCAAGGTTTGCGGGCTAACGCTTTTTACAACCAGTTCCATGTCGGGTCCCTGAGTCAGTGGTCAAAGAGCGCGGGCTTCAAGGCCCTGCGCCGAAATTGTCTATGTCTATATAGAAGAAGGGGTCGCCAGGCACCGACGACAAAGCCGCCAGTTTGAACCTCGCTGCCCAAGGCTGACAACCCTCGTGCGGTGCTTTAGAGCCCTGCCTGAGCAAGCGCAGTGACAGGCGCATGCAATCACAGGATAATGCGCCATCTTTTTTCGGCGGCTCAGCGTCCTGGGCCGGCTCGATACGTTTGCTTGTTTGGCCGCCTTAGCCTGACAACCCTGGAGTGTCTGGTTTGATCGTCTTTCGTTATCTATCCCGCGAAGTCCTGCTGACCCTGAGTGCCGTGAGCGCGGTGCTGCTGGTCATCATCATGAGCGGTCGTTTCGTCAAGTACCTGGCGCAAGCGGCTTCTGGCGCACTGGACCCCGGTTCGCTGTTTCTGATCATGGGCTTTCGCCTGCCGGGTTTTCTGCAGCTGATCCTGCCGCTGGGCCTGTTCCTCGGCATCCTCCTGGCCTATGGCCGGCTCTATCTCGAAAGCGAGATGACCGTGCTTTCGGCCACCGGTATGAGCCAGCAACGCCTGTTGGGCATCACCATGATTCCGGCCACCCTGGTGGCCCTGCTGGTGGCCTGGCTGAGCCTGGGCCTGGCGCCCCAAGGAGCCAACCAGTTCCAGTTGCTGCTGAACAAGCAAGACGCCCTGACCGAATTTGACACCCTGGTGCCGGGGCGCTTCCAGGCCCTGAACGACGGCACTCGGGTCACCTACACCGAGCAGTTGTCCGAAGACCGTGCCCGCCTGGGTGGTGTGTTCATTTCCGAGAAGCGCCTGAGCCAGCAGAAAAAGGACGAGGGCATCTCTGTGCTGGTGGCCGAGAAGGGCCACCAGGACATCCGTCCCGACGGCAGTCGCTACCTGATCTTGGAGAACGGTTATCGCTATGACGGTAACCCGGGCGAGGCTGACTACCGGGTGATCCAGTACGACACCTATGGCGTGCTGCTGGCCAAGCCGGACGTGAGCGACGAAGTGACCGATCGTGACGCCATGTCCACCCGTGACCTGCTGAGCAAGAGTGATGTGCGCGCCCATGCCGAATTGCAGTGGCGTTTCTCCCTGCCGCTGCTGGTGTTCATCGTGACCCTGATGGCGGTGCCCCTATCCCGGGTCAACCCGCGCCAGGGACGTTTCCTCAAGCTGATTCCGGCGATTCTTCTTTATATGGCTTACCTGACCATCCTGATTGCCGCCCGTGGCGCCCTGGAAAAGGGCAAGTTGTCGCCGTCCCTGGGGCTGTGGTGGGTGCACTTGCTGTTCTTGCTGATCGGCCTGGGGCTGATGTACTGGGAGCCGTTGCGCTTGAAACTGGCCGGTCGCCGTGGCGAGAAGGAGATGGCCCGTGGTTAAGCTCGATCGTTACATCGGCAGCAGTGTGCTGCTGGCTATCCTGGCCGTCCTGGGGATCATTCTCGGGCTGGCCTCGCTGTTTGCCTTTATCGATGAAATGGGCAGCGTCAGCGACAGCTACACCGTGATGGACGTGCTGGGGTACGTGTTGCTGACCGCGCCTCGGCGTCTTTACGAGATGCTGCCGATGGCAGGGCTGATCGGCTGCCTGATCGGCCTGGGCAGCCTGGCCAGCAATAGTGAGCTGACCATCATGCGCGCCGCCGGGGTGTCCGTCGGACGCATCGTCTGGGCGGTGATGAAGCCGATGCTGGTGCTGATGCTGGCGGGGATCCTGATTGGCGAATACGTGGCGCCTGCCACTGAAAGCCAGGCCCAGGCCAATCGTGCCCTGGCCCAGGGCTCCGGCGATGCGCAAAGCTCCAAGCATGGCCTGTGGCACCGCCAGGGCGAAGAGTTCATTCACATCAACGCCGTGCAACCCAGCGGCCTGTTGTATGGCGTGACCCGTTACCACTTCGATGACCAGCGGCACATGCTGTCGTCGAGTTTTGCCCGGCAGGCCCGTTACGAGAAGGATTACTGGCAGCTGACGGATGTCACCACCACTTACTTCCGTGAAGGGCATACCGAAGTCATCAAGGTGCCTGAAGAGCGTTGGGACGTGGCCTTGAGCCCGCAATTGCTCAGCACGGTGGTGATGGCGCCGGAGTCGTTGTCGATCAGCGGCTTGTGGGGCTACATCCATTACCTGGCCGACCAGGGCCTGAACAACGGTCGTTATTGGCTGGCGTTCTGGGTCAAGGTGTTGCAGCCGCTGGTGACCGCCGCGCTGGTGCTGATGGCGATTTCCTTCATCTTTGGGCCGCTGCGCTCGGTGACCCTGGGGCAACGGGTGTTCACCGGTGTGCTGGTGGGCTTTACCTTCCGCATCGCTCAGGACCTGCTGGGGCCGTCGAGCCTGGTCTTCGGCTTTTCGCCGTTGTTCGCGGTGCTGGTGCCGGCGGGGATTTGCGCTGTGGCGGGCTTCTGGCTGCTACGCCGGGCCGGTTGATCGCGGCGCCCGCTGCTTGCTGTAACGCCAACGCCCCCGGTCGCCAGACCGGGGCGTTTTGCATTTGACAACCGCTGACAGGCGAACGTGACGCTTGCGCCGAGTATCAGGTACAATTCCCGGCTATTTTTCGGCGGGCCTTGCCTGCAGCCTTTTTGAGTGTTCATCCGTGAGTGATTTGAGTCATATCCGCAATTTCTCCATCATCGCCCACATTGACCATGGCAAGTCGACTCTGGCCGATCGCTTTATCCAGATGTGCGGCGGCCTGGCCGAGCGTGAAATGGAAGCCCAGGTTCTGGACTCCATGGATCTCGAGCGTGAACGCGGGATCACCATCAAGGCCCACAGCGTCACCCTCTATTACAAAGCCAAAGACGGTGTGAACTACCAGCTGAACTTCATTGATACCCCGGGCCACGTTGACTTCACTTATGAAGTCAGCCGTTCCCTGGCGGCCTGTGAAGGTGCATTGCTGGTGGTCGATGCCGGCCAGGGCGTTGAAGCCCAGTCGGTTGCCAACTGCTACACCGCCATCGAGCAAGGCCTCGAGGTGATGCCCGTCCTGAACAAGATCGACCTGCCACAGGCCGATCCGGAGCGGGTCAAGGAAGAGATCGAGAAGATCATCGGTATCGATGCGACCGACGCCGTGACCTGCAGCGCCAAGACCGGCTTGGGCGTGGACGAGGTGCTCGAGCGTCTGGTGACCACCATTCCGGCGCCTACCGGCAATATCGAAGACCCGCTGCAAGCGCTGATCATCGACTCCTGGTTCGACAACTACCTGGGTGTTGTCTCCCTGGTACGTGTGCGCCACGGTCGGGTGAAGAAAGGCGACAAGATCCTGGTCAAATCCACCGGCAAGATCCACTTGGTGGACAGCGTCGGTGTGTTCAACCCGAAGCACACCGCCACCGTTGACCTCAAGGCCGGTGAAGTGGGCTTCATCATTGCCGGCATCAAGGACATTCACGGTGCGCCAGTGGGCGATACCTTGACCCTGAGCTCGACGCCGGACGTGGAAGTGCTGCCTGGCTTCAAACGTATCCAGCCGCAGGTTTACGCCGGCCTGTTCCCGGTCAGCTCCGACGACTTCGAAGACTTCCGTGAAGCCCTGCAAAAGCTCACCCTGAACGACTCGTCGCTGCAGTACACCCCGGAAAGCTCCGACGCCCTGGGCTTCGGCTTCCGCTGCGGCTTCCTCGGCATGCTGCACATGGAGATCATCCAGGAGCGCCTGGAGCGCGAATACGACCTGGACCTGATCACCACCGCGCCGACGGTTATTTTCGAGCTGCTGCTGAAGAACGGTGAAACGATTTACGTCGACAACCCGTCCAAGCTTCCAGACCTGTCGGCCATTGAAGACATGCGCGAGCCGATCGTGCGGGCCAACATTCTTGTGCCGCAAGAGCACCTGGGTAACGTCATAACCCTGTGCATCGAGAAGCGTGGCGTGCAGCACGACATGTTGTTCCTCGGCACCCAGGTCCAAGTGACCTACGACTTGCCGATGAACGAAGTGGTGCTGGACTTCTTCGACCGACTGAAATCCACCAGCCGTGGCTATGCTTCGCTGGATTACCATTTCGATCGTTATCAGTCGGCTAATCTGGTCAAGCTGGATGTGCTGATCAACGGTGAGAAAGTCGATGCCCTGGCGTTGATCGTGCACCGTGACAACGCCCACTACAAAGGGCGTGCGTTGACCGAAAAGATGAAAGAACTGATTCCTCGGCAGATGTTTGACGTGGCAATCCAGGCCGCCATTGGCGGGCAGATTGTGGCTCGGACAACGGTCAAGGCCCTCAGAAAGAACGTACTGGCCAAATGCTACGGTGGTGACGTTAGCCGTAAGCGCAAGCTGTTGGAGAAGCAGAAGGCCGGTAAGAAACGCATGAAGCAAGTGGGCAACGTGGAAATTCCACAAGAAGCCTTCCTTGCCGTGCTCAGGTTGGATAGTTAGGTCCTATGTCACTAAATTTCCCGCTGTTGCTGGTTATCGCTGTCGCCGTTTGCGGTCTTCTGGCGTTGCTCGATCTGGTGTTCTTCGCCCCGCGTCGGCGGACGGCCATCGCGTCCTATCAGGACAGCGTCAGCCAGCCTGATGTCGTGGTGGTCGAGAAGCTGAACAAAGAGCCGCTGCTGGTTGAGTACGGCAAGTCGTTCTTTCCGGTGTTGTTCCTGGTGCTGGTGCTGCGTTCGTTCCTGGTGGAGCCGTTTCAGATTCCTTCGGGATCGATGAAGCCCACCCTGGACGTTGGCGACTTCATCCTGGTGAACAAGTTTTCTTACGGGATCCGCTTGCCGGTGATCGACAAGAAAGTCATCGAGATCGGTAACCCGCAGCGCGGCGACGTGATGGTGTTCCGCTATCCGGCTGATCCGAGCGTCAATTACATCAAGCGTGTGATTGGCCTGCCGGGCGATGTCGTGCGCTATACCAATGACAAGCACCTGTATGTCAATGGGCAGTTGATCACCGATCAGATGATCGGCACCGTCTACGACCCGCAGTTGGGTGACGTAGCGGTGTACAAGGAGCAGGTCGGCGACTCCGAGCACATGGTCCACAAGGCCATTAATCGCTCGATGCAGGGCGGCCAGTGGACCGTTCCCGCCGGTCACTACTTCATGATGGGCGATAACCGCGACAACTCGAACGACAGCCGTTACTGGAACGATGCCAGCATTCCCAAGGAAATGCAGGGCATGGTCCCCGACGAAAATATCGTCGGCAAGGCCTTTGCGGTCTGGATGAGTTGGCCGGAACCCAAGTTCAGCCACCTGCCGAGTTTCTCGCGGGTCGGGTTGATCAAGTAAGACAAGCGGCGCTGTGAACACAGCGCCGAATGCTTTTCTAGGGCTCGGACAATTCGTCCGGCCCTGTGCACTACGCACAAGCTTGTAACAGTAGCCAGGATGTAAATTTGAACACAGCGTCAGTCGTCGATGGCCGCCGGTGCCACCAATCAGATATGGGTAAACCGTGAGCGTTTCTTTAAGCCGTCTCGAGCGTCAGCTCGGCTACACCTTCAAGGACCAGGAACTGATGGTCCTGGCCCTTACGCACCGCAGTTTTGCCGGGCGTAACAACGAACGCCTGGAATTCCTCGGTGATGCCATTCTCAACTTCGTCGCCGGCGAAGCGCTGTTCGAGCGTTTCCCCCAGGCTCGCGAAGGCCAGTTGTCGCGTTTGCGCGCGCGCCTGGTGAAAGGTGAAACACTGGCGGTGCTGGCCCGTGGTTTCGATTTGGGTGAATACCTGCGCCTGGGGTCTGGTGAGTTGAAGAGTGGCGGTTTCCGCCGTGAGTCGATCCTCGCCGATGCCCTGGAAGCCTTGATCGGTGCGATCTATCTGGATGCTGGCATGGAGACCGCCCGCGATCGCGTGCTGTCCTGGCTGACGTCCGAGTTCGAGAGCCTGACCCTGGTCGATACCAACAAGGATCCGAAAACCCGCCTGCAGGAATTCCTGCAGTCCCGGGCCTGTGAGCTACCGCGTTACGAAGTGGTGGATATCCAGGGTGAGCCGCATTGCCGGACGTTCTTCGTCGAATGCGAGATCACCTTACTGAACGAAAAAAGCCGAGGTCAGGGTGTGAGTCGTCGTATTGCCGAACAGGTAGCGGCCGCTGCAGCACTGATTGCCCTGGGCGTGGAGAATGGCCATGACTGATTCAACTGCAACACGCTGTGGCTATGTCGCCATCGTTGGCCGCCCGAACGTGGGCAAGTCGACGTTGCTGAACCACATTCTCGGCCAGAAGCTGGCGATCACCTCGCGCAAGCCGCAGACCACCCGCCACAACATGCTGGGCATCAAGACCGAAGGCAGCGTGCAAGCGGTCTACGTCGACACCCCGGGCATGCACAAAGGCGGCGAGAAAGCCCTGAACCGTTACATGAACAAGACCGCTTCGGCGGCGTTGAAAGACGTCGATGTGGTGATCTTCGTGGTGGATCGCACCAAGTGGACCGACGAAGACCAGATGGTTCTCGAGCGTGTTCAGTACGTGACCGGCCCGCTGATCGTCGCGCTGAACAAGACCGACCGCATCGAAGACAAAGCCGAGCTGATGCCGCACCTGAGCTGGTTGCAGGAACAGCTGCCGAATGCGCAGATCGTGCCGATCTCCGCTCAGCACGGGCACAACCTTGATGCCCTGGAAGGCCTGATCGCCCAGCACCTGCCGGAAAACGATCACTTCTTCCCAGAAGACCAGATCACCGACCGCAGCAGTCGTTTCCTCGCCGCAGAACTGGTGCGCGAGAAGATCATGCGCCAGTTGGGTGCTGAGCTGCCGTACCAGATCACCGTGGAAATCGAAGAGTTCAAGCAGCAGGGCAAGACCTTGCACATCCACGCCCTGATCCTGGTCGAGCGTGATGGCCAGAAGAAAATCATCATTGGTGACAAGGGTGAGCGCATCAAGCGCATCGGTACCGAGGCGCGTAAAGACATGGAGTTGCTGTTCGACTCCAAGGTCATGCTCAACCTCTGGGTCAAGGTCAAAGGCGGCTGGTCCGACGATGAACGCGCCCTGCGTTCCCTGGGCTACGGCGACCTCTAAAGCCCTCATCGGCAACCGGCACCTACCCCCTGTAGGAGCCGGCTTGCCGGCGATCCAGGTTCTCCAACCGAGCCTGCCCTCCCGGATCAACCCTGAGATCCTCTGCCAGCCATGTCCAGCAACGCCCCTCTCGGCCAGCCCGCTTATGTGTTGCACAGCCGCGCCTACCGCGAGAACAGCGCCCTGGTGGATTTCCTCACGCCCCAAGGTCGCCTGCGCGCAGTACTGCGCAGTGCCCGGGGCAAGGCCGGAACCCTGGCGCGGCCCTTCGTGCCTCTGGAAGTGGAATTTCGCGGGCGTGGCGAGCTGAAGAATGTCGGGCGCATGGAAAGTGCCGGGGTGTCCACCTGGCTCAATGGCGAGGCCCTGTTCAGTGGCCTGTACCTCAATGAACTGCTGATTCGCCTGCTCCCGGCGGAAGATCCCCACCCTGCGGTCTTTGACCATTACGCCGCGACCTTGCTGGCCCTGGCTGAAGGGCGCCCCCTGGAACCCTTGTTGCGCTCCTTCGAGTGGCGGCTGTTGGATGATCTGGGCTACGGCTTTGCCCTGGACGCGGACATTCATGGTGAGGCCATTGCAGCCGACGGCCTGTATCGCCTGCAAGTGGATGCCGGACTGGAGCGGGTCTACCTGTTGCAACCGGGGTTGTTCAACGGCACCGAGCTGCTGGCCATGGCTGAAGCCGACTGGAGCGCCGCTGGTGCCCTGTCGGCGGCCAAGCGCCTGATGCGCCAGGCCCTGGCGGTGCACTTGGGCGGTAGGCCCCTGGTCAGTCGCGAGTTGTTTCGCAAGCCTTAGTCTCCCCGTATGCTGTGCGCCGAATCTTCATTTATTCAGGAGCGCTTCCGTGAGCACCAGCAACCGCATTCTTCTCGGCGTGAACATCGACCACGTTGCTACCTTGCGCCAGGCCCGGGGTACCCGTTACCCCGATCCGGTCAAGGCGGCCCTGGACGCGGAAGAGGCGGGTGCTGATGGCATCACCGTGCACCTGCGCGAAGACCGCCGGCATATCCAGGAGCGCGACGTGTTGCTGCTCAAGGACGTGCTGCAGACCCGCATGAACTTCGAGATGGGCGTCACCGAAGAAATGATGGCGTTCGCCGAGCGTATCCGTCCGGCGCATATCTGCCTGGTGCCGGAAACCCGCCAGGAGCTGACCACCGAGGGTGGCCTGGATGTGGCCGGTCAGGAAGCGCGGATCAAGGCTGCGGTAGAGCGCCTGTCGAAGATCGGTGCCGAAGTGTCTTTGTTCATCGACGCCGACGAGCGTCAGATCGAAGCCTCGCGCCGGGTCGGCGCGCCGGCCATCGAGCTGCACACCGGGCGCTACGCCGATGCCCAGACCCCGAGCGAAGTGGCGGACGAACTGCAGCGCATTGTCGAAGGGGTGGCTGTGGGCTTGGCCCAGGGTTTGATCGTCAATGCCGGCCACGGCCTGCATTACCACAACGTTGAAGCCGTAGCGGCGATCAAGGGCATCAATGAACTGAACATCGGTCACGCCTTGGTGGCCCATGCGCTGTTCGTGGGTTTCAAAGGTGCAGTGGCAGAAATGAAGGCGTTGATCCTGGCGGCCGCAAAGGCCTGAGGAGTGATCGCCGGCGAGCCGGCTCCTGTGGGAGCAGGCTGGCCAGCGAAGGGCTTAAAGCGGCGGGTTTTCTTCCGTGGGCTTGGTCTTGTCTACGCCGGGCACATGCAGGTTGCCTTCGGCCACTTGGTCACCCTCCAGCTGCGGCTGGGTCACCCAGGTCAGAATGTCGTAGTAGCGACGGATGTTGGCCACGAAATGCACCGGCTCGCCGCCTCGGGCGTAGCCATAGCGGGTCTTGCTGTACCACTGCTTTTGCGACAGGCGCGGGAGCATTTTCTTCACGTCCAGCCACTTGTTGGGGTTGAGCCCCTCTTTTTCCGCCAGCTTGCGTGCGTCGTCCAGGTGGCCGGTGCCGACGTTATAGGCGGCGAGGGCGAACCAGGTGCGATCCGGCTCCTCGATCTTTTCATCCAACTGATCCTTGATCAGGGCCAGGTACTTGGCGCCGCCGCTGATGCTCTGCTTGGGGTCCAGGCGGTTGGACACGCCCATGGCCTGGGCGGTGTTCTGGGTCAGCATCATCAGGCCGCGTACGCCGGTCTTGGAGGTCACGGCCGGTTGCCACATGGACTCCTGATAACCCACGGCTGCCAGCAGGCGCCAGTCGACCTTTTCCGTTTTGGCCGAGGCCTTGAAGTGCTTTTCGTACTTGGGCAGGCGCTGTTGCAGGTGCTGGGCAAAGGTGTAGGCGCCGACGTAGCCGAGGACGTCCACGTGGCCGTAATAGCGGTCTTTCAAGCGTTGCAGGGTGCCGTTCTTCTCGACCTTGTCGAGGAACGCGTTGATCTCGTTGAGCAGGCTGTTGTCTTCGCCCGCAGCCACGGCCCAGCTCTGGCTCTTGGCATCGCCCAGGTCGAAGGCGACCCGCACGTTGGGGAAATACACCTGGTTCATTGCCAGTTCGTTGGAGTCCACCAGGGTCAAATCGATTTGGCCTTCATCGACCATGCGTAGCAGGTCGACCACCTCCACTGCATCGGACTCTTCGTATTCGATGCCGGGGTACTTGAGCTTGAGGTCCGCCAGCTGCTCGGCATGGGTGCTGCCCTTGAGCACCATGATGTGCTTGCCCACCAGGTTTTCCGGGGTGGTGGGGCGCGATTGGCCGTTGCGATAAATGATTTGCGGGGTGACTTCGAGGTAGGAGTGGGAAAACCGTACCTGTTGCTTGCGTTTGTCGCTGCTGACCAGGCCGGCAGCGGCGATCACCGGGCCGCCGGGCTTGCCTAGCTGGTCGAAGAGGTCGTCGAGGTTGTCGGCGGTTTCGATCTTCAGCTCCACCCCCAAATCGTCGGCGAAGCGCTTCACCAGCTCGTATTCGAAGCCGGTTTCGCCGTTGCGGTCCTGAAAGTAGGTGGCCGGGCTGTTACGGGTAACCACCCGCAGCACACCATCCTCCTTTACACGCTCCAGGGTGCTGGGTTTTTCAACACAGGCACCGAGCATCAGGAAGAGTCCAGTTGCGATAAGCCACTTGGCCCAGCGCGGACGTAACGCCATAGGGGAAAACATTTGCGCAGTATACGCAAAGGATAACGGCCGCCATATCTCGACAGCGAAGGGCTTGTCTGCTAGAGATTTCCGCTCCCGGCTGCAGCCCTCAAGAATGGGGCATCGGGCGCTGCCAACCCCTTGTAAATAACCCGTCTGAATGGCCTTGATCCCCCTTTGTTATAGGGGGCCAGTCATGGGCCGACGCCTGACCGCTGCCCTGCGTAGCGTTTCGAGTGCCGTTGCGGGCGGTTTACGTTAGAATGCACGGCCTCAAAGCACACCCCCTTCCCGAGGCTGTCCCGAAGATGTTGATCCTGCGCGGCGCTCCTGCCCTTTCTGCCTTTCGCCACAGCAAACTCCTTGAGCAACTGAGCCGATCTGTCCCGGCTGTCAGTGGCTTGTATGCTGAATTCGCTCACTTCGCCGAAGTTACCGGCGACCTGACCGGCGACGAACAGCAGGTGCTTGCGCGCCTTCTGAAGTACGGCCCAAGCGTACCGGTACAAGAACCCACCGGCCGACTGTTCCTGGTGTTGCCGCGTTTCGGCACCATCTCGCCCTGGTCGAGCAAGGCCAGCGATATCGCCCGCAACTGTGGCCTGGGCAAGATCCAGCGCCTGGAGCGTGGTATTGCGTTCTACGTGACCGGCGAGTTCAGCGAAGCTGAGGCGCAACAGGTCGCCGATGCCCTGCACGACCGCATGACCCAGATCGTCCTCGGCAACCTCGAGCAGGCATCCGGCTTGTTCAGCCACGCCGAGCCGAAGCCGCTGACCGCCATCGACATCCTCGGCGGCGGCCGCGCTGCGCTGGAGCAGGCCAACACCGAGTTGGGCCTGGCCCTGGCCGAAGACGAGATCGATTACCTGGTCAACGCCTTCATCGGCCTCAAGCGCAACCCGCACGACATCGAACTGATGATGTTCGCCCAGGCCAACTCCGAGCACTGCCGCCACAAGATCTTCAACGCCAGTTGGGATATTGACGGTCAGAGCCAGGAAAAAAGCCTGTTCGGCATGATCAAGAACACCTATCAGATGCACAGCGAAGGCGTGTTGTCGGCTTATAAAGACAACGCCTCGGTGATCGTCGCAACGTTGCCGGCCGCTTCTTCCCGGACCCTGAAACCCGCCAGTACGGCGCGGTGCAAGAGCCGGTGCATATCCTGATGAAGGTCGAGACCCATAACCACCCAACCGCGATCGCTCCCTTCCCGGGCGCGTCCACCGGTTCCGGCGGCGAGATTCGCGACGAAGGCGCCACCGGTCGTGGCGCCAAGCCCAAGGCTGGCCTGACCGGTTTCACCGTGTCCAACCTGCAGATCCCCGGCTTCGAACAGCCGTGGGAAGTGGCGTACGGCAAGCCTGAGCGCATTGTCACCGCGCTGGACATCATGATTGAAGGCCCGCTGGGCGGCGCTGCGTTCAACAACGAATTCGGTCGTCCGGCCCTGACCGGCTACTTCCGTACCTTCGAGCAGTCGATCAGCACGCCCCATGGCGACGAGGTTCGCGGTTACCACAAGCCGATCATGTTGGCCGGCGGCATGGGCAACATCCGTGAAGAACACGTCAAGAAAGGCGAAATCGTCGTGGGCTCCAAGCTGATCGTGCTCGGCGGCCCGGCGATGCTGATTGGCCTGGGCGGCGGCGCGGCTTCTTCCATGGCCACCGGCACCAGTTCGGCGGACCTGGACTTCGCGTCCGTTCAGCGTGAAAACCCTGAAATGGAGCGTCGTTGCCAGGAAGTGATCGACCGTTGCTGGCAGTTGGGCGACAAGAACCCGATCAGCTTCATCCACGACGTGGGGGCGGGCGGTCTGTCCAATGCCTTCCCGGAACTGGTCAACGACGGCGACCGCGGTGGTCGTTTCGAACTGCGCAACATTCCGAACGACGAGCCGGGCATGGCCCCGCACGAAATCTGGAGCAACGAATCCCAGGAGCGTTACGTCCTGGCGGTCGGCCCTGAAGACTTCGCGCGCTTCCAGGCCATCTGCGAACGTGAGCGTTGCCCGTTTGCCGTTGTCGGTGAAGCCACGGCCGAACCGCAGTTGACTGTCACGGATAGCCACTTCGGCAACAATCCGGTGGACATGCCACTGGAAGTGTTGCTGGGCAAGGCGCCGCGCATGCACCGTTCGGTGGTTCGCGAAGCTGAGCTGGGCGATGATTTCGATCCGAGCACCCTCGACATCGGCGAAAGCATCGAGCGCGTACTGCATCACCCGGCCGTCGCCAGCAAGAGCTTCCTGATCACCATCGGCGACCGCACCATCACCGGCCTTGTGGCCCGTGACCAGATGGTGGGTCCATGGCAGGTTCCGGTGGCCGACGTTGCCGTCACCGCCACCAGTTTTGACGTCTACACCGGTGAAGCCATGGCCATGGGCGAGCGGACGCCGCTGGCACTGCTGGACGCTCCGGCGTCTGGCCGTATGGCCATTGGTGAAACCCTGACCAACATCGCTGCCTCGCGCATCAACAAAATCTCCGACATCAAGTTGTCGGCGAACTGGATGTCCGCTGCCGGCCACCCGGGCGAAGACGCGCGTCTGTACGACACTGTGAAAGCGGTCGGCATGGAGCTGTGCCCTGAGCTGGGTATCACCATTCCGGTGGGCAAGGACTCGATGTCCATGGCCACCCGTTGGAACGACAACGGCGAAGACAAGACTGTCACGTCGCCGATGTCCCTGATCGTGACCGGCTTCGCGCCTGTAGCGGACGTCCGTCAGACCCTGACCCCGCAACTGCGCATGGACAAGGGCACCACCGATCTGATCCTGATCGACCTGGGTCGTGGCCAGAACCGCATGGGTGCGTCGATCCTCGCCCAGACCCATGGCAAGCTCGGCAAGCAGGCGCCGGACGTTGATGACGCTGAAGACCTCAAAGCCTTCTTCGCCGTGATCCAGGGCCTCAACGCCGACGGTCACCTGTTGGCGTACCACGACCGTTCCGACGGTGGTTTGCTGACCAGCGCTGTGGAAATGGCCTTTGCCGGTCACTGCGGCCTGAGCCTGAACCTCGACGGCCTGGCAGAAACGTCCGCTGACATCGCGGCAATCCTGTTCAACGAAGAGCTGGGTGCCGTCATCCAGGTTCGTCAGGACGCCACACCGGACATCCTCGCGCAGTTCAGCGCAGCGGGCTTGGGCGAGTGCGTGTCGGTGATCGGTCAGCCGATCAACAACGGCCAGATCATCATCACCTTCAACGGTGAGACCGTGTTCGAAGGCCAGCGTCGTCTGCTGCAACGCCAGTGGGCCGAGACCAGCTACCAGATTCAGCGCCTGCGTGATAACGCCGACTGCGCCGAGCAAGAGTTCGACGTGTTGCTGGAAGAAGACAACCCGGGCCTGAGCGTCAAGCTGAGCTTCGACGTGAACCAGGACGTGGCCGCGCCTTACATCAAGAAAGGCATCCGTCCACAGGTTGCCGTGCTGCGTGAGCAGGGCGTCAACGGTCAGGTGGAAATGGCTGCGGCGTTCGACCGTGCCGGCTTCAATGCCATCGACGTGCACATGAGCGACATTCTGGCCGGCCGTGTCGACCTGAACGAGTTCAAGGGCCTGGTGGCTTGCGGTGGTTTCTCCTACGGCGACGTGCTGGGTGCCGGTGAAGGCTGGGCCAAGTCGGCGCTGTTCAACAGCCGTGCCCGCGATGCGTTCCAGGGCTTCTTCGAGCGCAACGACAGCTTCACCCTCGGTGTGTGCAACGGTTGCCAGATGATGTCCAACCTGCACGAACTGATCCCGGGCAGCGAGTTCTGGCCGCACTTCGTGCGTAACCGTTCCGAGCAGTTCGAAGCCCGTGTGGCCATGGTCCAGGTGCAGGAGTCGAACTCGATCTTCCTGCAGGGCATGGCCGGTTCGCGTATGCCAATCGCTATCGCTCACGGTGAAGGTCATGCCGAGTTCGAAAGCGCCGAAGCCCTGCTGGAAGCCGACCTGTCCGGTTGCGTGGCTCTGCGTTTCGTCGACAACCACGGCAAGGTCACTGAAAACTACCCGGCCAACCCGAACGGCTCGCCGCGCGGGATCACCGGCCTCACCAGCCGCGACGGTCGCGTCACCATCATGATGCCGCACCCTGAGCGGGTGTTCCGTGCCGCGCAGAACTCCTGGCGTCCGGACGAGTGGAGCGAAGACGGCGCGTGGATGCGCATGTTCCGCAACGCTCGTGTGTGGGTGAACTAAGGGCATGCACAAGCTCTGCTTCTTTGTTCCGCCCAGCCACGTGGACGTGGTCAAGAACGCCGTATTCGCCGCCGGTGGCGGTCGTATTGGCGACTATGACCAGTGTGCGTGGCAGGTGCTGGGCCAGGGCCAGTTTCGCCCGCGGGACGGCAGTCAGCCGTTCCTTGGGCAAACCGGTCTGACCGAGCAGGTGGAGGAGTGGAAGGTGGAGCTGGTGGTCGCCGATGAGCTGGTACGCTCGGTGGTGATGGCCCTCAAGCAGAGCCATCCCTACGAGACTCCGGCTTATGAAGTCTGGCGTCTGGAAGACTTCTAAGGTTGCCGCCCATAAAAAACCCGCTGAACCGGTTACGGTCAGCGGGTTTTTTTATGCCTGGTGATCAGGGGCGTATTTCAATCATCGTGCCGTCTTTGACCAGGCCCCAGACTTCGCGCATGTCGACGTTGCGCATGGCGATGCAGCCGTCGGTCCAGTCCAGGGTATGGAAGAACTGCTCCGGGTAGTCTTCGCTGTCCGGGGTGCCGTGGATCATGATCATGCCGCCCGGCGGCACGCCTTCGCGCCGGGCCCGGGCGGAGTCGCTGATGTTGGGGTAGGAGATGTGCATCGACAGGTAATAGCGGTCACTGGGCTTGCGCCAGTCGAGCCAGTAAAACCCCTCGGGGGTGCGTTTATCGCCTTCCATGAGTTTCGGGCCCTTGGGGCCCTTGCCCAGGGAGATGCGATAGGTCTTGAGGGGCTTGCCGTCGTTGATCAACTGCAGTTGGTGGGCAGATTTGAGGATCAGGACTTTTTCAATGATTTTGCCGTCGAGGGTTTCCACCGTGGAGGCCTGGGACAGGGCAACGAAAGACCAGCAGAGCAGGGCAAGCAACCAGCGCATTGACACGATATCCCCAGGCGTACGCAGGTGCCGCGTACGGTTTATTGTTTAAGTGATGGCAGGTTGAGCGGGTGCTGCAATCGATTCGGAGCGTACCGGGTAATCCTCGGTGTGCCGGTCCGCGAAGAAGCATTCTAAGGTACGCCCGACCGTGCGGAAAGCCAGCTCGGACCAAGGGATCTCGTGTTCTTCGAAGAGCCTGACCTCCAGGCTTTCTTCGCCGGCGGCAAAGTCCAGGTCTGCCAGTTCCGCGCGGAAGAATACATGCACCTGGTTGATATGGGGCACATCGATCAGGGTGTAGATGCGCGGGTTGCGGACCCGCGCACAGGCTTCCTCGAGGGTTTCGCGGATGGCCGCCTGCTCCACGGTTTCGCCGTTCTCCATAAAGCCTGCGGGCAGGGTCCAGTAACCCCGGCGCGGTTCGATGGCACGCCGACACAAAAGCACTTGGGTACCCCAGGTCGGCACGCAGCCGGCGACGATGTTGGGGTTCTGATAATGGATGGTCTGGCAGTGATCGCAGACGAATCGCAGGCGGGAGTCGCCTTCGGGAATGCGCTGGGTCACCGGTTTGCCGCACTGACTGCAAAATTTCATGCTGGGTATCCGAAAAGGCTGCGCCTATCTTGGCGTGCGCGGCCTGTTGTCGGCAAGTTGTCGTTAAGCGACATGCCGGGGCTCGGGGGTTGGGCGGTTGCTGGGATTGGTGCATGATGCATGGTAGCCAACAGATCGAGATGCCTCATGCTGGACGAGCTACTTCATCGGGTAAGCAATTACACGCCGCTGACGCTGGAGACCGATACGCGTTTCCCGGAGGCTGCGGTGCTGGTGCCCATCACCCGTAGCGCTGAACCTGAACTGGTGCTGACCCTGCGGGCCAGCGGCCTGTCCACCCATGGCGGTGAAGTGGCCTTTCCCGGAGGCCGGCGCGACCCTGAAGACCCGGACCTGATCTTTACCGCCCTGCGCGAAGCCGAAGAAGAGATTGGCCTGCCGCCGGGGCTGGTGGAAATCATCGGCCCCCTGAGCCCGCTGGTATCCCGTCATGGGATCAAGGTCACGCCTTATGTGGGGGTGATTCCCGATTACGTCGAATACCTGGCCAACGACGCCGAGATCGCTGCGGTGTTCAGTGTGCCCCTGGAGTTCTTCCGCCAGGACCCGCGCGAGCACACCCATCGCATTGATTACCAGGGGCGCAGTTGGTACGTGCCCAGTTACCGTTATGGCGAATACAAGATCTGGGGCCTGACGGCAATCATGATCGTCGAGTTGATCAACCTGCTGTACGACGCCAACATCAGCCTGCATCAGCCCCCCAAAAGCTACATCACTCTCTGACAAGCCATCGCCACGTATGGCCTTAACCCGCGGCTGCCTGAGCCTTGAGGACAATAAGATGAAATACCGCCTGGGCGACGCCCGAGTCGAGACCCATGCCCAGAGCTGGGTCGCCCCGAACGCCACGCTGGTGGGCAAGGTCAAGCTGGAAGAGGGGGCCAATGTCTGGTTCAACGCGGTGCTGCGTGGCGACAACGAGCTGATCCTGATCGGCAAGAACAGCAACGTCCAGGACGGTACGGTGATGCACACCGACATGGGGTATCCACTGACCATCGGCACCGGCGTGACCATCGGCCACAACGCCATGCTGCATGGCTGCACGGTGGGTGACTACAGCCTGATCGGGATTAACGCGGTGATCCTCAATGGCGCAAAAATCGGCAAAAACTGCATCATCGGCGCCAATTCCCTGATCGGCGAAGGCAAGGAAATTCCCGACGGTTCGCTGGTGATGGGGTCCCCGGGAAAAGTAGTGCGTGAGCTGACCGAGGCCCAGAAGAAGATGCTCGAAGCCAGTGCCGCGCACTACGTGCATAATGCCCAGCGGTACGCCCGTGATCTGGTTGAGCAAGAAGAATGACCCCCACCGAACGCCCCGTCGCTTCACCCTGCGTCAGTATCTGCGCGCTGGATGATGACGATATCTGCACCGGCTGCCAGCGCACGGTGGATGAAATCACCCGCTGGAGTCGGATGGACAACACCGAACGTCGCGCGGTGCTGGTCTTGTGCCATGAGCGGGCCAAGTCCAGTGGACTGTTATGGATGATAGGTTCCAGCCCGGCAAGCTGATGGTGGTGGCCCCTGTGTAGGGGCCGGTTTGCCTGCGAGCAGCGCATCAGACGTTCTTGGCCCAGGCCCTGCGCTTGAAGTACCCTGTGCGCCTTCCTGACAGGTACTTTGCACCCCATGCTCTTCCTGATTGCCTACATCAGCAGTGTCGTGCTGATCAACTACGCCTTTTCTACCGCTCCGCACCTGGACGTCATCTGGTCGGCATGGGGTGGGTTGGTGTTCGTATTGCGCGACATGGTGCAGACCCGTTTCGGCCACGGCGCCATCCTGGCCATGCTGGCGGCGCTGGTCCTGTCTTACGTGACCTCTGATCCGGCCATTGCCCTGGCCAGCGCCACGGCGTTCGCCGTATCCGAATGCATTGACTGGCTGGTGTTCAGCATCACTAAGCGTCCGCTGCACGACCGCCTATGGATCAGTTCGGCGCTGAGCATTCCCCTGGACACCTTTATCTTCTTCGGCCTGATCGATGCCTTGACGCCTGGGGTGATCCTCACGGCCCTGGGCTCGAAGTTCGCCGGTGTGACCGTGGTTTGGCTGGCCATGGCCTGGCGCCTGCGCAAAGCTGCGTGCGCCAGCTGAGGCCAAACCTCGCGCTTCATGTAAAATGCCGCGCTTTCTCCCCATGGGCCGCCCGCTTGGCGCTCGGCCCTCGATGATCCGCTCCTTTGAGGACCTGCAGATGACCCGTATCGGAACTCCATTGTCGCCAACCGCGACCCGCGTTTTGCTCTGTGGCTGTGGCGAGTTGGGCAAGGAAGTGGTGATCGAGCTGCAACGCCTGGGCGTTGAAGTGATTGCCGTGGACCGCTACGCCAATGCCCCGGCCATGCAAGTGGCCCACCGCAGCCACGTGATCAACATGCTCGACGGCGCTGCCCTGCGGGCAGTGATCGAGGCGGAGAAACCGCACTTCATCGTGCCGGAAATCGAAGCCATCGCCACCGCCACCCTGGTGGAGCTGGAAGCCGAAGGCTTCACCGTGATCCCGACGCGCGCGCCACTTCGCTGACCATGAACCGTGAAGGTATTCGTCGCCTGGCCGCTGAAGAGCTGGACCTACCGACCTCGCCGTACCACTTTGCCGACACCGTTGAAGATTACCGCAAGGCCGTGGAAGACCTGGGCTTCCCCTGTGTGGTCAAGCCGGTGATGAGTTCCTCGGGCAAGGGCCAGAGCCTGCTGCGCAGCGCTGATGACGTGCAGAAAGCCTGGGATTACGCCCAGGAAGGCGGACGTGCTGGCAAAGGCCGAGTGATCATCGAAGGCTTTATCGACTTCGATTACGAAATCACCCTGCTGACCGTGCGCCACGTGGGTGGCACCACCTTCTGCGCGCCTGTGGGCCATCGTCAGGAGAAGGGCGACTATCAGGAATCCTGGCAGCCCCAGGCCATGAGCCCGAAAGCCTTGGCCGAATCCGAGCGCGTGGCCAAAGCGGTCACCGAAGCCCTGGGCGGTCGTGGTCTGTTTGGCGTTGAGTTGTTTATCAAGGGTGATCAGGTGTGGTTCAGCGAAGTGTCGCCGCGCCCCCATGACACCGGTCTGGTGACCTTGATCTCCCAGGACCTGTCGCAATTCGCCCTGCATGCGCGGGCAATCCTGGGTCTGCCGATTCCGCTGATCCGTCAGTTCGGGCCATCGGCATCTGCGGTGATTCTGGTGGAGGGCCAGTCGACCCAGACTGCGTTCGCCAACCTGGGCACTGCCCTGAGCGAGCCGGACACGGCGCTGCGTCTGTTCGGTAAGCCGGAAGTCAATGGTCAGCGCCGCATGGGCGTCGCCCTGGCGCGTGACGAGTCGATCGAGGCCGCCCGGGCCAAGGCGACCCGTGCTTCCCAGGCGGTTGTTGTCGAGCTCTGACAGCATCGCCGGCAAGCCGGCTCCTACACATGACCCTTGTAGGAGCCGGCTTGCCGGCGATTGGTTTTATCAGGCGACCCGATTCAGGTCGTTATCCCGCGTCTCTTTCAGGCACAGCACAGCGATCAGGCTGAGCAGCGCTGCTGCCGATACATACCCGCCGACGTAACTCAAACCGCCCATCGCCACCAGCTTCGTGGCAAAGAAGGGGGCGGCCGAGGCGCCGACAATCCCGCCCAGGTTATACGCCGCCGAAGCGCCGGTATAACGCACGCGGGTCGGGAACAATTCCGGCAGCATCGCGCCCATCGGGGCGAAGGTCACGCCCATCAGAAACAGCTCCAGGGCCAGGAACAACGCCACTGCCCAGGTCGAACCGTGGGTCAGCAGTGGCTCCATGGTGAAGCCCGACAGGATGGCCAGTACCGCGCCGACGATCAGCACCGGCTTGCGTCCGTAACGGTCGCTGGCCAGGGCGGCAATCGGTGTCGCCAAACCCATGAACAGCACGGCGAAGCACAGCAGCCCGAGGAAGGTCTCACGGCTATAGCCCAGGGTGGACACGCCGTAGCTCAGGGAAAATGCGGTGGTGATATAGAACAGCGCGTAGCACACCACCATCGACGCCGCGCCCAGCAGGACCGGCAACCAATGCTGGCTGAACAGCTCCACCAGCGGCACTTTTACCGGTGCTTCTTTGGCCACCGCGTTGGCGAACACCGGTGTTTCATGCAGCTTCAAACGGGCATACAGGCCCACCATGACCAGCGCGGCGCTGAGGATGAACGGGATGCGCCAGCCCCAGCTGCGGAACTGCTCATCGCTCAGGCCCATGGCCAGGATCAGGAACAGGCCGTTGGCCGCCAGGAAGCCGATGGAGGGGCCCAGTTGAGGAAACATGCCGAACCAGGCGCGCTTGCCCTTTGGCGCGTTCTCGGTGGCCAGCAAGGCCGCGCCACCCCATTCGCCCCCAAGGCCCAGGCCCTGGCCAAAGCGCAGCACGCACAACAGGATCGGCGCCCAGGCCCCGATACTGTCGTACCCGGGCAGCAAGCCGATCAGCGTGGTGCAGATCCCCATCAGCAGCAACGAGGCCACCAGGGTCGATTTGCGCCCGATGCGGTCGCCAAAGTGACCGAACAGCGCCGAGCCCAGGGGGCGGGCGATAAAGGCGATACCAAAGGTCAGGAACGAGGCGAGCATCTGCGCCGTGCCTGAGGTTTGCGGGAAGAACACCGGGCCGATCACCAGCGCGGCGGCCGTGGCGTAGATGTAGAAGTCGTAGAACTCGATGGCGGTGCCGACGATGCTTGCCGTGGCAACGCGAGCGGTCGAGTTGGTCGGGGCGGCGGTCGCGGCCTCGTTATAGGTGGTGCTCATGGAGGTATCCCTGACAGTCAGTGCGCGTTTGGACGCGGATTATTATTGGTCGTACCCCTCTGGATCAGGGGGCGTGCGCGGGGTGGCTCGGGATGGGAGCAAACACCGGTCAGACACGATAAAGCGGTGCCTGGACGCGCTGAGTGCGGGTAGCACGCGGTCGGGCGGGGCTTGGATAAGCCTGGGGATTATAGGAAGGGGGCTATCGATTCAACAAGGGGGAAAAACGGCGATTTTTTCCAAAAAACAGGGGCTATCTTGCGGGTTTAATCGCTTTAAGGGCGCTGTTTTGCGCGGAACTCGCCGTCGCTCGAGGTTTATGCCGCAACGGGTGTCGAGCTGGTGTGCCAAATCAGTACGCGGCTGACCCGGTTGTCCTCGGTCTCGAGGATTTCCAGGCGATAGCGGCCGATCTTCAGGCACACGGCGCTGTCGGGAATGGTTTCCAGGGCTTCGGTGACCAGGCCGTTGAGGGTCTTGGGGCCGTCGCAGGGCAGGTGCCAGCCCAGGCTCTTGTTCAGGTCGCGAATCGACGCGGCGCCTTCCACCACGTAGCGGCCATCGGCCTGGGGGTGGATATGGGGGTTGTCGAGGCTGTGTTCGCTTTCGAATTCGCCGACGATTTCTTCGAGAATGTCTTCCAGGGTGACGATGCCCAGCACTTCACCGTATTCATCCACCACCATGCCCAGGCGCCGCTGCTGTTTGTGGAAGTTCAGCAGTTGCAGTTGCAGTGGGGTGCTTTCGGGGACGAAGTAGGGCTCGTGGCAGGCGGCCAGCAAGGCCTCTTTGCTCAGGCGGGCCTCGGGCAGCAAATGGCGGATCTGCCGGGTGTTGAGCACGGCCTCCACCTGGTTGATATCGCTGTGGAACACCGGCAGGCGTGTGCGCTTGGACAGGCGCAACTGTTCGATGATGGCTTCGATCGGCTCGTCGAGGTTGATCCCGTCGACGTCGCTGCGTGGCACCAGAATGTCATTGACCGTGATGTTGTCCAGGGCGTGGATACCGGACAGCACGTGGGGGCGGTGATGGCTGTGCTCGTGGGATGGCGACTCGTCCGTGTCAGTGTCCTGGTTGTCATCGCTCTGTTTCACCACGCTGGCCTTTGGCGTGAAGGGGCGCAGCAGCAACTGGCTGATGGCATTGAGCAGCCAGGCGGCCGGGTAAATGATCTTCAGGGGGATGGCCAGTAGGGTGTTGCCCAGGCCCAGCAGGGCTTCCGGGTAGCGCGCCGCGAGGCTACGGGGCAGGTAGTCGGCCAGGACCAGCAAGCCACAGGTGGTCAGCAGGCAGGCCAGCCAGGGGCCGTTTTCCGCCTGGTAGAACAGCGCCAGCAGGGTGCTGATAATCACCACCAGCACTCGGCACAGGGTGTTGCACAGGATCAAGCTGCCCCGGGGGAAGTTCAGGCGTCCCTGGGGTTTGTCTCCGGAGCGGGAGGCGCGCAGGGTCAGCAGGTGGTGTTGGGCGGCCTCGATGGCAGTGAACAGTGCCGACCATAAAACCAGCAGGGCCACTACCGCGAGCATCGGCCCTATGGGCATGTTGTCCATGATCGCCGCTCGTCAGATATGCAGGATGTATTCACGGACCAGCTTACTGCCGAAATACGCCAGCATCAGCAGGCAGAATCCGGCCAGGGTCCAGCGAATTGCCTTGTGCCCGCGCCAGCCGAGGCGGTTGCGGCCCCACAGCAGCACGCTGAAGACGATCCAGGCCAGGCAGGCCAGCAGGGTCTTGTGCACCAGGTGCTGGGCAAACAGGTTCTCGACAAACAGCCAGCCGGAGATCAGCGACAGCGAGAGCAGAGTCCAGCCGGCCCAGAGAAAACCGAACAGCAGGCTTTCCATGGTTTGCAGCGGAGGGAAGTTCTTGATCAGCCCGGAGGGATGCTTGTGCTTGAGTTGGTGGTCTTGCACCAGCAGCAGCAAGGCCTGGAACACCGCGATGGTGAACATGCCGTAGGCCAGGATCGACAACAGGATGTGGGCGAGAATCCCTGGCTCTTCATCGATCACCGGCACCGTGCCAGTGGGCACGAACTGCGCCGTCAGCGCGGTCAGGGCGCCGAGGGGGAACAGCAGGATCAGCAGGTTTTCCACCGGTATCCGCGAACAGGCGAGCAGGGTCAGGGCAATGACGGCAGCAGCAATCAGGCTCGCTGCGCTGAAAAAGTCCAGGCCCAGGCCGACGGGCGTGACCAAGTGAGTGAAGAGGCTGGTGCAGTGAGCCAGCAGGGCTAAGATGCCCAGCGTAACCAGCAGGCGTTTGTCCGCCTTGGTGCCTTTGGCCAGGCGAGTGCCTTGATAGACGGTCGCAGCGGCGTAGAGGCAAGCGGCGGCGATAGTGGGTAGCAAACTGGGTGACAAGGGGAGCATAAATCCTGTTAGGCAAGCCCGAAAGTCGCTGAGTTTGGCATAGAACCCTGAGGGCCGAAAGACCGTGGCCGCAGTCAGCGAGGTGTGCGCCACGCGCAGTCTTCGCTATAATCCGCGACCTGCCCACGCCGCAGGCTCATCGAGCACTTGTTTATTACGCTCTGGGCCGCCATTACCCCCGGTCTACCTTGGGCCTGAAAGGATCGCGCATGTTTGAAAACCTAACCGACCGTCTCTCGCAGACGCTGCGCCATGTCACCGGCAAGGCCAAGCTGACCGAGGACAACATCAAAGACACCCTGCGTGAAGTGCGCATGGCGTTGCTGGAAGCCGACGTCGCCTTGCCGGTGGTCAAAGACTTCGTCAATTCGGTGAAGGAACGTGCGGTCGGCACCGAGGTGTCGCGCAGCCTGACGCCGGGCCAGGCCTTCGTGAAGATCGTCCAGGCGGAACTGGAAAGCCTGATGGGCGCCGCCAACGAGGATTTGAACCTCAGTGCAGTGCCGCCAGCCGTGGTCCTGATGGCCGGTCTGCAGGGTGCGGGTAAAACCACCACTGCCGGCAAGCTGGCGCGCTTCCTTAAAGAGCGCAAGAAGAAGAGCGTGATGGTGGTCTCGGCGGACGTCTACCGTCCGGCGGCGATCAAACAGCTGGAAACCCTGGCCAACGACATCGGCGTGACCTTCTTCCCGTCGGACCTGAGCCAGAAGCCGGTGGCCATCGCCGAAGCGGCTATTAAAGAAGCCAAACTCAAATTCATCGACGTGGTCATCGTCGACACCGCCGGTCGTCTGCACATCGACGGCGAGATGATGGAAGAGATCCAGGCGCTGCACGCGGCCATCAAGCCCGTGGAAACCCTGTTTGTGGTCGACGCCATGACCGGCCAGGACGCCGCCAACACGGCCAAGGCTTTTGGTGATGCACTGCCACTGACCGGCGTGATCCTGACCAAGGTCGATGGTGATGCCCGTGGCGGTGCTGCACTGTCGGTCCGCGCCATCACCGGCAAACCGATCAAGTTCATCGGTATGGGCGAGAAGACCGAGGCGCTGGAGCCGTTCCACCCCGAGCGTATTGCCTCGCGCATCCTCGGCATGGGTGACGTGCTCAGCCTGATCGAACAGGCCGAGCAGACCCTCGACAAAGACAAGGCCGACAAACTTGCGAAGAAGCTGAAAAAGGGCAAGGGCTTCGACCTCGAAGACTTCCGCGATCAGCTGCAACAGATGAAAAACATGGGCGGCCTGGGCGGGCTCATGGACAAGCTGCCGAACATCGGTGGGGTCAACCTGGCGCAGATGGGCAATGCCCAGGGCGCAGCCGAGAAGCAGTTCAAACAGATGGAAGCCATCATCAACTCCATGACCCCGGCCGAGCGCCGTGACCCTGAGCTGATCAGCGGTTCGCGCAAGCGTCGGATCGCCATGGGTTCCGGCACCCAGGTGCAGGACATCGGTCGCTTGATCAAGCAGCACAAGCAGATGCAGAAGATGATGAAGAAATTCTCCGCCAAGGGCGGTATGGCCAAAATGATGCGCGGCATGGGCGGAATGTTGCCCGGCGGCGGCATGCCAAAGATGTAAAGAATCCGCGCCGGCAGTCATGCCGGCGCTTTCCACGGGGACGTGGAATCCACAGCCAACCCGCTTTTGCGGGCGCTGACTCGCCGTTGTTCGCGACGGCTCTATAGCAAATCTGCATGGCGGCCGATAGGCGCCGGAAAAAGACATTTGCAAAAGTCCGGATATTCCTTAGAATATGCGGCCTTTCGGGCACCCATGCCCGCTGTGCATTTAGATTTGCAGCACCGACTACAGGAACGATGTTCACATGCTAACAATCCGTCTTGCCCTTGGCGGCTCCAAAAAGCGCCCGTTTTACCACTTGACCGTGACCGACAGCCGCAACCCACGCGACGGTTCGCACAAGGAACAAGTAGGCTTCTTCAACCCGATCGCTCGTGGTCAAGAAGTCCGCCTGTCCGTGAACCAAGAGCGCGTAGCCTACTGGCTGAGCGTTGGTGCACAGCCTTCTGAGCGTGTTGCTCAGTTGTTGAAGGAATCGGCTAAGGCTGCAGCCTGAACCCTATGAACGCGACGCCTGCTCCTGCTGATGATTTGATCGTTATCGGCAAAATCTATTCTGTTCATGGCGTTCGCGGCGAAGTGAAGGTGTATTCCTTTACTGATCCGATTAAAAACCTGTTGGACTACAAAACCTGGACGCTCAAGCGCGAAGGTAGCGTGAAACAGGTTGAGCTGGTCAGCGGACGCGGGAATGACAAGTTCCTGGTCGCAAAGCTCAAGGGTCTCGATGATCGTGAAGAAGCGCGTCTTCTGGCCGGTTATGAGATCTGCGTGCCGCGTAACCTGTTCCCTGAGCTGACCGACGGCGAGTACTACTGGTACCAGCTGGAAGGTCTCAAGGTCATCGACACTCACGGACAACTGTTCGGGAAAATCGATCACCTGCTGGAGACTGGCTCGAACGATGTAATGGTGGTTAAGCCTTGCGTTGGCAGCCTGGATGATCGTGAACGCTTGTTGCCCTATACGGAGCAATGTGTGTTGAGCGTCGACCTAGCGGCAGGCGAGATGAAGGTGGAATGGGATGCGGACTTCTAAGCGTGGCTAACTTGCGCGTAGAAGTGATCAGTTTGTTTCCCGAGATGTTTTCCGCCATCAGCGATTACGGCATAACCAGCCGCGCGGTGAAACAGGGGCTCTTGCAGCTCACCTGTTGGAATCCGCGAGACTACACAACGGATCGACATCACACTGTGGACGATCGCCCGTTTGGCGGTGGCCCTGGCATGGTGATGAAGATCAAGCCCCTGGAAGATGCACTGGTTCAGGCCAGAAACGCAGCCGGGGAGGGTGCGAAGGTGATTTACCTGTCGCCCCAAGGCCGCCAGCTGAATCAGTCGGCGGTACGCGATTTGGCGAATGAGGATGCATTGATCCTGATTGCCGGTCGCTATGAAGGCATTGACGAGCGTTTTATTGAGGCTCATGTCGATGAAGAGTGGTCGATTGGCGACTATGTACTTTCCGGTGGCGAGCTGCCGGCGATGGTCCTGATTGATGCGGTTACGCGACTGCTGCCTGGAGCTTTAGGGCATGCGGATTCCGCGGAGGAAGATTCCTTCACGGATGGTCTGCTGGATTGCCCGCACTACACCCGACCGGAGGTGTATGCGGATCAGCGTGTTCCCGACGTGTTGCTAAGTGGCAATCACGCACATATCCGGCGTTGGCGTTTACAGCAGTCCCTTGGTCGGACCTATGAACGACGCGCCGATCTTCTGGAAAGCCGCTCGCTTTCTGGAGAAGAGAAGAAGCTGCTCGAGGAATATCTCCGCGAGCGGGACGATAGTTAACAACGTATCGATGGTAAGTCAGACGATTTACCTTAGGAGCACAGCATGACCAACAAAATCATCCTTGCACTCGAAGCAGAGCAGATGACCAAAGAAATCCCTACCTTTGCCCCGGGCGATACCATCATCGTTCAGGTGAAAGTGAAGGAAGGTGATCGTTCGCGTCTGCAGGCGTTCGAAGGCGTAGTAATCGCCAAGCGCAACCGCGGTGTGAACAGCGCGTTCACCGTACGTAAAATCTCCAACGGTGTTGGCGTAGAGCGTACTTTCCAGACCTACAGCCCGCAAATCGACAGCATGTCGGTCAAGCGTCGCGGTGACGTGCGTAAAGCCAAGCTGTACTACCTGCGCGACCTGTCGGGTAAAGCAGCTCGCATCAAGGAAAAACTGGTTTAAGTCCAGCTTCCGATGCAGAAAAAAGCAGCCTACGGGCTGCTTTTTTGTTGCCCGTCATTTATTCCTTTTTAGTGTTTCAGGCAGTCGATCCATGTCCCCTCGCGAGCAAGAAATCCAGCGCCGCACCGAGCTCTCGGTGACCCGCGTGACCAAGGCAGTATTTCCGTCCACCACCAATCACCACAACACCCTGTTCGGCGGCACCGCCCTGGCCTGGATGGACGAAGTGTCGTTCATCGCTGCGACACGCTTCTGTCGGCTGCCGCTGGTGACGGTGTCCACCGACCGTATCGATTTCAATCACCCGATTGCGGCCGGCTCGATTGTCGAGTTGGTCGGGACGGTGGTGAAGGTGGGCAATACCAGCCTCAAGGTCGAGGTGGAGGTGTTTGTTGAAAGCATGAGTTGTGACGGGCGTGAGAAAGCCATCCATGGCCTGTTCAGTTTCGTCGCCATCGATGACGACAAGCGCCCGGTGCCGGTGCTCCCAGGCTTCATGTAGGCGCTCACGGGGTTTCAGGTTGGATCAGGGCCAGTAAGGTCCAGCCCGAAGCCGGCTTGAGGCTGCTGTCGGGGGTGATCACGTGGACCCATCCATTGCCGTCCCGGGCGAACAGCAAGGTGGCTCGTTCGCCATGCAGGGCTTGGTAGTCGTCCCAGCCAAAAGCCTCGGTCAGGTGCGTGCTGTACAGTTCGGCGCCCTGGCCCAGCAGGCTCGCCAGTTTGGTGTAGGTCAGGGCTTCGTTGCCCAGCAGTTGCCCCCGATGTTCATGACTGGCGCGGTGTTTGTCGGTGCGGCGGCTCTCTTGGCTGTTGGCCAGGGTGAACAGGCGTTGGTGGCCGAATTCATGACGAAAGCGCATCGCCGCTAGGGTGTTCAGTTCGCCGGAGGGTGACAGCGCCAGCAGGTGGCCCAGCCCCACTAGGTCGAGGTGGGCGTCGGCGTGCTGGGAAGCCGGGTTGCCAAAGTACGTTGGCAAGCCTTCCATGCGGGCGGCGCGGATGTTTTCCCAGCTGGAGTCGGTCAGCAGCACGCGGCAGCCCAGTTGTTGCAAGGCTTTGCCCATGATGCGCGCCGGGCCGTTGGCACCGACGATCAGGAAGCCGCTGGGGGCTGGTTCGGCGACTTTCAGCAGGCGCGCCAGAGGGCGTGCGGTGGCGCTTTGCAGGACCACCGTGCCGATGATCACGGCGAAGGTCAGTGGCACCAGTAGCAACGCCCCCTCATGGCCGGCTTCGTCCAGGCGGATGGCGAAGATCGCTGACACCGCCGCAGCGACGATCCCCCGTGGAGCAATCCAGGCCAGTAAGGCCCGCTCCCGCCAGTTAAGGCTCGACCCCGCCGTGGACAGCAGCACATTCAGTGGGCGGGCGATCAGTTGGATCACCAGCAGCAGAATCAGCACCAGCGGCCCCAGGGCAATCAGGGCGTTAAGATCCAGGCGCGCCGCCAGCAGGATAAACAGCCCGGAAATCAGCAGTACGCTGAGGTTTTCTTTGAAGTGCAGGATGTGTCGCACGTCCACGCCCTTCATATTGGCCATCCACATGCCCATCAGGGTCACCGCCAGCAGCCCGGACTCGTGCATCACCTGGTTGGACGCGATGAAAATCCCCAGCACACCGGCCAGGCTCGCCAGGTTGTGCAGGTACTCCGGCAGCCATTGGCGTCGGATGATGGTGCCGAGCACCCAGCCGCCGGCGATGCCGAACAGGCTGCCGCAAAGGATCACTCCACCGAAAGTCAGCAGGCTGTGGCTCAGCCCGTCGCCAGTGGCGCTGGCAATGATGAAGCTGTAGACCACCACCGCCAGCAAGGCGCCGATGGGGTCGATAACGATGCCTTCCCAGCGCAGGATATTGGCGATCGACGCCTTGGGGCGCACCACCCGCAGCATCGGCACAATCACCGTCGGCCCGGTGACCAGGGTCAGGGTCCCGAACAGCAAGGCCAGCATCCAGTCGAAACCCAGCAACCAGTGGGTGGCCAGGGTGATCACGGCCCAGGTGGACAGCGCGCCGAGGGTCACTAGGCGGCGGACCACGCTGCCGATTTCACGCCATTGCGACAGGTGCAGGGTCAGGCTGCCCTCAAACAGAATCAGCGCCACCGCCAGGGAAACCAGCGGCATCAGCAAGGGGCCGAACATTTCCTGAGGGTCGAGCCAGCCCAGCACGGGCCCGGCCAGGATGCCGCTGAGCAGCAGAAATAGAATCGCCGGCAGTTTCAGGCGCCAGGCCAGCCACTGACAGCCCAACGCGGCGACGCCGATGCCGCCGAAGGCCAGCAGAATCTGTTGTTCGTTCATTGACGCTCCCTGTTTCTTGAAATGGCCGGCTATGAAAGACTAGCGACCCTGCATGCAGTTCATTTGTTTTTTTCGCGTGGCCCAAGGGCGCGCCTTTCGAGTGTTTATGGCCGCTGTCGATCACCCCCTGATAGACCGATTTCTCGATGCCTTGTGGTTGGAAAAAGGCCTCTCGGACAACACCCGCGATGCCTATCGCAGTGACCTGGCACTGTTCAACGGCTGGCTGCTGGAGCAGGGGCTGGCCCTGGAGAATGCAGGGCGCGAGCTGATCCTCGATCACCTGGCCTGGCGCGTAGAAAAGGCCTACAAGCCTCGTTCTACGGCGCGTTTTCTGTCGGGCGTGCGAGGGTTCTACCGCTACCTGCTGCGTGAAAAGCTGATCGCCGTGGACCCGACCCTGCGGGTCGACATGCCCCAGTTGGGTCGCCCTCTGCCCAAGTCCCTGTCTGAAGCCGATGTCGAAGCCCTGCTGGCCGCGCCGGATCTGAGCGAGGCCATCGGCCAGCGTGACCGGGCCATGCTCGAAGTGCTCTACGCCTGCGGATTGCGGGTGACCGAGTTGATCAGCCTGACCCTGGAACAGGTCAATCTGCGCCAGGGCGTGTTGCGAGTCATGGGCAAGGGCAGTAAGGAGCGCCTGGTGCCCATGGGTGAAGAGGCCATCGTCTGGGTCGAGCGCTACATGCGCGATGCGCGCGCCGAGTTGCTCGGCGGGCGCCCCAGTGATGTGCTGTTCCCCAGCCTGCGCGGCGAGCAGATGACGCGCCAGACCTTCTGGCACCGCATCAAGCACCAGGCCAAGGTGGCCGGGATCGGCAAATCGTTGTCGCCCCATACCTTGCGCCATGCTTTCGCCACGCACTTGCTCAACCACGGTGCCGACCTGCGGGTGGTGCAAATGCTGCTGGGGCACAGCGACCTGTCGACCACGCAGATCTACACCCACGTGGCTCGGGCGCGCCTGCAAGAGCTGCACGCCAAGCATCACCCTCGTGGTTGATCGATAATCGACCTCTGTAAAAGCACTTGCGTCAGCCGGAGTCGGCCCTCGCAACCAGATGTGATAGGCTTTGCCGGTTTGCAAAAAGGGCGTTTGAGTCGCCCCCTTTGCCCGTCTTCAGGAGTTTCCATGCGCTTGACCCAGATTTTTGCTGCCGCCGCCATCGCGTTGGTCAGTACCTTCGCCTGTGCCGATGACGCCGCCGAGAAAACCATCCGCAAGAGCCTCGAAAGCCTGCAGCTCGAAGTGCCCGTGGAAAGCATCAGCGCCAGCCCGCTGCCGGGCCTGTATGAAGTCAAGCTCAAGGGCAGTCGCGTGCTCTATGCCAGCGCTGACGGCCAGTTCGTGATGCAGGGGTATCTGTTCCAGCTCAAGGATGGCAAACCGGTCAACCTGACTGAAAAAACCGAGCGCCTGGGCGTCTCCAAGTTGATCAACAACATTCCGGTCGCAGAAACGGTGGTCTATCCGGCCATTGGCGAGACCAAGACCCATATCACCGTCTTTACCGACACCACCTGCCCGTACTGCCACAAACTGCACGCCGAAGTGCCCGAGCTGAACAAAATGGGCGTCGAAGTGCGTTATGTGGCGTTCCCGCGCCAGGGCCTGGGTTCGCCGGGTGACGAACAACTGCAAGCGGTCTGGTGCTCGGCGGACAAGAAAGCCGCGATGGACAAGATGGTCGACGGCAAGGAAATCAAGGCCGCCAAGTGCGCCAACCCGGTTTCCAAGCAATTCGCCCTGGGCCAGTCCATTGGCGTGAACGTACGCCGGCCATCGTTTTGGCCGATGGCCAAGTCATTCCGGGCTACCAGCCTGCACCGCAAGTGGCCAAACTGGCGCTGGGTGCGAAATAATCCTGCATCGTCACGCTAAGCCTTTGACGATCATGGCGCGCCGGTTGCGATTGGCGGGTCATTAATAGAGAGCCGCGATGATTGCGGTTGTTTCCACGGCCGACCTTGAGTCGGCCGTTTTATGGGGAGTTCAGAGTGAATCCGGTCAAAGTAGGCATCTGTGGGCTGGGTACTGTCGGTGGCGGTACCTTAAACGTACTTCAGCGTAACGCCGAGGAGATTGCCCGCCGTGCCGGGCGTGGAATCCAGGTAGCGCAAATTGCTACGCGTACGCCAAAGCCTCAGTTCCAGACGACCGGTATTGCGATTACCAACGATGTCTTCGCCGTCGCCACCAACCCCGAGATCGATATCGTCATCGAGCTGGTGGGTGGCTACACCGTGGCCCGTGAGCTGGTGCTCAAGGCCATCGACAACGGCAAGCACGTGGTCACCGCGAACAAGGCGCTGATTGCTGTCCACGGCAACGAAATTTTTGCCAAGGCCCGGGAGAAGGGTGTGATCGTGGCCTTCGAAGCCGCCGTGGCCGGTGGTATTCCGGTGATCAAGGCGATTCGTGAAGGCTTGTCGGCCAACCGCATCAACTGGGTGGCGGGCATCATCAACGGTACTGGCAACTTCATCCTCACCGAAATGCGTGAGAAGGGCCGTACCTTCGAAGACGTGCTGGCCGAGGCGCAAGCCCTGGGTTACGCCGAAGCCGATCCGACCTTCGACGTCGAAGGCATCGACGCGGCCCACAAGCTGACCATCCTGGCGTCCATCGCCTTTGGTATTCCGCTGCAATTCGACAAGGCCTACACCGAAGGCATCACTCGCCTGACCACGGCTGACGTGAACTACGCCGAAGCCTTGGGTTATCGCATCAAGCACCTGGGCGTGGCGCGTCGCACCGACGCCGGTATCGAGCTGCGGGTGCACCCGACCCTGATCCCGGCCGATCGCCTGATCGCCAACGTCAACGGGGTGATGAACGCGGTGATGGTCAACGGTGATGCGGCCGGTTCGACCTTGTTCTACGGCGCCGGTGCCGGTATGGAGCCAACGGCTTCCTCGGTGGTGGCCGACCTAGTGGACGTGGTTCGCGCCATGACCAGCGACCCGGAAAACCGTGTACCGCACCTGGCCTTCCAGCCGGACTCGTTGTCGGATCACCCGATCCTGCCGATCGAAGCCTGCGAGAGCGCCTACTACCTGCGGATTCAAGCCAAGGATCACCCGGGCGTATTGGCCCAGGTGGCGAGCATCCTCTCGGAGCGCGGTATCAATATCGAATCGATCATGCAGAAAGAAGTGGAAGAGCAGGACGGCCTGGTGCCGATGATCCTGCTGACCCATCGGGTTCAGGAACAGCACATCAACGATGCGATCACCGCGCTGGAAGCCCTGCAGGGCGTTGTCGGCCCAGTGGTACGTATCCGCGTCGAACATTTGAATTAATGAAGCAGCGGCAAGCTGCAGGCCATAAGCGGCACGTTGAAAGCTGATCGGCTTTGACTTGTAGCTTGGCACTTGGAGCTTGTCGCTCAAACCAAAGGTTTGCCCCCATGCGCTATATCAGTACTCGCGGCCAGGCACCGGCCCTGAATTTTGAAGATGTCCTGCTGGCCGGCCTGGCCAGCGATGGCGGCCTCTATGTGCCGGAAAACCTGCCGCGCTTCACCCAGGAAGAAATCGCTTCCTGGGCCGGCCTGCCCTATCACGAGCTGGCGTTCCGGGTCATGCGCCCGTTCGTCACCGGCAGCATCCCGGATGCGGACTTCAAAAAGATCCTGGAAGAAACCTACGGCGTCTTCGCCCATGGTGCCGTGGCGCCACTGCGCCAGTTGAACGGCAACGAGTGGGTGTTGGAGCTGTTCCACGGCCCGACCCTGGCGTTCAAGGACTTTGCCCTGCAACTGCTGGGTCGTCTGCTGGACTATGTGCTGGCCAAGCGTGGCGAGCGTGTGGTGATCATGGGCGCTACCTCCGGCGATACCGGTTCGGCGGCCATCGAAGGTTGCAAGCACTGCGAAAACGTCGACATCTTCATCCTGCACCCGCACAACCGTGTGTCCGAAGTGCAGCGTCGGCAGATGACCACGCTGTTCGGCGACAACATCCACAACATCGCCATCGAAGGCAACTTCGATGACTGCCAGGAAATGGTCAAGAACAGCTTCGCCGACCAGAGCTTCCTCAAGGGCACGCGCCTGGTAGCGGTGAACTCGATCAACTGGGCGCGGATCATGGCCCAGATCGTCTATTACTTCCACGCAGCCTTGCAGTTGGGCGGCCCGGCTCGTTCCGTGGCGTTCTCCGTGCCGACCGGCAACTTCGGCGATATCTTCGCCGGCTACCTGGCTCGCAATATGGGGCTGCCGATCAACCAGTTGATCGTCGCCACCAACCGCAACGACATCCTGCACCGCTTCATGAGCGGCAATCAGTACGTCAAGGAAACCCTGCACGCCACCCTGTCGCCGTCCATGGACATCATGGTGTCGTCGAACTTCGAGCGCCTGTTGTTTGACCTTCACGGTCGCAACGGTGCGGCCTTGGCCGGCCTGATGGAAACCTTCAAGCAGGGTGGTGGTTTCAGTGTCGACCAGGACCGTTGGAGCGAAGCGCGCAAGCTGTTCGACTCCCTGGCGGTGGACGATGCGCAAACCTGCGAAACCATCGCTGAAGTCTTTGCCCAAAGCGGCGAGCTGCTGGACCCGCACACCGCTATCGGCGTGAAAGCGGCCCGCGAGTGCCGTCGCAGCCTGGACATCCCGATGGTGATCCTGGGCACCGCGCACCCGGTCAAGTTCCCGGAGGCTGTGGAGAAGGCCGGTATCGGCAAAGCCCTGGAGTTGCCGGCGCACCTGGCCGACCTGTTCGAGCGCGATGAGCGTTGCACCGTTCTGGCCAATGACCTGAAGGCCGTTCAGAGCTTTGTCAGCCAGCACGGCAATCGGGGCAAGCCGCTCTGATTGATTGAACGGCGCTGGTTTGAAAAGCCCGTCTGACGACGGGTTTTTTTATGGGCGCGATAACTGGCCGGTGGTCAGCGGCCAGCCGTTGTTTTATCCCTGTCATCTTTGCCGTGCATGCTCGATAGACTGCAAGCCCTGATGGCTTTTGCACACGACGAACTTTCCTCTCGGGCCGGTGGTCATTTATTGTGGACACGCCCTTAGGCACTTGTTTTCGGACTATTGAGTGGTGATCGAGATGGAAAGTATCAGCCTGTTGTTGGGTGAAGCTTTGAGCCCGTATCAAGTGACTCTGACCCCGTCGGGTGCACACGGCGAATGCCTGGTCACCCTGAAGAACGCGCTGGGCGCGATTGTTGTCGAGCGGGAGGTCAATCAGGCCCAGCTCACCGATAAGCGTTTGCTGACCGATGTGGTCGATGGTCTGCACCGTGATGTGCTGATCGCCGAAGGCGCCTTGAGCCTTGTGTGGTGGCCGCTTTGCGCAATGCTGCCCTGGAGAAAAGCTTCCATCGCGGTAGCTGATCAATTTTTACGGAACCTTCCCGTTGTTTAACCAGTCAGACCCCGTATCAGCAAGAGCGAGCATTGTGCTCCGGTGCTTGTCGCTTGTTGATACGGATCTCTTTGAAGATCACGTTTAACCCCGAGTCGTCTCCCCACTTCTCGGGGTTTCTTTTTGCCTGGCGTTTGGGTTTATTCCCGGGTGTCGCGAAAAAAAGCCGCGGCGTCCTGGCGGTATTCTTCGCGCGTGGTCGGGTCCAGCCAGATGGCATAGAGCTCCACCAGGGTCTTTTCCCGCAGCTCCAGCAAGGTCTGGTTGATGCGCTCGATGGCGTGCTGGCCCTGGGCGGTCTTCGAACACCCCACGTGCACCGATTGATACTTCTGCATGCCCTGGATCGGGTAGAACTCCAGTTCGTCGGGGTTGAGCCCTTGTTGCTGGGCCTGGAAGCGGATTTCGGTCTGATAGCCCAGCAGCGTCTTCAGGCGTCCCAGGCGCTGCATCTGCAGCAGATTGCCAATGGCGCTGTTGCCGTAATGGCTGGTCAGGGCGTCGGCTGGGGCCTGTTGCAAGAGGCTGTCGATCGGTTCCCCGTAGCTGCGCTCGGCAACCACGCCGACGCTGTGGGCGCCACTGGCCAGCAGTGCGCTGAGGTCGACGCGCCCGTCTTTGACAAAGGGTTGCAGGCTCGCATGGTCGCGGCGCAGCACGGCTAGGCCGTTGCTGAAGGCGCGGAAACTGGTCTTGGAAAACAGCAGCCACTGGGCCCGCGCCGGCGTCAGGATCAACGATGGGTCACAGACAAAAGGCTGGTCCTTGAGCATCTGCGTGCCGCGGGCGCGGTTCACGTGGATAACACTGTGCTGGTACTCCGGTAGGCTGGCGATCAGCGCCGGCAGGGTCTGGTCGATGACGCCCTGACCCCGTTGCGGTCCTTCGAAAATCGTGGTCGGCGGCAAGTCCCGCAGCAGCCAGATCAAGGTGTCCTTGGCCTGGCTGAGCTGTGGGTACCCGCTCAACGCCAGCAGCATGGGCAATAGGCGTGTCACGCTTATCTTTGGCCGTCTGCCGGGTGAGTCCATCAGGGGGGATCCTCTATGGAAAAACAATCATCGGGTCGTGGGTGCAGGTCTAGATCGCCCCGTCTGCGCGCAGGCGGCTGATCTGTTGTGCGTCATACCCCAGCGCACTCAGCACCGGGGTGTTGTGTTCGCCGAGTTCCGGGCCCACCCAGTCACAGGAACCGGGTGTCTCTGATAATTTCGGCACGATCCCCGGCATCTTGAAATCTTTACCATCGGGCAGCTTGGCCTGGAGGAACATTTCCCGGGCCAGGAACTGTGGGTCCTTGAACATATCCTCGGCACTGAAGATCCGGCTGGCGGGTACTTCGGCCAGGTTCAATTGATGCAAGACCTGCTCCAGCGGCAGCGAACTGACCCAGCGATCGATCACCCCATACAACTCGTCACGGCGCGTGTCGCGGCCATCGTTGCTGGCCAGCGCCGGGTCGTTGGCCAGGTCTTCGCGGCCGATGATCAGCATGAAGCGCTTGAAGATGGCATCGCCGTTGGCGCCGATCTGTACGTGACGACCGTCGGCGCTGGTGTGGATGGAGGAGGGGGTGATGCCGGGCATGATATTGCCGCTGCGTTCGCGGATAAAGCCGAACACGTCGAACTCCGGCACCATGCTTTCCATCATGGCGAAAATCGCCTCGTACAGCGCCACATCCACCACCTGGCCCTGGCCGCCGTTGACTTCGCGATGACGCAGGGCCATCAGCGCGCCGATCACGCCCCATAGCGCGGCAATCGAGTCGCCGATGGAGATCCCGGTGCGCACGGGCGGGCGGTCCTCGAAGCCGGTGATGTAACGCAAGCCGCCCATGGATTCGCCCACGGCGCCGAAGCCCGGCTGGTCTTTCATGGGGCCGGTCTGGCCGAACCCGGACAGGCGCACCATCACCAGCTTGGGGTTGAGGGCGTGCAGGGTTTCCCAGCTCAGGCCGAGTTTCTCCAGGACGCCGGGGCGGAAGTTCTCGATCAGGATGTCAGCGTCCCCCAACAGTTGCTTGAGGATCGCCAGGCCTTCAGGGTGCTTGAGGTTGAGGGTCAGGGACTGCTTGTTGCGGGCCTGGACGAACCACCACAGGGAGGTGCCTTCATACAGCTTGCGCCACTTGCGCAGCGGATCGCCGCCATCGGGGGATTCGACCTTGATCACCTGGGCCCCGAACTCGGCGCAGATGCGCGAAGCGAAGGGGCCGGCGATCAGGGTGCCGAGTTCGATGACTTTCAATCCGGCGAGGGGCTTGTTGAGGCTATTCATGGGGCGTCCGCGAGGCAGGAAAATCCGCCTAGCCTAGACCATTGAGGGTGCTTTAGGCAGTCGTCGGCCGAGGGCTTTTCCTGGGTGGCCCGGCGGTTTGAGGTTTTTCGGCTTCTCATTCCCATCGGCAGCGGGTTTAATTGCCGCCTGTCATGGAATGTACGCCGTCAAAAAAACCAGGGAGAGGTTCGCGTGTCATGTTCACCATCCCCTTATCTGCTGCTTCCGGACCTGTTCCGGGGTGTTCGGCTGCCTGCGTGTGAATCCCTTCGCATTAATCACATGTGATGTGTTGAAAAAATTACATGTGATGTTTTAGTCTCTGCCCATGCACACCAAGTCCTCAGCCCATTACCAGCGATTATTTCGCCAGCGCCTGCGTGATCAGGGCCTGGTGAAAAAGGAAATCTGGATACTGCCCGAGCATGCCCAGGCGTTGCTGGCAGTGGAAAGACATTTGCGCCAGCCCGCCAACGGTTTGGCCTCTTTGGATCAGGATGGAGAGATCAGCATGCCTCAGGTCTGGAACGCCCCGACGCTCTGCCAGGCTTTGGCTGCCACTGACTTGTTCAGCAGCGGCGAAGCCAGCATCGAATTGCTTGAAGGCGCCGAGCCCAGCTTGCACGTGACCATGCGCGAATACGGTGACCTGCCGTTGTTCGTCGCCGTGCAAGGCGAGCAGATTCTGGTGGAGGCATTGCTCTGGCCCCAAAGCGAGGTGAGCGACGCCAGTGCCTTCAACGAAGAGGTGTTGCTGAGCCGCCAACTGTTCCCGCTGTCGAGCATTGGCCTGGATACGCTGCCGGGCGGCGAGCGCTGCTACATCATGTTCGGCGCCCTCAGCGCGACTTCGATCCTGTCCAACGTGCTGTTTGAAATCGAGACCCTGGCCGGCAACGTGATTCGCGCCACCGAGGCCTACGAAGGTTATCTGCAGGCCCGGGCCTGACTTGGAGGAATGCCCATGAACGTTTGGAGCAAGTTGCTCAGCGCCCTGCGCGGCGGTGTCAACGAAGCCGGCGAAGCCCTGGCGGACAGCCAGGCGCTGCGCATCCTCGATCAGGAAATCCGCGACGCCGACCAGCAGTTGCGTGTGTCCAAGGCGGCCTTGGCGGAAATCATGGCCCGGCAGAAGCTGGCCGCCGAGCGCGCCCAGGGCAGCGCCGCCAAAGTCGTGGAATACGAGAGCTATGCCCTCAAGGCTCTGGACGCCGGCAATGAAAGCCTGGCCCTGGAAGTGGCGGAAAAGATCGCCAATCTGGAGCGTGAACTGGCAAGCGAACGCGAGCAGGCTGAAGCCCTGGCGCTCAATGTCGGGCAACTGCGCAAGGCGGTGAGCCAAACCGAAAGCAACATCAAGCATTTGAAACAACAAGTGGATACGGTCAAGGCCACGGAAAGTGTGCAGAAGGCCCAGTTGGCCGTGGCCCAGCGCTACGGCGGTTCCCAGAGCAAGTTGCACACGGCGGTGGAGTCCTTGGAGCGCATCAAGCTCAAACAGGCCGAGCGCGCGGCGCAAATGGAGGCAGCGGCTGAACTTGCCGCCCAAGGCACTGTCGATGATGCCTTGGATGCCAAGCTGCGGGCGGCGGGCATCGTCGCCGACGACACCAGTGCCAACAGTGTGCTGGAGCGCTTGAGGGCCCAGGGCAAGGCCTGAACGGACGTGTGACAAGGCGTGGCTGTTCGGCCACTGCCGGCTTTTTTCATGGATTAGGAAAGCAATGGAAATCTTTCTGCAGACGGTACTGTCGTTTCCCACCGTGCTGTTCAGCTTCCTGCTGAGCCTGGCGTTCATCTATTGGATCGTCGTGGCCTTGGGCATGGTCGAGGTGGACCTGCTGGACATCGAGGTCGACTCGGTGCTCGAAGGCTCCGGCCATGCCGACGGCCTGGCGGGTTTGCTGATCAAGTTCAAGCTCAACGGGCTGCCCGTCACGGTGGTCCTGACCCTGCTGTTCTTCTTCAGCTGGTTCATCAGCTATTTCACCGAACTCTTCGTCCTCAGCCAGTTGCCCCTGGGGTGGCTGCGTTACCCCCTGGGCGTGCTGGTGGCGGGCGTGGCACTGTTCCTCGCGGCGCCCATCAGCGCATTTATCTGCAGCCCCCTGCGCCCCCTGTTTCGTAAATTGGAAGCCACCACCAGCACTTCGGTGCTGGGGCAGACCGCCGTGGTGCGCAGTGGCCGGGTGACCCTGGAACACGGCGAGGCGGTCCTGGAAAACGGCGGCGCGGGGTTGATCCTGCGCGTGCGGGCCGATGAGAAACATGCATTCAAACGCGGCGATCGCGTCGTGTTACTGGAGTATCTGGAGGCGCAACACGCCTATCGGGTCATTACCGAGGAAGAGTTCCGGGGCATCTGACCCCGACTCCCTCAGATCAAAGGAGATTGATTGGAATGAACTTACCCTCGTTGCTGC
The DNA here is from genome assembly GCF_023241665.1 of Pseudomonas morbosilactucae. NCBI lineage: Bacteria > Pseudomonadati > Pseudomonadota > Gammaproteobacteria > Pseudomonadales > Pseudomonadaceae > Pseudomonas > Pseudomonas morbosilactucae. Next base: position 119,675 of record NZ_JALQCX010000009.1, on the reverse strand, counting down.
CCATCCTGTTCGGGATCGGCCTCGTGGTCCTGGTGGTGGTCGGCCTGCTGGCCCTGTTCAAGGCCTTCTACATCAAGGTCCCGCAAGGCACGGCGCTGATCGTCAACGACATGTCCTCGACGCCCAAGGTGCACTTCACCGGCGCCCTGGTGTACCCGGTCATCCACCTCAAGGAGTTCATGCGTATCTCCTTGATCACCCTGGAAGTCGACCGCCGCGCCAAGGACGGTTTGATCTGCCGCGACAACATGCGTGCCGACATCACCGTGGCCTTCTACCTGCGGGTCAATGAAACCCAGGAAGACGTGCTCAAGGTGGCCAAGGCCATCGGCGTCGACCGTGCCTCCGACCGCGCGGCCGTCAACGAGTTGTTCAACGCCAAGTTCTCCGAAGCGCTGAAGACCGTGGGCAAGCAGTTCGACTTCGTCCAGCTGTTCGAAAACCGCCAGGATTTCCGTGACCGCATTATCGAGATCATCGGCAACGACCTGAACGGTTATGTGCTGGAAGACGTAGCCATCGACTACCTGGAGCAGACCGCCAAGCACTCCCTGGACCCGAGCAACATTCTCGACGCCGAAGGTATCCGCAAGATCACCGAGCTGACGGCGGCGCAGAACGTCATCACCAACGAACTGGAGCGCAACCAGGAACTGGCGATCCAGAAGAAAAACGTCGAGACCCGTGAAGCCTCGCTGTCCCTTGAGCGCCAGCAGGCCGACGCCGAAGCCCGGCAGAAGCGCGAGATCGAAACCATCCGCGCCCGTGAGGAAGCCGAAACCTCCAAGGTCAAGGAAGAGGAACGCCTCAAGGCCGAGCAAGCGCGCATCAATTCCCAGCAGGAAATCGACGTGCGCACCGAGAACCATCAGCGCGAAGTCGAAGTGGCCCAGCAGAACCGCCAGCGCGCCGTGGTCATCGAGGTGGAAAAAGTCACCCGTGCCCGCGATCTGGAAGTGGTTGCCCGCGAGCGTGAAGTCGAGCTGCAACGCATTGAGAAAGAGAAAGCCCTGGAAGAACAGCGCAAGAACATTGCCACGGTGATCCGTGAGCGCGTGGCGGTCGAGAAGACCGTGGCCCAGGAAGAAGAGCGCATCAAGGAAGTGCGTGAAATTTCCGAAGCCGAGCGCGCCAAGCAAGTGGTGGTGATCCAGGCCCAGGCCGAAGCCGAGCAGGACCTGGTGCGCCAGGTCAAGCAAGCCGAAGCCGACGAAACCCGTTCCAAGCACCGCGCCGTGGAAATCAACAACCTGGCCCAGGCCGAACTGGAAGCGGCTGCCAAACAGTCCGAAGCCAAGAAACGCCTGGCCGAAGGCCTGGAAGCCGAGCGCGCTGCGCCTGGCCTGGCCGATGCGCGGGTGCTGGAAGTCACCGCCGCCGCTCAGGAAAAAGAAGGCCTGGCCCAGGCGCGCGTGCGTGGCGAGCAGTTGATTGCCGAAGCCCGTGGCGAGCAGGAAAAAGGTTTGGCTGATGCCCGGGTGATGGAAGCCCAGGCCGCTGCCAAGGAAAAAGACGGCCTGGCCGAAGCCAAGGTCATGGAAGAAAAACTCGGCGCTCAGGCCCGTGGCGAAGAACAACTGGGCGCGGCCAAGGCCAAGGCCACCAAGGACCTGGGTTCGGCCGAAGCCGACGTCTTGCTGCAACGCTTGAACGCCGAAGCCGAAGGCCTGGGCAAGAAGTTCGGTGCCCTCGACGCCCTCAGCGACAGCGCCCGTGCCCACGAAGAGTTCCGCATGCAGTTGGAGAAGAACTTCGAGGAGGCCATGGCTGCCATCGCCGCCAACAAGGAAATCGCCAAGGACCAGGCCGAGGTGCTGTCTGCAGCCCTCAGCAAGGCGAAGATCGAGATCGTCGGTGGCGAAGGCGACTTCTTCAACTCGTTCGCCAAGTCGCTGTCGGTGGGCAAGGCCATCGAAGGCGTGGTGGGCAAGAGCCCGGTGGTCCAGGACGTGCTGGCCCGCCTGCTCAACGGCAAGGCTGCACCGGCAGTCGCTGCTGCGGTAGCGGCCGCTGCCACCGAGCGCAACGTTGAAGTCGAAACACCTGCCGCCGGGGCCTGAACCCCACGCTGATCGGTAGCCGCCCATTCTGCGCACAAGGCCCTTCAAGGTCGTGGCGCGCAGGGTGGGAGGCTGACCGCCGTTTTTTGTACCCCGCCGTAGATCCAGGAAGGCCACGATGTCGGACGCTCAAGTCGCAACTCCACCACAGGATGTATTGGACAAGGCGGTCGCCGAAGGCGGCGCCTATGAGGTGCTGCACAAGCGCCTGCTGGAACAGGGCCAGCGCCTGCGGCAAACCGCCGAAGGGCTCAACCGGCAGCGACTCGAAGAGTTCGGCAGCAGCCACATGGACGTGCTCGGGCGGGTACGGATCCGCACTGAGAACAACTGCATCGCCCGGGACATCGTCCAGGTCGGCGACTGCCTGTTGTTCGGCTACAACGTGTTTATCGGCCTGAAGAAAGAAACCCATGTGGCCGACGTGTTCTCCCTCTACCGGCTGGTGGAGGAGGGCGAAGGCTACGAGGCGGAATCGGTGCCCCTGGAAGGCACATTCCTCAATGCCCAGGGCTTCCTCAACGATTTCAACGAGCTGTACACCTATTACAAGAACACTCGCCTGCTGCAGTTGGCCATCCGTGACGGCAAGCTGCTGGCGAGTTTTCAGATTGGCGAGCGCATCACCGATATTCGAGTGTTCCGCTGGACCATCTCCCTGGATGGGCGCGACGTGCGCTACATCGACAACCGCGGCGAGCGCGACATCGCCTTGCCGGCGCCTTTTGATTTCGAATGGAAGAAGGCCACCCGCGAGATGGCGGTGGAAGGTCGCTTCCCGCACATGAACATCCTCGACACGGTGTTCGTCGAAACCCTCGGCGGCGACCTGACCATCAAGGTCGAGAACAACACCGAGGACGGCCTGGGCATCTACCGCGAAGAGGTGGTGGACAAGACCCAGTCCCTGGACGACGGGCAGATCGAATTCGCCCGCCTGGGCAGCCTGATCCTGCTCAAGGTCCTGCCGTACCGCGAAGAGCAGTGGCGCTACCTGGTGTTCAACAGCCTGACCCGGCAGGTGGAGCGCATCGACGCCATCGGCCTGGCCTGCGTGCAACTGCCCGAAGACCACGGGATTATTTTCCCTGGCGGCTACTACCTGCAGAGCGGCGAGTACAAGACCTTCGAGCAGTCCATGGAAGGCATGCGCTTCAAGCGCTCGGTGCGCTCGCCCAATGGCGAAGACGTGCAGTACATCTTCTACCACCCCGAGCAGGGTCGCTCGGTGCTGCTGACCTACAACATGATCAACCGCCAATTGCAGAACCCGGTGTTTGGCCATGGTTACGCGCGTCTGGAAGACGGGCGCATGGTGATCTTTGCCGCCGAAGGCGACGAGCCGACCCGGGTTCACCCGATGCAGGTCTGGCAGACGCCGTTCTTCACCGACGAGTTCGCTGCCCGGCAACCGGCCCGCAGCGGCTTCCTCGGGCGTATCGGCAATGCCGAGCTGGTGCGCAGCGTCTCCGACCTTTATGACCTGTGCCGCGAGATCGGCACCTCCGCGGTGTCGGTGCAGCGCTACTCCCTGCTGTGCCAGAACACTCGACGCCTGTTCGACGTCTATCACTGGCTGGGCAGCACCGAGCTCGAAGGGCTGGCGCCGCTGCTGCGGGAAATTGCCGCCACTTCCGAACTGGTGCTCGACGAATACGAGAAGGTCGAAAGCATTCGCCGCCAGTCTGGCCAGGCCATGCACAGCGCCGAGGAGAAGCAGAAAGCCCTGCTCGCCGGCTTGTTGGTGGACAGCTGGGACCAGGTGCAGAATTTTGTCGATGCCCTCAACAACATCACCGCCCAGCGCGGCCTGTTGCTGACCATCCGTGAGTACCGCTACATCGACGTGGCGCGCATCGACGCCATGGAAGCCGAACTGCTCAAGGCCCAGGAAACCACCGCCGCCGGCACCGCGACCTTCCTCGCCAGCGAGCAAGCGTTGCAGCCGTTCGTCACGCGTCTGGAAAGCCTCGACAGCGAAGCGCAGAAAGCCGAAACCGTGGCGCAACTGGCCGAGCCGCTGGGGGCCTTGCAGGCCATGGCGGCCGACCTGGACATGCTCTCCAGCCTGATGGCGTCGCTGCAGATCGACGACGCCACCCAGCGCACCCGGATCATCGAATCCATCTCGGAAATCTACGCCCGCCTGAACCAGGCCAAGGCCCGTGCCGAGCAGCGGCGCAAAGGCCTGGGTTCCACGGAAACCGTGGCCCAGTTCGGTGCCCAGTTCAAACTCTTCAGCCAAGGCATCACCAACGCCCTGGGCCAGGCCCAGGACCCGGAGCGTTGCGACGAACAACTGTCGCGCCTGCTGGTGCAGTTGGAAGAGTTGGAAAGCCGTTTCGGCGATCACGAACAGTTCCTCGGTGACATCCTCAGCAAGCGTGAGGAGTTGCTGGAAACCTTCGAGGCCCACAAGCAATCCCTGCTCGACGAGCGCCAGCGCAAGGCCCAGGGCCTGCTGGACGCCGCGCGGCGGATTCTCGACAGCCTGACCCGACGCACTGCCAAGTTCACCCAGGCCGAAGAACTCAATGCCTTCTTCGCCGCCGACCCGCTGATCCTCAAGTTGCGGGAGCTGGCCGAGCGCCTGCGCGAGCTCAAGGACAGCGTCAAGGCCGATGACGTCGAGGCGCGTCTCAAGGGCGCCCGCGACCAGGCTGTGCGTGCCCTGCGCGACAAGACCGAGCTGTTCGAAGAGGGCGGCAACGTCATCAAGCTTGGCCCGCGTCATCGCTTCAGCGTCAACACCCAGGAGCTGGACCTGACCCTGATGCCCCGGGGCGACGAGCTGCACCTGCACCTCACCGGTACCGATTTCCTCGAACCCCTGCGCGACCCGGAACTGGAAGCCCTCAAGGACTTCTGGCAAGTGGCGCTGGAGTCCGAGTCGGCAACCCTGTACCGCGCCGAGTACCTCGCTGGCCAAGTGCTGGAGGCCGCCGATGCCGGGCAGGAAGGCCTGAGCCTGGACGGCCTCAAGCCGCTGCTGGCGCAACCGGACGAACTGGCCCGGGTGATCCGCGACTTCGCCGCGCCGCGTTACAAGGAAGGCTACGAGAAGGGCATCCACGACCATGACGCCGCGGCGATCCTGGTGCAGTTGCTGCCCCTGCGCGAGAGCGCCGGGCTGTTGAGCTACAGCCCGGCGCCACGTGCCTTCGCCAGCCTGTTCTGGGATCAGCAGCGCAGCCTTGAAGGCCCGGCGCAATGGCCCGAGCGGGCGCGTACCAGCCGGCACATCCAGCAACTGTTTGGTCGCCGTGAAGGGCTGCGCCAGTTGCAGGAAGAGATCCTCGCGACCATGCAGGCGTTCCTCACGCAACAGCCGTTGGGGCTGGCTCCCGCGGCGATCAACGAGGCTGCCGAGTACCTGGTGCAGGAGCTGGCCGCCGAGCGCATCGAGTTCACCTTCAGCAAGTACGCCAAGCAGTTGCAGGAAGGGCTCAAGTTGCGCCTGCAGGGCGCGCGCATGTGGGACGACTACCAGCAGGCCCTGGGCCGGCTGGCCGAGCGTCCGGCGGCGCAGTGGGCGCTGGCGGCCAACTGGCTGCAGGGCCTGTGCACGGCCGGCGAGTTCGCCGAGCTGGCGGCCTATGTGCCCGAAGCCGTGGCCCTGTCGCTGTTGAGCGATGACCTGGCCAAGCGCATCACCGAGGTGGACCTGCGCTTCGCCGTCGACAACCTGATGGGCGAGCACCCGCGCATCCAGGAGCGTCGCCTGTCCTTGGCCGTGGATGATTTCTTTGCCCGCCTGCGCGCTCACCGCCAGCAGTTCCTGCCGGGCCTGCAGCGCTACCAGGCGCTGCGCCAGGGCATCATCGGCCGCGAGCGCGAGGCCTTGCGCCTCAGTGAGTTCAAGCCGCGGCCACTGAGCTCGTTTGTGCGTAACAAGCTGATCAACGACGTCTACCTGGGCGTGATCGGCGACAACCTGGCCAAGCAGATGGGCACCGTGGGCGAAAACAAGCGCACCGACCTGATGGGCTTGCTGATGCTGATTTCGCCGCCGGGCTACGGCAAAACCACCCTGATGGAATACGTGGCGCATCGTCTGGGCCTGATCTTCATGAAGATCAACGGCCCGGCCCTGGGCCATGAGGTGCGTTCCCTGGACCCGGCCCAGGCGCCGGACGCTACCTCGCGCCAGGAACTGGAGAAACTCAACCTGGCCCTGGAAATGGGCAACAACGTGATGCTCTATGTCGACGACATCCAGCACACCCACCCCGAGTTCCTGCAAAAATTCATTTCGCTGTGCGACGGCACCCGGCGTATCGAAGGCGTGTGGAAGGGGCGCACCAAGACCTACGACATGCGCGGCAAGAAGTTCTGCGTGGTGATGTCCGGCAACCCGTACACCGAGTCCGGCGACGTGTTCAAGATCCCCGACATGCTGGCCAACCGGGCCGATATCTATAACCTCGGCGACACCCTGGGCGGCATGCAGGAATCCTTCTCCCTGAGTTACATCGAGAACGGCCTGACCTCCAACCCGGTGTTGGCGCCGTTGGCCACCCGCGACATGGCCGACGTCTATCGCTTTGTCGCCAAGGCCGAAGGCAAGCCGTTCTCCAGCAACGAGCTGAGCTACAGCTACAGCGGCGCCGAGATCAACGAAATCACCACCACCCTGCAGCGCCTGATGCAGGTGCGTGACGTGGTGCTCAAGGTCAACCAGCAGTACATCGCCAGTGCCGCCCAGGCCGACCAGTACCGCACCGAGCCGCCGTTCAAGCTTCAGGGCAGCTACCGCAACATGAACAAAATGGCGGAAAAAATCTCGGCAGTGATGAACGATGCCGAGCTCCTGCAACTCTTGGCCGACCACTACCAGGGCGAGTCCCAGCTATTGACCACTGGCGCCGAGGAAAACCTGCTCAAGCTTGCCGAGTTGCGCGGCAATCAGACGCCGGAGCAGCTGGAGCGCTGGGCGCAGATCAAGCGCGACTTCCAACGCAACCGGTCCATGGGTGGCAGCGACAGCGACGTCGGCAGCCGCGTGGTGGCCCAGCTCAATGATTTGGTGGAAGGCGTGCGTGGCCTGGCCCGTCCGCCGGAACAACAGGGCATGCGCGAAGTGCTGGAAAACCTCTCCGAGCACCTGGAGAACAGCTTCCTGCCGCTGATCAAGGTCATGCACAAGAAGATCGACGTCGACCTGCACAGCCACCAGCGTGTCAGTGACATCGCCACTCGTCTCGACGAACTGAGCCGTATGCTCAGCCATGGCAATGTTCCCACCCTCAAGGACCCCCAACCTTAAGCGCCGGTTTACCGACCCATAGCCAAGGATCACGACATGGATTTTGCCAACCTGGACCAGCAGCTGCGCGACAGCCTGCTGGACCTCAAGCTGAGCAACGACGAGCGAGACGAACTGCGCCAACTGGGCAGCGAACTGAGTGCCGATCAGGTGCGTTACTTGCGTAATCGCTCCTTCGACCTGGTGCGCGAGCTGAGCCTGGCGGACAGCGCCAATGTGCTGCCGGCCCTGAAATGGCTGGAGCAGGTGATCAAGACCCTGGACGTCAGTGCGGCCCCGGTGCGGGACATGGCCAGCGCCCACTTCAGCCCCGGCGAAGACTGTCGGCGCAAGATCCGCGACCTGTGTCGTCAGGCCCGCCTTTCGGTGGACATCTGCGTGTTCACCATTTCCGACGATCAACTGAGCGACGAGATCCGCGCTTGCCACAAGCGCGGGGTGGCGGTACGGGTGATCAGCGACAGTGAAAAGCAGTTCGATATCGGCAGCGATATTGCAGCGCTGCGCGAGGCCGGCGTGCCGGTGCGGATCGACGACACGCCGTTCCATATGCACCACAAGTTCGCCGTGTTCGATGGCCGCACCTTGCTCAACGGCAGCTTCAACTGGACCCGCAGCGCCACCACCGGCAACGAGGAAAACCTGCTGGTGATCGACCACCCGCAACTGGTGGCCAGCTACCTCAAAGAGTTCAACGAACTCTGGAACCGCTACGTGCCCCGTTAAGCCTGGGAGGCGTAACGCGAGCGCCAGGCCAGGCCGCTGGTAAAGCGTTCCATCAGTTGCGCCTGCAGTTCAGTGGCCCGCTCGGGGGAGCGCTTGTGCAGTTCCTCCAGCGCCTGGTGCAGGCGTGACAGGAGTTTTTTCTCACTGAGCAAGGTGCTCAGGTTCAGGGCGTTGATGGCCTGGGCGAAACGCTGATGCTCGATGTGGTGCAGCAGCAGATCTTCTTCCAGTGAATGGCTGCCGGCGTCCTGGGCGTTGAGCCGGTCCTGCAGGGCTTGGGCCTGCTCCACCTCATCGAGGTGCAGGTAGCTTTCGGCGATGTTTTCCAGGTACAGGGTCTTGTCGTCTTCATCGACGTCCGGGGCGTTCTCCAGCAGTTCCAGGGCCTGTTCCAGCAAGGTCCGACCCTGGGCAGTCTGGCCCAGGTTGTGCAACAGCCTGGCGTGCTCGCACAGGTACAGCAGCTGCATTTCGCTCTCTTGTTGCTGGCGCAGGCTGTGCATTTCCTCAAGGCTGGTACGCACCAGCCAGCTGTCCCGGCGGTGGGCCGGCAGGCGGCTTTGCCCCTGCAACTGGGTATGCAGGGCCTGCAAGCGCAAGCCGCTCCAGAACTCGTGGTCATCGCGCAGGCCGTCGATCTGTTGCAGGGCCTTGGCCAGCAAGGCTTCGGTCCACTGCGGCTGCGCCGCGTGGTGCTCGTCACAGAGGTAGAGCATCATCCCCGGGCGCTGGGACGCTTCGCTTTCCCGGGCCAGCAACAAGGCCTCGGCTTCTGCGGTCCGGCCTTGTTCAACGTGATGCTTCAGCAGCCTCAGCAGCAGTCTGTTCTGCTCGCTCGCCGGGGCAACGTCCAGCAGGCGCAGCGCGGCATCGACTTGGTGTCGGGCCAGGGCTGAATCCATCAGCTCGCCGTAGGTCAAGTAGGAGTGGGCATCGCCGATTTGCGCCAGCAGGCTGAACGCCGAGTCCAACTGGCCGGCACTGAACAAGGCGGCCGCCGCCTGCTCTTGCTCTTCTACCGGCAGTTGCGCGGCCCGGGTGAGGATCAGCTCGAACTGCCCTTGGTCGGCGTAGGCATCGAAGAGCCTGCGCAGTGTGCTCAGGCGATGGCTCTCGTCAGAGGCCTGGAACGTCGACCAGGCCTGCTCGACGCTGGCCAGTGCGGCGTCCTGCAGCCCGGCCTGATATTGCAGGCGTGCCAGGATCAGCAGGTTGTCGATGCTCTGGCGCTCCTGGGCCGACGGGTGTTGCGGGTCGCCCAGTTCGCCCAGCAGCGCCACGGCCTGGTCCTGTTCGCCGCGAGCCTGGAGGATTCGCACTTGCAGCAGAGGCCAGGTGGGCAGGGACTCGCCGCAGCGGTCCAGCAGTTCCAGGCAGGCCTGGGTGTCGTCACTGTCGAGCAGCGACTCGATCAGGGTATTGAGGATGTACTCCTGGGCGTGGGGCGGCAGCCCGGCCCTGATTTCCAGGGCCTGGCGCTTGTGCCCGGCGAGGTAGAGTTCGGCCGCCACCAATTGCAGGGCCAGCTCCTGGGCATTGCCGGTCATGCGCTGTGCCAGTTGCAGCGCCAGCAGCGGCTCGGCCTTGCTCAGCATCATCGCCTGATTGATCTGGGCATTGAGGTCGTGAAGCGACACCGGGCTAGGGGCGTTGAGCTTGCGGCGGGTGTACAGAATCAGCGCGATAGCAATCAGCGCAATGACAATGAGGGTGACAACGATGGCCATGGAGGTCCTTTCCTGTGGGTCTGCGGGACTCGCGCGGTGTGCGCCAGCCTGCGTGCGGCGCGGTTATAAAACGGTGGGCGCAGGCTGGCAACCGTCTTTACCCAGGCAATGCGTTTCAACGGATGTCGCCCAGGGGCCGAGCGGGCGGTCAGCGGTCGGGCAGGGCACGGGGTTTCGGGTTAGACTTGCGACCTTTTCGCACAACCAAGAAGCCCACACATGGCCCAGCCGTCCACCACGTATAAATTTGAACTGAACCTGACTGACCTTGACCGTGGCGTTTACGAAAGCGTCAAGCAAACCATCGCCCGTCACCCTTCGGAAACCGAAGAGCGCATGACCGTGCGTTTGCTGGCCTATGCCTTTTGGTACAACGAACAGCTGTCGTTTGGTCGCGGCCTGTCGGACGTGGATGAGCCGGCCCTGTGGGAAAAGAGCCTGGACGATCGCGTGCTGCACTGGATCGAAGTCGGCCAGCCGGATGCCGATCGCCTGACCTGGTGCTCGCGCCGCACCGAACGCACCAGCCTGCTGGCCTACGGTAGCCTGCGTGTGTGGCAGACCCGTGTGCTGGACACGGTGAAGAACCTGAAAAACGTCAACGTCGCCGGCGTGCCCCAGGACGTGCTGGAAACCCTGGCCAAGGACATGCCCCGCGTCATCAAGTGGGACGTGATGATCAGCGAAGGCACGATCTTCGTCACCGACGACCGTGGCCAGCACGAAGTCCAGCTGGAATGGCTTATGGGCGAGCGCGGTTGATACTCGCCGCCAATTGCCCCGATTGATTCCCCGTTACTGAAGAGAAGCCCCACGAGCCCCATGCGTATCGAACCCCGTGAGTTGCCTGCCGTCCTGCCGTTTCTGGGTGATCTGCCACCGCTGTTGACCCGTCTGTATGCCGCCCGTGGCGTGCAGTCCGAGGCGGAGCTGGACAAGAGCCTGGCGCGGTTGATCCCTTATCAGCAGCTCAAGGGCATCGACGCCGCGGTGGACCTGCTGGTGACCGCCCTGGATCAGCGCCAGCGCATCCTCATTGTCGGTGACTTCGACGCCGACGGCGCCACCGCCAGCACCGTGGGCCTGTTGGGCTTGCGCTTGCTGGGGGCGGCCCATGTGGATTACCTGGTGCCCAACCGCTTCGAGTACGGCTACGGCCTGACCCCGGAAATTGTCGCCGTGGCCCTGCAACGCGAGCCGCAGTTGCTGGTCACCGTGGACAACGGCATTTCCAGCGTGGAAGGCGTGGCGGCTGCCAAGGCCGCAGGCCTGAAAGTGCTGGTCACCGACCACCACTTGCCGGGCCATGCGTTGCCGGCGGCGGACGCCATCGTCAACCCCAACCAGCCGGGCTGCGAATTCCCGAGCAAGGCGTTGGCCGGGGTCGGGGTGATCTTCTACGTGCTCATGGCCTTGCGTGCGCGCCTGCGCAGTCTGGGTCGCTATGACAGCCAGCCGCAGCCGAACATCGGCGAATTGCTGGACCTGGTGGCCCTGGGCAGCGTGGCCGACGTGGTGCCCTTGGATGCCAACAACCGCATCCTGGTGCATCAGGGCCTGGAGCGGATTCGCGCTGGGCGTGCGCGCCCCGGGTTGAAGGCGATTCTCGAAGTGGCCAAGCGCGACCCTTCGCGCATCACCTCCACTGACCTGGGGTTTATCCTCGGCCCGCGTTTGAATGCGGCCGGCCGCCTGGACGACATGAGCCTGGGCATCGAATGCCTGCTGACCAGCGACGTGGCGGCGGCGCGGCAAATGGCCGGCCAGCTGGACGAACTGAACCAGGACCGTAAATCCATCGAGCAAGGCATGCAGCGCGAGGCCTTGGCCCAGCTCAAGGACCTGCCCGTGGAGTCGATGCCGTTCGGCCTGTGCCTGTTCGACGCCGACTGGCACCAAGGGGTGATCGGGATTCTCGCCTCGCGCCTGAAAGAGCGTTACCACCGGCCGACCATCGCATTTGCCGATGCCGGCGACGGCATGCTCAAGGGCTCGGCGCGTTCGGTGCCGGGGTTCCATATCCGTGATGCCCTGGATGCAGTAGCGGCCAAGCACCCGGATTTGATCAGCAAGTTTGGCGGCCACGCCATGGCCGCCGGCCTGTCCTTGCCCGAACAGAACTTCCCGGCATTCGCCGAGGCCTTTGACGCCGAAGTCCGGCGCCAACTGCAAGAGGAAGACCTCACCGGGCGCCTGCTGTCGGACGGCACCCTGGCGGTGGAAGAGTTCCACCTGGAACTGGCCCGCGCCCTGCGCCACGCCGGTCCCTGGGGCCAGCATTTCCCTGAACCGATGTTCCACGGCGTGTTCCAGTTGGTGGAGCAGCGCATCGTCGGCGAGCGCCACTTGAAGGTGGTGCTGCGCAGCGAGTGCGGGTCCCTGAAACTCGACGGCATCGCCTTTGGCATCGACCGCGAAGTCTGGCCCAACCCGACCATTCGCTGGGTGGAACTGGCCTACAAACTCGACCTCAACGAATTCCGTGGCCAGGAAACCGTGCAACTGATGATTGCCCATATCGAACCGCGCTAACGTCCGTCGGGCATCCCCACCTGTCACTCTCGTGCCCATGCTCTGCGTGGGCATGCCGCGTCTGGCGCTCGGCGTCATTTGAGGGCGGTTATCACTCCGTCAGTCCAAGAGGCGAGCAAACTTGCCGCTGGAGGCTGACCTTTCGACTAGTCTCTAAACACTGTCTGATTGGCCTTGTGACCTTTTGTCATTCTTCTACCCGCGGGGGCGGGCGTTCTCTTCGCTGTCACTTGTCGACCCTTCAAACAGCACCCTGGAGCCTGACCATTGATCGAGAGGTGCCCCATGAGTCTGTTGCTTGAACCCTATACCCTGCGTCAACTGACCCTGCTCAACCGCATTGCCGTGTCGCCCATGTGCCAATACTCCAGCGTCGATGGCCTGGCCAACGACTGGCACCTGGTGCACTTGGGCAGCCGTGCGGTGGGCGGTGCCGGGTTGATTTTCACCGAAGCCACGGCGGTCACCGCCGACGGACGCATCACCGCCCAGGACCTGGGCCTGTGGAGCGACGAACACATCGAACCCTTGCAACGCATCACCCGTTTTATCAGCGCCCAGGGCGCGGTAGCGGGGATCCAGCTGGCCCACGCCGGGCGCAAGGCCAGCACCCATCGGCCCTGGATCGGCAAGCACGGCAGCGTCAAGCCCGAAGACGGCGGTTGGGTGCCGGTGGGGCCTTCACGGATTGCCTTCGACCCTCAGCACACCCCGCCTACGCCGTTGGATGAAGGGCAGATCGGCGAGATCATCCAGGCCTTTGTCGACGCGGCCAAACGGGCCCTGGTGGCCGGCTTCAAGGTGGTGGAGGTGCACGCCGCCCACGGTTACCTGTTGCACCAGTTCCTGTCGCCCATCAGCAACCAGCGCCAGGACCAGTACGGCGGTTCGTTTGAAAATCGCATCCGCCTGGTGCTGCAAGTGACCGCGGCGGTGCGTGAGGTCTGGCCCGAGGAGTTGCCGCTGTTTGTGCGGGTTTCGGCCACCGATTGGGTGGAAGACGGCTGGAACCCGGATGAAACCGTGGAACTGGCGTTGCGCCTGAAAGATTTGGGGGTGGACCTGATCGATGTGTCCTCCGGCGGCACGGCGGCCAACGCCGAGATTCCGACGGGGCCGGGGTATCAGACACGTTTTGCCGAGCGGGTGCGTAAGGAGGCGGGGATCGCCACCGGCACCGTGGGTCTGATCACTGAGCCGGCCCAGGCGGAGCACATTCTGCGCACCTGCCAGGCAGACATCATCCTTCTGGCCCGGGAGCTGCTGCGTGACCCTTACTGGCCGCTGCATGCCGACGACGACCTGGGCGGGCGCAAAGCCATCTGGCCGGCGCAGTACCAGCGCGCCACCCACCGCGACCAGCCGATTCATGAGTCGGATGTGCGCGATTAGGCCTGTTGGGCATAAAAAAACCGGTCCCAATGGACCGGTTTTTTTGTCGGCGGCTTCAGGGCGCCATCGCTGTCAGCGGATCACGGGTATTTGCGTTTGTCCGGTGCGGGCGGGAAGTACTGGTAGAGCCAGGTTTCGCTCAGGGTACGGTCCTGGGTGCGGATAAACAGGCGCATTTCCACCGGGTCCACGCTGTCGTTGGTCGGGTACCAGTCGAAGAGAATGCGGAAGCCCTTGATGGGGTCCAGAGGCAGCACATGGATGTCCTTGATCTGGCCGTTGGAGGCGCTGATCACGGGTTCGATCCCGGTGCCGGCCGGCAGCCGGTCGAGGCCGCCACCGTTGAAATCCACCGCGAAGCGCCGCGCCCAGACCGGCGGGTAGTGCTCCCCCGGGGCCCAGCCTTCGACAAAGCCGCCCATGCCCGAACGGGTGGCATTGACCCGTGCCAGGGGCGTGCTCACCGGTGGCAGGGCGCTCCAATAGAGCTTGTAGCCGTAGTTCAGCGAGTCGCCGGCGGCCACGGGCTTTTTCGGGGTCCAGAAGGCCACGATGTTGTCCATGGTTTCCCCGGTGGTGGGGATTTCCAGCAGGTCGATGGAGCCTTCGCCCCACGCGGTGGTGGGCTCGACCCACAGGCTTGGGCGTTTGCTGTACCAGTCCACGGTGTCCTGGTAGTTGGCGAACTCGTGGTCGGTCTGCACCAGGCCAAAGCCTTTCGGGTTGGTGTCGGCGAAGGCGTTGAATTGCAGGGTGGCCGGGTTGTTCAGCGGGCGGCAGATCCACTCGCCGTTGCCGCGCCACATGGCCAGGCGGTCGGAGTCGTGGATCTGCGGGTGGATGGTGTCGCACATGCGCCGTTCGTGGTTGCCGCAGCTGAACATGCTGGTCATCGGGGCAATGCCCAGTTGTTCGATGGCGGTGCGGGCGTTGACGTGGGCGTCGATGTCCATCACCACGCGCTCGGCCTGGCAGTCGATATCAAAGCGGTAGGCACCGGTGGCACTCGGCGAGTCGAGCAGGGCGTAGACCACGAAGCGGGTGCTGTTCTTGTCCGGGGTCTCGAACCAGAACTGGGTGAAGTCGGGGAACTCTTCACGCTTCTTGGCGTAGGTGTCGATCGCCAGGCCCCGTGCCGACAGGCCGTATTGGCCGGTGGCGTCCACGGCGCGGAAGTAGCTGGCGCCGAGGAAGGACACCACGTCGTGCTTGTCCAGCTCCGGGGCCTTGAACAGTTTGAAACCGGCAAAGCCCAGGTCGCCCTTGAGCTGGGCCGTGTCGACGCTGGTGTTCTGGTAGTTGAACAGCGGCGGCCGGAAGTGCACTTCCCGGGCCTGGCGGGTCTTGGGGTCGACGCTGTGCATGCGCACCGGCTGCTTGAAGCCCATGCCGACATGGAAGAACTGCACGTCCAACTGGCCGTTGAGTTCGTTCCACAGCGAGTGCTTGGCGTCGTACTGGATGGCGTTGAAATTCTGCGGCGTCATGGTCGCCAGGGTCGGCGGCAGTACCTGCTTGGTGTCGATATAACGGCTGCTGGCCAACTGCTTGGCCTGGGCCTTGAGGCCCTCGAAATCGAAGGTTTTCGCCAGGCCGTCAGCGGCGCCGGCCCAGGCGCGGGCTGCCAGCAGGCCGCTGGCCGAGAGACCGGTGTAGGCCGCGAGGGCCATGGAGGCTTTCAGTAGATTCCTGCGGTGCATGGGTGAACCTTATGGCTGGGATCCCGGAGCCCTTCCTGGCTGCGCACGGGGTCGCGAATTGAGGTTCGGTCATGCCTTCGGCCAAACGCAATGGACTGTTATCAGAGGGCAAAGAGGATAAACGGTTCGCCGACGGCAAAAAATCTCCAGGATGTGTCCATTGGTAAATAAATCCCCGCGCCGGTTCGCCAGCCTCAGAGGCAGTGGGTTCCGGGCGACGGGGTCAGCCCTTGCTTGGCGTAGTAGGCCAGGGTGTGCAGCACCTCGTCGTCGCCTTTGTCGGCGGCCAGTTGGTAGCAGGCCAGGGCCCGAGGCTGGTCTTTCGCGCCCCAGGTGCCGTCGGCGTAGGCGCTGCCGAGCACCGAATACACCTGCCCCGAATCGAAGCGCTTGGCGGCCTGTTGCAAGGTGCTTTCGGCCTTGCCCGGGTCTTTGCAGGGCTCGTCGGACACGTCGTCACCGCCGTGGCAGTAGAAACCCGACAGCAGCATCGCGGCATCGGCATTGACCTCGGCGTAGGTCGAAGTCAGTTGCTCGATCTGCGCCGGGGGCACGGCCGGAGACATGCCCGAATAGCCGAGTACCACTGCCCGTACTGCACCTTCGGCCGAGCCCTGGGCGGCGGCGTCGAGGTCGATGCGTTGGGCCAGCTCGAAGAAATAAGGGGTTAGCAGGTACTGTTCCCGCGCGCCAAAGCCTTCGTACAGCGAGCCCTTGCGTAGCTTGCGTTGCAGCGCGGTTTCGTTGGCCGGCGCGCGCTCATTGAGCATCGACTCCACCGACCACTGTTCGATACGGGCCAGGTTCCAGCAGCTGTTCTGCTTGAACACAAAGGCCTGTAGCACATCCCCCAATTGATCGTGGACCACCAGGGTCTGCTCATCGACCCAGAAGCTTTGCAGGCCGGCCCGGGCCTGTGCCTGGGGATCCAGCAGCGCCAGGGCACCCTCCGGCAGGGCCGACAGTTTTTGCCGCACGGTCACGCTGCGGCCGCGGTCATCGTAGGCCGGGCGCTGCTCGACCAAGGGTGAGGCGCTGAAGGCGGTCTGCAACTCGGGGTTTGTGGCGAAGGCCTGGACAAAGCTTTTCAGGTCTGAGGAGGGGCAAGCGGGCTCGGCGGCCTGGGCCCCGGCACTGAAGGCCAGGCTCAACAGGCTCAGGCGCAGGGCGTGGTGGAATCTGGACATAGGGCTATCCGTGGCGAAAGGGGGCAAAAGGGGTCATTGGCTGTCCGGGTCGCAATACAGCACCGAGCCGCTGGGGTTCTGTCGGTCGGCCATCAAGCGGGGCTGGTGGATGCCGTCACCGTCGAAGCCTGGGCCAAGGCGGGTGCGCACGCTGGCCACATCGTCCTTGAAGTACAGGGCATGCACCGAGAACGGCCCGCGGTAGGGAATCGCCACGGCAAGCACCGTCAGCCCGTGGAAGCGCTCGTCGACGCAGTAGCGTGCCACTTCGTCGACGTCGCAAGGCAGCAGTTGGCGTTCCACGAAGTAGTCGCCGCTGGGTTGTTGATCGACGGGGTTGAGGTACACCTGATCGACACGGCAGGTGGCCAGGTCAGCGAACTGCTGCTCCAGGCTCGTCGCCAGGCTAGGGCCGCACGTGCCCAGCGTGCCCAGCAGGGTCAGGTATTTCAGCGTTGCCGTTACGCGCGTGCCATTAGCCATGGGTCACCTCCTTGGGGCTGAACAACCGGTGCAACCGCTGCGCCAGCCCGATCGCCAGTAATGGCAGGATCCCGGTCAGGCTGCAGTACACCAGGCCGCGAATGGGGTTGTTGGGGAAAAACATCCAGGCACTGGCGAGCACCGGCAGCAGGACCAGGCCCAGCTTGAGCTTGAGGTTGGGCACCAGGGCGGCCACGCCGTTGACCAGGATAAACAGAATAAACAGGTAGTAACTGCCCAGCCCCAGGGCGATGCCGCGGGAGATCGAGCCGAACAGGTGGCGGTAGATCGGCACGCCGAACAGGTGCGCCAGGTAAAACAGCGCCACCGCCAGGCCGTGGGCCAGCAAGGCAGTCAGCACGCGGATCAGTGCGTCGTGGGGGCGGCCGGGGGCTGCACTGGCGGCGTGTTGGCCCGGTGATGTGTCACGGGTCATGGCGCGCTGGCTCGGTTGGACCTGTGGCTCAGTCGCTGGTGCATCCAGCGCGACAGGTAGATCGCCGCCAGGGGCAGCAGGGCGACCTCGGCGGTGTAGACCCAACCGCGAATCGGGTGTTGGGGGAACAGCACGTAAGCCGTCAGCAGCACCAATGGCAGGGTCAGAAACAGTTTGACCTTGAACACCGGGACGATGGCGATCACCAGGTTGACGGCGATAAACAGGCCGAACAGCGTGCGGATCAGCATGCCCATGCCGAATGCCTTGCGGATGGCGCCGAACCACTGCTCGTACAGCGGTACGCCATACAGATCGATCAGCAAGAAGGCCACCGCGGCCAGGCTGTGGGCGAGGATCGCGGTGGCCAGGCGGATCAGCTCGTCGTACTTGTGCGTCATGGCCGGGCGCTCCGCACGGAGCACTGCCCGTCACGGGCGGATAACAGGGGGGAGGGCATGGGCGCGTCCTTGCTGCCTGAGGTGTGTTCAGTGGCCCGGTTCCAGAGGTCGGGCAGGTTCAGGCGGCGGATAGTGCCGTAACCGCGAGGGCGAATCCAGAGCGGGGCGTGCAGGTTTTTCAGCACCGGGGCGGGTGAGCCAGGGGCGCCTGCGCCGGGGCACCTCAAGGGCGCCCCGGCGTCAGGTGCTTGCCGGGGCGCCGAACCTCAGCGGCGGATGGTCCAGGCATCGCCCGCCGGGGCGCTGCCGTGGTCATACGGCTTGGCCAGCCACATGTACAACAGCCCCAGGCCGATGACGATGGCGGTGCTCAGGACCATGGCGTAGTTGCTGTACCAGGCCGCGTCCGGGGTCCGTGGCCAGGCCATGTTGATAATCGCGCCGACGCCATACACCAGCGCTCCCAGGTTCACCGGCCAGCCCCACGCACCGAGGGTGAACTTGCCGCTGGGCTTCCAGCCTTTGGCGCGGGCGTAGAGCGCCGCGAGGACGATCATCTGAAACGCCAGGTAGATGCCGATGGCGGCAAAGCTGACGATGGTCGCCACCGCGTCCTGGAGGAAAAAGCCCAGGGCGATGATCAGGGCCGGCAACACGCCGGAGACGAACAGCGCCGCCACCGGCACCTGGGTGGTGGGGGAGAGGCGCTTGAGCAAGGCGCTGCCGATGACCATTTCGTCCCGGGCGTAGGAGTACAACAGGCGACTGGCGGCCGCTTGCAGGCTGATGACGCACGAGATGAAGGAAATCATCACCACGCCCATCACCAGTTTCGAGCCGAAGCTGCCAAAGGCGTTGTTGAGGATGGTGGTCACCGGGTCCTTGTCGGTGCCGTCGATCACCGCCTGCATGTCCGGTACGGCAAGGATCAGCGCCAGGCAGGCAAACATCGCCGCGATGCCACCGATGTAGATGGTCATGCGCATGGCCACCGGAATCTTCTGGCTGGGGTTGGGGGTTTCTTCGGCCACATCGCCGCAGGCCTCGAAACCGTAGTAGAGAAACATGCCCGCCAGGGACGCGGTGAGAAAGGCTGGCAGGTAGGAGCCGTCTACCCGGATATCGAAGGTGTTGAACAGCACGCCGATGGATTGATGGCGCTCGAAGATCAGCAAGTACACGCCAACGATCACCGCGCCCACCAGTTCGCAGAGGAAGCCGAACATGGCGATGCGTGCCAGGGTCTTGGTGCCGCTGAGGTTGACCAGGGTGGCGAACAGGGTCAGCACCAGGGCGATGACAATGTTGGTGTTGTTGTTCGGCTCAAAACCCAGCATCGCGGCCAGGTAGGGGCCGGCGCCCACCGCCACGGCGGCGATGGTCACGCACAGGGCAATGGAATAGATCCAGCCCACCATCCATGCCCAGCGCTTGCCCACCAGGCGTCGAGCCCAGGGATAGACACCGCCGGAAATCGGGAACTGCGAGACCACCTCGCCGAAGATCAGGCACACCAGCATCTGCCCGCAACCCACCAGCAGGTAGGCCCAGAACATGGGCGGGCCACCGGCGGCCAGGCACAGGCCGAACAGGGTGTAGACCCCGACCACCGGGGACAGGTAAGTGAAGCCCAGGGCGAAGTTTTCCCACAGGCTCATGCTGCGGTTGAAGTTCGAGCTGTAGCCCAGTTGGCGGAGCTGTTCGGCATCGCTGTCGGCGACGCCTGGGGTGAGATCGGGTGCTGCACTCATGGCGGAGTTCTCCGGGAAATCGGCAGATTTCGGATGGCCGACACCGTGGCTGGGCCTTGGCGGCCCAACCCGGATCGGTGGTTATTGTTGTGGTGTTGCCAGCGCCGGTGGACCGGCGAAGGGGTCAGTGCTTGAACATCACATGGCGCACGCTGGTGTAGTCCTCCAGCCCATACATGGACATGTCTTTGCCGTAGCCGGAAAGTTTCTGCCCGCCGTGGGGCATTTCGCTGACCAGCATGAAGTGTGTGTTGACCCAGGTGCAGCCGTATTGCAGGCGCGCGGCCAGGCGATGGGCGCGGCCGACATCGGCAGTCCACACCGAGGAGGCCAGGCCGTAGTCCGAATCGTTGGCCCAGCCCAGTACCTGGGCTTCATCGGTGAACGGGGTGACCGACACCACCGGGCCGAACACTTCGCGGCGCACGATCTCGTCGTCCTGCTGAGCATCGGCCAGCACCGTTGGCTCAAAGAAGAAGCCGTCGCCCGGCACCGCCTTGCCGCCGGTGACCAGGCGGATATGGGGCTGGGCGATGGCCCGTTCGACAAAACCGGCCACGCGGTCGCGGTGCTGGGCGGTGATCAGCGGGCCCAGCTCGGTGGCCGGGTCGTCCTGCAGGCCGTACTGGATGCTGCTGACCGCGGCGCCGAGTTTCTCGACGAAGCGTTCGTAGATGCCGGCTTGGGCATAGATGCGGCAGGCGGCGGTGCAGTCCTGCCCGGCGTTGTAGAAACCGAAGGTGCGGATGCCCTCCACGGCGGCGTCGATGTCGGCGTCGTCGAAAATGATCACCGGCGCCTTGCCCCCCAGTTCCATGTGCATGCGCTTCACGCTGTCGGCGGTGCTGGAAATGATGTGCGAGCCGGTGGCGATGGAGCCGGTCAGGGACACCATGCGCACCTTGGGATGGGTCACCAGCGGCGCGCCGACTGTCGGGCCACGGCCGAACACCAGGTTGAGCACGCCGGCAGGGAAGATCCCGGCGGCCAGTTCGGCCAGGCGCAGGGCGGTCAGCGGGGTTTGCTCCGAAGGCTTGAGCACCACGGTGTTGCCGGCGGCCAGGGCCGGGGCAATTTTCCAGGCGACCATCATCAATGGGTAGTTCCACGGCGCGATAGAGGCGATCACCCCCACCGGGTCGCGGCGGATCATCGAGGTGTGGCCCGGCAGGTATTCGCCCCCGGCCGAACCGCTCATGCAGCGGCTGGCGCCGGCGAAGAAGCGGAACACATCGGCAATCGCCGGGATTTCATCGTTGAGGGCGGCGCTCAGGGGCTTGCCGCAGTTGTCCGATTCCAGCTTGGCCAGCTCGGCGCCGTGGCTTTCGATGGCGTCGGCGAGTTTCAACAGCAGCAGGGCGCGGTCTTTCGGCGGGGTTTGGGACCAGCTGTCGAAAGCGCTGTCGGCGGCGCGTACAGCGGCGTCCACCTGGGCTTCGCTGGCTTCGTTGATTTCCACCAGGACCTGGCCCAGGGACGGGTTGAGCACTGCCTGGGCCGGGCCTTCGCCGGCAACCAGTTGGCCATTGATCAGCAACTTGGTTTGCATGGTCATCTCCTCTCTTGATGCGATCGGTAGGAGCCGGCGTCGAAGACGCATGGCCGGCCAGCCGGCTCCTGGAAGGTTGGGTTATTTGCCGCCGCTGCCGGCGACGCTTTCGCCGCCACGGGTCAGGTAATAGGCGCCGAGGATCGGCAGCATGGTCACCAGCATCACCAGCATGGCCACCACGTTGGTCACCGGTACGTCCCGCGGCCGGCTGAGCTGGTTGAGCAGCCACAGCGGCAGGGTGCGTTCATGGCCGGCGGTGAAGGTGGTGACGATGATTTCGTCGAACGACAAGGCGAACGCCAGCATGCCGCCGGCCAGCAGGGCCGAGCCGAGGTTGGGCAGGACGATGTAGCGGAAGGTCTGCCAGCCGTCGGCGCCCAGGTCCATGGACGCCTCGATCAGACTGTGGGAGGTGCGCCGCAGCCGGGCGATCACGTTGTTGTAGACGATCACCACGCAGAAGGTGGCGTGGCCGACGATGATGGTGAACATCCCAGGCTCGATGCCCAGGGTCTTGAAAGTCGCCAGCAGGGCGATGCCGGTGATGATCCCGGGCAGGGCAATGGGCAGGATCAGCATCAGCGAGATGCCCTGTTTGCCGAAGAACTCCCGGCGGTACAGCGCCGCCGAGGCCAGGGTGCCGAGGACCATGGCGATCAGGGTGGCGATGGCGGCGATCTGCGCCGACAGCTTGATGGCTTCCAGCACGTCGGGCCGGGAGAAGGCCACGCTGATCCACTTCAGGGTGAAACCCTGGGGCGGAAAGCTGAACGCCGCGTCTTCGGTGTTGAAGGCGTAGAGGAAGATGATGAGGATCGGGAAGTGCAGGAACACCAACCCGCCCCAGGCCGCGACCCGCAGGCCGAGGGAGGCTTTGTCGCCATGCTGTGTCGAGTTAGAGCGCATCGAAGGCCCCCAGGCGTTTGACGATGGACAGGTAAATGGCGATCAGCACGATGGGCACCAGGGTGAAGGCGGCGGCCATGGGCATGTTGCCGATCGCCCCTTGCTGGGCGTAGACCATGCTGCCGATGAAGTAGCCGGGCGGGCCCACCAGTTGCGGGACGATGAAGTCCCCCAGGGTCAGGGAGAAGGTGAAGATCGAGCCGGCGGCGATCCCCGGGATCGACAGCGGCAGGATCACTTGCATAAAGGTCTGGCGCGGCGTGGCCCCCAGGTCCGCCGAGGCCTGGAGCAGGGACGGCGGCAGGCGTTCCAGGGCCGCCTGGATCGGCAGGATCATGAACGGCAGCCAGATGTAGACGAACACCAGGAAGCGCCCCAGGTGCGAGGTCGACAAGGTGCTGCCACCCACCCCGGGAATGCCCAGGATCAGTTGCAGCAGCGGTTCCAGCCCCAGGTGCTGGACGAACCACTGGGCCACGCCGCCCTTGGCCAGCAGCAGGGTCCAGGCATAGGCCTTGACGATGTAGCTGGCCCACATTGGCATCATCACCGCGATGTAGAAAAACGCCTTGGTCTTGCCGCTGGTGTAGCGCGCCATGTAGTAGGCGATGGGGAAGGCCAGCACCGCGCTGGCGATGGACACCGCCACGGCCATGCCCAGGGTGCGCAGGATGATGTCGAAGTTGGCCGGTTGGAACAGCGCGGCGAAGTTGCCCAGGGTCAGGTCCGGGGTGACCGCCATGGTGAAGTCGTCGAAGGTGTAGAAGCCTTGCCACAGCAGGGCCAGCAAGGAGCCCAGGTAGATCGCGCCAAACCAGATCAGCGGCGGCACCAGCAACAGCGCCAGGTACAGGTTGGGGCGGCGGTACAGCAGGTTGGCGAAGCGCCGCAGCGTTGAGCTGTCGGCCTTGCCTTGAGTCAGGGGCAGGCTGTTCATGTCAGGCCCCGCTCGCCAGGGTGTCGCTCAGCGGCGTCATGGCTTCCCGGGCCCAGCGCACGTTCAGGCGCTCGCCGATCGGGTGCTGGGCGCCGTTGTCCTGCCACTGGTTATTGGCCTGGCTGAGGTTCAGGGTCTGGCCGTTGTCCAGCTTCAGCTCGTAGCGAGTGGCGCTGCCTTGGTACTGGATGTCGTGCAGCAAGCCGCTGACTTCCACCTCATTGCTGGCCAGCGGTCCGGTGGCGAAACGCACCTGTTCCGGGCGAATGGAGAACGGCTGCGGGCTGCCGCCCAGTTGCTGGGCCAGGTCGCCACGGATCACGTTGGAGGTGCCGACGAACTCGGCGACGAAGGTGGTGGCGGGCCTCATGTAGAGGTTGCGCGGGGTGTCCACCTGCTCGATGCGGCCCTTGTTGAACACCGCCACCCGGTCGGACATGGACAGGGCTTCGGTCTGGTCGTGGGTGACGAAGATAAAGGTGATGCCCAGTTGGCGCTGGAGCTTTTTCAGCTCGCCCTGCATTTGCTCGCGCAGCTTGAGGTCGAGGGCGCCCAGGGGTTCGTCCAGCAGCAACACACGTGGGCGGTTGACCAGGGCCCGGGCCAGGGCCACGCGCTGGCGCTGACCGCCGGAAAGCTGCACCGGCTTGCGCTCGCCGTAACCGGCCAGGGCCACCATGGCCAGGGCTTCTTCGGCCCGTTCCAGGCGTTCGGCCTTGGCCACGCCTTTGACTTTCAGGCCGTAGGCCACGTTGTCGCGCACGTTCATGTGGGGGAACAGGGCGTAGTCCTGAAACACCGTATTGACGTCGCGCTGGTAGGGCGGTAGCCCGGCGGCTTCGGCACCGTGGATGCGGATCGAGCCTTCGCTGGGCTGTTCGAAGCCGGCGATCAGGCGCAGGCAGGTGGTCTTGCCCGAGCCGGAAGGGCCGAGCATGGAAAAGAACTCGCCGTCCTGGATATCGATGGACACCCGGTCTACGGCCTTGACCTCGCCGAACTGGCGGGAAACGTGGGTGAACTGGACTGCAAGGGTCATGGTGCGGTGCTCCGAAAGGGCAGGGCCTATCGCAGGCGGTGCCTGAAACGCTGAAATGAATGATCGGTCCCGCGCTCTGCGTGGGCAGGCCTCAGCGGACGCCAGGCGCCGGCTGAGGTCGGTGGGGCATCACGAACCGCGTTCCCAGGTGCCGGTGGGAACGCGCGAAGGTGTACTAGCGGCCGCCCATGATCGCGATGTAGTCCTGGGTCCAGCGGCTGTAAGGGACGAACTTGCCGCCCTCGGCCTGCGGGGTTTTCCAGAAGGCGATCTTCTCGAACTGGTCGAAACCGTTGGTCTTGCACCCTTCGGCCCCCAGCAACTCGCTGCCGGTGCAGGCCGCCGGGACCGCGGGCAACGAACCGAACCAGGCCGCCACATCGCCCTGGACCTTGGGTTGCAGCGACCAGTCCATCC
The DNA here is from genome assembly GCF_023241665.1 of Pseudomonas morbosilactucae. Taxonomy (NCBI): domain Bacteria; kingdom Pseudomonadati; phylum Pseudomonadota; class Gammaproteobacteria; order Pseudomonadales; family Pseudomonadaceae; genus Pseudomonas; species Pseudomonas morbosilactucae. The sequence goes on along the minus strand of NZ_JALQCX010000009.1, from coordinate 95,163 downwards.
ACTTGTAGGCGCAGTTCGGGTGCTTGGCCTCGGCGTGCAACATGGTGGTATCGGCCCAGCCGGTCACGCCTTCCTTGGGAATGGTCGAGGCCACGGGCTGCTTGTCGGCCTGCAGGCCGTTGACCATGTAGCCCCAGGTGCTGGAGGCGGCCACGCCTTCGTTCTTGAAGTCGCTCATCTGCACCGTTGCGTCGTGCCAGTAACGGTGGATCAGCGGCTGCTGGGCGCGCAACAGGTCGAGCACGGCCTTGTACTGCGCTTCGGTCAGTTCGTAGGGGTTCTTGATCCCCAGTTCAGGCTGTTTGGCCTTGAGGTACAGCGCCGCGTCGGCGATGTAGATCGGCCCGTCGTAGGCCTGGACCCGGCCCTTGTTGGGCTTGCCGTCCGGCAGGTTCTGCGCCTCGAAGACCACGCCCCAGCTGGTGGGCGCCTCTTTGAACACGTTGGTGTTGTACATCAGCACGTTGGGGCCCCACTGGTAGGGCGTGCCGTACACCTGTTTGTTGACCACGTACCAAGGCCCGTCCTTGAGCCGCGGGTCGATGCTTTTCCAGTTGGGGATCAGGTCGGTGTTGATCGGCTGCACGCGCTTGCCGACGATCAGCCGCAGCGACGCGTCGCCGGACGCGGTGACCAGGTCGTAGCCACCCTTGGCCATCAGGCTGACCATTTCGTCGGACGTGGCGGCGGTCTTGACGTTGACCTTGCACCCGGTTTCCTTCTCGAAGCCGGTGACCCAGTCGTAACTCTTGTCGCTCTCGCCGCGTTCGATGTAGCCGGGCCAGGCGACGATATCCAACTGGCCTTCACCCGCGCCCACGGCTTTCAACGGTTCGGCGGCCTGCAGGCTGGCGCTGGCCAGCAGGGCGGTGGTAAGAGCACTGAGCATTGCAGTCTTGTGCGCGGACATCGGGGTTCCCTCTACTTTAATTATGGTCGGGGCAGTTGGAGCAAAAGCGGTGTGGCTAGTTGTTATTGGGGCGAGCTGCACGTTGCAAGCGGCAAGCTTCAAGGCGGTACGGCCGTTCCTTGTAGCTTGCAGCTTAGCGCTCAAAACGCCGCGCCATGGCGCGCCATCACATGCCTCACCACGCTGTAATCCTGCAGTGAGTCGCTGGACAGGTCTTTGCCGTAGCCGGAGCGTTTCAGGCCGCCGTGGGGCATTTCACTGGCGAGCATGAAATGGCTGTTGATCCAGGTGCAGCCGTATTGCAGGCGCGCGGCCACTTGCATGGCCTTGTCCAGGTTCTGGGTCCAGACCGAGGAGGCCAGGCCGTATTCCGAGTCGTTGGCCCAGTCCACCGCCTGCTCCAATTCGTCGAAGCGGGTCACGGTGACCACGGGGCCAAAGACTTCGCGCTGGACGATTTCATCGTTCTGTCGGCAGCCGGCGAGCAGGGTCGGCTGGTAATAAAAGCCGGCGCCGGAATGCACGGCGGCGCCGGTGATGCGTTCGATATGGGGCTGGCCCAAGGCGCGTTCGACAAAGCTGGCCACGCGGTCGCGCTGGCGGGTGCTGATCAGCGGGCCGATCTCGTTGTCGCTGTCGCGCTTGCTGGCAAAGCGCAAGCTGCTGACCGCTGCGCCCAGTTCCGCCACCAGGCGATCGTGAATGCCCGCCTGGGCATAGACCCGGCAGGCGGCGGTGCAGTCCTGGCCGGCGTTGTAGTAACCGTAGCTGCGTACGCCGTCGATCACCGCTTCAAGGTCGGCGTCGTTGCAGACGATCACCGGGGCCTTGCCGCCCAGTTCCAGGTGGGTGCGCTTCAAGGTCTTGGCGGCGGCCTGGAGGATTTTCTGCCCAGTGACGATGTCCCCGGTCAGGGACACCATGCGCACTTTCGGGTGGCTGACCAAATGGCTGCCCACACCTTCGCCCCCGCCGCAGAGAATATTGATCACTCCGCGGGGCAGCAGTTGGGCGAGGGTCGGCGCCAGGGCCAGGATCGACAGGGGGGTGTGTTCCGAGGGTTTGAACACCAGGGTGTTGCCGGCGGCCAGGGCCGGGGCGATCTTCCACGCCGCCATCATGATCGGGTAGTTCCAGGGCGCGATGGAGGCGACCACGCCGATCGGGTCGCGGCGCACCATGCTGGTATAGCCCGGCAGGTATTCGCCGGCCAATTGCCCGGTCTGGCAGCGCACGGCGCCGGCGAAGAAGCGGAACACATCGACCGTGGCGTTCAAGTCGTCCTGACGGGCCAGGTGCAGGGGTTTGCCGCAGTTCAAGGATTCCAGGCGCGCCAGCTGGTCGGCCTGTTTTTCCACGGCGTCGGCGATGGCCAGGAGGATGTTCGAACGTTGTTGCGGCGTGGTCCGCGACCAGCCGGCAAAGGCCCGGTGGGCGGCGAGGATCGCGCTTTCCACTTGCTCGGTGCTGGCCTCGGCGATCTGCGTCAAGACTTCGCCAGTGGCCGGGTTGAGGATGGGTTCGACCGCGCCCTGGCCAGCGACCAGTTCACCATCGATCAACAGCGCAGTGAACAAAGGGGGGTGGGCGCCGGCCATTGTGCGGGTTCTCTTTGCGGATGGGGCCATGGGGGTTCCCTGGGCTGGGGACCGGGCCTGCTCTATCAGGAATGCACAGAGACTAGTAGCGCGGCCGGTGGTCGACAAATACTAAATACTGAATGGGGCGTTCGATTAAATAGATAGCTTGCGCCCACCGTGGGGCTGCTCCCGGGCCACGGTGAGGAATGGGTCCACCAGGGCGGGGCGCGCGGTGCCGCGACGCCAGGCCAGGCCAACATCCAGGGTCTGGCTCAGGTCCGCCAGGGGCCGTGCTTCAATGATGTCGCCTTCCAGGGACCAGGGGCGGTAGGTCATGTCCGGCTGGATCGATACCCCGAGGCCCGCCGCCACCAGGCTACGCACCGCTTCGGTGGACGCCGTGCGCAGGGTGATGCGTGGCTGCAGGCCGGTGCCGGTCCACATGCGCTGGGCGTTGCGGTCCATTTCATCGACGTTGAGCTGGATCAGCGGTTCGCGTGCCACATCCGCCAGGTTGATGCTGTCGTGTTCCAGCAGCGGGTGCTGGGCCGGCAGCCACAGGCGATGGGGCGAATGGGTCAGGACTTCGGTTTGCAGGGCGTGGCGGTCTTCCAGGTTGGACACAATCAGCACCCCGACGTCGATCTCGCCACTGACCAGCAAGTGCTCGATGTAGGGGCGCTCATCCTCCATCACGCGGATTTCCACATTGGGGTAGGCGCGTTGGAAGCGCGTCAGCAGGTCGGCCAGGTAATAACCGGCCACCAGGCTGGTCACACCGATGATCAACTGCCCGGCCACCTGGTCGGTGCTCTGCTGCAGGCTGCGCTTGGCGTTGTCCACGGTGGCCAGGATCAGGTGCGCCTGGCGCAGGAACTGGTGACCCTGGTGGGTCAGGGTCATGCCCTTGGCGTGGCGGTTGAACAGGGTCACGCCAATTTCCTGCTCCAGTTGCTGGATGGCCAGGGTCAGGGTGGATTGGGAAATGAACACCGCCTGGGCGGCGGCCGAGATCGAGCCGGTCTCGGCCACGGCGATGAAGTGACGGATCTGGCGCAGGGTCATCATGGGGGGCGGGTACCGGGCGTTTTTATCGATTTTTCGCAGTGTATATCTTTTTAATCGAGGGGCTGCCCGAGGGCTTTTCAGCCGCGCTGGGCCAAGCAACATTCAGAAGCACTCTGCCGCAAAGGAGCACGGCACTTCCCTTTAGGCTGGTGGCCTTATTTATCCGCGCGACACGATTTTCTGGAGGCTAGCGATGAACACCCGTGGATTGCTCGATCAATTGCTCAAATCCGGCCAGCAATTGCTGCAGGACAAGGCGGCAGGCAGCCAGCATAAGAAGCCGGCGCAAGGCGGGCTGGGCAGTCTGCTCGGTGGCCAAGGCTCCGGTGGCCTGGGCAGCCTGCTTTCCGGGGCGGGCGGCGGGGCCCTGGCCGCCGGGGCCATGGGCCTGTTGCTGGGTAACAAAAAGGCCCGCAGCTTTGGCGGCAAGGCCCTGACCTACGGCGGCCTCGCGGCCCTCGGGGTGCTGGCCTACAAAGCCTACGGCAACTGGCAGGCGCAGCAGGGCAAGGCACCGGCTCACGAGCCGCAAACCATCGACCGCCTGCCGCCGCAGCAGGCCGAGCAGCACAGCCAGGGCATCCTCAAGGCTCTGGTGGCGGCGGCCAAGGCCGACGGCCATGTGGACGAGCGTGAGCGCGCACTGATCGAAGGCGAGTTCACTCGCCTGGACAATGACCAGGAGCTGCAACGCTGGCTGCATGATGAACTCAACAAACCCCTGGACCCGGTGGAAGTGGCCCGGGCCGCCAGCACTCCGGAAATGGCTGCCGAGATGTACATCGCCAGCGTGATGCTGGTGGATGAAGAGAACTTCATGGAAAAGTCCTACCTGGACGAACTGGCCCGCCAGCTCAAGCTGGAGCCCGGGCTGAAGCTGGAACTGGAGCGTCAGGTGCGCCAAGCCTCGGTGTAACAGGCTGCGTGATACACACCACGCGTCGGGAGTCCCCCGGCGCCGTTTTTTTTTCGCGGCCGGTATGCCAGCGGTATTTGCCGAAACAGCGCTGGCAAATGGCTATTAATTTGGCGGAGAGTAGCCAGCCAGAGCGGATTGCCGCTTTGCGCCGACTGCGACCGGGTTGGCAAACCTGTCAGTAAACGATGGCTCGCCCTCGGCTATACTGCCCGCATTTTTGAATGGCCCCGAGGACTGACTGTGAAGAACTGGACGTTGCGCCAACGCATCTTGGCGAGCTTTGCGGTGATCATCGCGATCATGCTGTTAATGGTCGTGGTCTCGTACTCGCGGCTGCTGAAGATCGAAGTCAGTGAAGAGAAGGTTCGCACCGACTCAGTCCCCGGGGTGTATGCCAGCTCCATGATCCGCAGTGCCTGGGTCGACAGCTACGTGCTGACCCAGCAGATTGTCGGCCTGTCCGAGAATCATCCGATCAGCACCGAAGATCAGTTGCGCTTCAAAGAGTTCGAACAACGCCTGGTCAAGGAAATGGCCAGTTACCAGGCGACCGTTTTCGACAAGGATGATCAGGCGGCATTCGATGATTTCGAGCGTCGGCACCAAACCTACAACCAGATCCTGACCAAGGTCCTGGACCTGTACCAGCGCAAGGATTTCAGCCAGGCCCAGCAAGTCCTGCAACTGGAGCTGACCCCGGCCTGGATCGACGGGCGCAAGCACCTCAACGAGGTGATCGAGAACAATAGCGAGGCTGCCAACAAGGCCACCCTGGCGATTGGTGACGCGGTGACTGCGGCCAAGGTCAGCATGGGTGTGTCGCTGTTGCTGGCGGTGCTGGCGGCGGGCGTGTGCGGGCTGTTGCTGATGCGCGCCATCATGGCGCCGATGAACCGCATCGTGGAAATCCTCGACATCATGCGCACCGGCGACCTGAGCGGACGCTTGAACCTGGAGCGCAAGGACGAGTTCGGCGCGGTGGAAACCGGCTTCAACGACATGATGACCGAGCTCACGGCCCTGGTGTCCCAGGCCCAGCGCTCGTCGGTGCAGGTCACCACCTCGGTTACGGAAATTGCCGCGACCTCCAAGCAACAGCAGGCCACGGCCACTGAAACAGCGGCCACGACCACCGAAATCGGCGCCACCTCGCGAGAAATTGCCGCCACGTCCCGGGACCTTGTGCGCACCATGACCGAGGTCTCCACGGCTGCCGACCAAGCGTCGGTCCTCGCCGGTTCCGGCCAGCAGGGCCTGGCCCGGATGGAAGACACCATGCATTCGGTGATGGGCGCCGCCGACCTGGTGAACGCCAAACTGGCGATCCTCAACGAGAAGGCCGGCAACATCAACCAAGTGGTGGTGACCATCGTCAAGGTCGCCGACCAGACCAACCTGTTGTCCCTCAATGCCGCCATCGAGGCCGAGAAGGCCGGCGAGTACGGTCGCGGCTTTGCCGTGGTCGCCACCGAAGTACGACGCCTGGCGGACCAGACCGCCGTGGCCACCTACGACATCGAGCAGATGGTCCGTGAGATCCAGTCGGCGGTGTCGGCCGGGGTCATGGGCATGGACAAGTTCTCCGAAGAAGTGCGCCGGGGCATGGCAGAGGTGCAGCAAGTCGGTGAGCAACTGTCGCAGATCATTCATCAGGTCCAGGCGCTGGCGCCGCGGGTGTTGATGGTCAATGAAGGTATGCAGGCCCAGGCCACCGGTGCCGAGCAGATTAACCACGCCCTGGTGCAACTGGGCGATGCCAGCAGCCAGACCGTGGAGTCCCTGCGCCAGGCCAGCTTTGCCATCGACGAGCTGAGCCAGGTGGCCGTGGGGCTGCGTAGCGGCGTCTCGCGTTTCAAAGTCTGATGAGCGAGTTCGCGGTGAAACGCGGCCCGGGGGCGGAGCACAAGGCGGTGCTGTTCCTGGTCTTCCGTATTGGCGAGGAGCGTTATGCCCTGCGAGCCACCGAGGTGGTCGAAGTGCTGCCGCGGCTGCCCCTCAAGCCACTGGCCCAGGCGCCGGCCTGGGTCGCCGGGATCTTCGCCTACCGTGGCGTGGTGGTGCCGGTCATCGACCTCAGCGCCCTGAGCTTCGGCCAGCCGGCACGCTTGCGCACAAGCACCCGCCTGGTGCTGGTGCACTATCCGGCCGAGCCCCTGCAACCGGCGCGTTTGCTCGGGCTGATTCTCGAACAGGCCAATGACACCCTGCGCTGCGACCCGGCAGAGTTCCGGCCCAGTGGCCTGGACAACCGTGCCACGCCTTACCTGGGACCGGTGCGCGAGGACGCCCAGGGGTTGTTGCAGTGGGTACGGGTCGAGGCCTTGCTCGGCGCCGAGGTACGCAACCTGTTGTTCCCCACGCCGCCCCTGGACCCCGAGACGCTTGAGGTGTTGCCATGAGCGGCGATCAGCGTTTCTTTGATTTTCTCAAGCAGCGCATTGGCCTGGATGTCGCCTCCGTGGGGCCGGCGATCATCGAGCGCGCGGTGCGCCAGCGCAGCCAGGCCTTGCAGCTGCCCAGCGTCGATGAGTACTGGTTGCTGCTGCAAAACTCCCGGGATGAGCAACAAGCGCTGATCGAGGGCGTGATCGTTCCGGAAACCTGGTTTTTCCGTTATCCGGAGTCCTTTGCCACCCTGGTCAAGCTGGCCCAGGCGCGCCTGGCCGAGCTCAAGGGCATGCGCGCCCTGCGTATTCTCAGCCTGCCGTGTTCCACCGGCGAGGAACCTTACTCCATTGCCATGGCCCTGCTGGATGGCGGTTTTGCACCTCACCAATTCAAGGTCCAGGGGCTCGACGTCAGCCCACTTTCGGTGGAGCGTGCACGCCGTGGCTTGTATGGCCGGAACTCGTTTCGTGGCCAGGACAGCGATTTTCGTGAGCGGCATTTCAGTGCCGAGGGCGAGCGTTATCAACTCAGTGCCCGGGTTCGTGAACAGGTGCATTTGCAAGTGGGCAATGTCCTGGATCCGGGGTTGCTGGCCAGCGAACCTGCCTATGACTTTGTGTTCTGCCGCAACCTGTTGATCTATTTCGACCAGCCGACCCAGCGTCAGGTGTTCGAGGTGCTCAAGCGCCTGACCCACGTCGAGGGCGTGCTGTTTATCGGCCCCGCCGAAGGCAGCCTGTTGGGCCGCCTGGGCATGCGTTCGATCGGCATTGCCCAGTCGTTTGCCTTCAGCCGCCAGCCGGCCCCGCCCCCTGAACCGCTGCCCATCGCCCCGGCCCCCCGTGCGTCCGTCCCCTTGCCTCCAGTGCCGCGCAGCCTCGCCGCGGCACCCGTGCGCCAACGCCCCTTTGCCAGCACGAAGCTGCCGACCCGTGCGGGCCCGGCTGCCGCAGTGGGTGAAGCCCCGGCGCTGTTGGCAACGATTGCCGCCCTGGCCAATGGCGGCAAGAGCGCGGAGGCCAAAGCGGCCTGCGAGCAGTACCTGCGTCAGTACGAGCCGGTGGCCGAGGTCTTTTATTGGCAGGGTTTGCTCAGTGACGTCGCCGGCGATGCCCCGCAGGCCCAGGCCCTGTACCGCAAGGCGCTGTACCTGGACCCGCAGCACGCCGAAACCCTGGCCCACCTGGCGGCGTTGCTCGCCTCCCAGGGCGACGCCGCTGGAGCCCGGCGCCTGCAGGCGCGTGCCGCCCGCAGTGCTCGCGGTACCGAGAATGAGGGCAACCTATGACTCAGGCCTACACATCCAACCTGATCCATGCCGATGCCCAGGCCATCGATGACTGCTGGAACCGCATCGGTATTCACGGGGACAAGTCGTGCCCGTTGCTGCCCGAGCATATTCATTGCCGCAACTGTGGCGTGTATTCGGCTGCCGCCACCCGCCTGCTGGACCGCTATTCGTTGCTACAGGACGACCGCGACCGCTCCCAGGCGCCGCCTGTGGAGAGCGACGTCGCCACCCGTTCACTGCTGATGTTCCGGCTGGGCGAGGAATGGCTGGGGCTGCCCACCCGTTGTCTGGTGGAGGTGGCACCGCAGCAGGTGATTCACTCCTTGCCCCATCAGCGATCGCGGGCTTTGCTCGGGGTCGCCAATGTGCGCGGGGCCCTGGTGGCCTGCCTGTCCCTGGCGGAGCTGCTTGGGCTCGGGCCGGCGGAGAATGTGGCCGCTGGCGGGCGGGTGATGCCGCGCATGCTGATCATTGCCGCCCAGGGCGGCCCGGTGGTGGTGCCGGTGGATGAGGTGGACGGCATTCACGCCATTGAAGAGCGCAGCCTGCAGGCCGCGTCCCTCTCGGGTCAGCACGCCAGCGCCCGCTACACCCTGGGTGTGTTGCAGTGGAAGGGGCGCAGCCTGCGCCTGCTGGATCAAGAGCAGTTGCTCTCGGCCGTGACCCGGAGCCTGACATGACCCCCGAACAGATGCGCGATGCCTCATTGTTGGAACTCTTCAGCCTGGAGGCCGAGGCCCAGACCCAGGTGCTCAGCGCCGGGTTGCTGGCCCTGGAGCGTAACCCGACCCAGGCCGACCAGTTGGAAGCCTGCATGCGCGCCGCCCACTCCCTCAAGGGCGCGGCGCGGATTGTCGGGGTGGATGCCGGCGTCAGCGTGGCCCATGTGATGGAGGACTGCCTGGTCAGTGCCCAGGAAGGCCGCCTGTACCTGCTGCCCGAACACATCGATGCCTTGCTCCAGGGCACGGATTTGTTGATGCGCATTGCCACCCCCGGAAGCAACACCGGGGCGGGGGATATCAGCGTCTATGTGGCCTTGATGGAGGCTTTGCTGGCGCCGTCAGCCCCAGGAGCCCAGGTGCCGACGCTGACCAAGGTCGATGCGCCCTCAACACCGCCCAATGCCGCGGCGGCCCTGGCGCTGGACGCTGAACTGGCGCTACAGCTTCAACTTCCAGCCGAACTTCAACCCGAGCCTCAGGTCCCGTCAGCACCCGAGCCTTTGCCGGTGGAGGCGCCGCCGGAGCCCGTCCAGCCTGCAGTCTCACGCCAAGGCAAACGCCCGGCGGAAGGCGGCGAGCGGGTGTTGCGGGTGACCGCCGAACGTTTGAACAGCCTGCTGGACCTGTCCAGCAAGTCCCTGGTCGAGAGCCAGCGGCTCAAGCCTTACCTGGCCAACCTGCAGCGCCTCAAGCGTATGCAGAGTGGCAGCCTGCGGGCCCTGGAAAACCTCAATCTGCACCTCGATACCCAGACCCTGAGCCTGGAGGCCCAGGAAGCCTTGGCGCAAACCCGCCGGTTGCTGGCCGAGTCCCAGCAACTGCTGGCCGAGCAGACCGCTGAGCTGGATGAGTTCGGCTGGCAAAGCAGTCAGCGGGCCCAAGTGCTCTATGACACCGCCTTGGCGTGCCGCATGCGGCCCTTTGCCGATGTGCTGACGGGGCAAGTACGCATGGTCCGGGATTTGGGCCGTAGCCTGGGCAAGCAGGTGCGCCTGGAAATCGAAGGTGAAAAGACTCAGGTCGACCGTGACGTGCTGGAAAAGCTTGAAGCGCCGTTGACCCATCTGCTGCGCAACGCCGTCGACCATGGCATTGAGCTGCCTGAGCAGCGGCTGGCGGCCGGCAAGCCCGCCGAGGGGTTGATTCGCTTGCGTGCGTCCCACCAGGCCGGCCTGCTGGTGCTGGAACTGAGTGACGACGGCCATGGCGTGGACCTGCCACGCCTGCGCAAAAACGTCATCGAGCGCCAATTGTCCACGGCCGACACCGTTGCCCAGTTGAGTGAAGAGGAACTGCTGACGTTCCTGTTCCTGCCAGGTTTCAGCCTGCGGGACAAGGTCACCGAGGTGTCGGGCCGGGGGGTTGGCCTGGACGCCGTGCAACACAGCGTGCGCCAGCTGCGCGGTGCCGTGGGGCTGGAACAGAGCAGCGGTCAGGGCAGCCGCTTTCACCTGGAAGTGCCGCTGACCCTGTCGGTGGTGCGCAGCCTGGTGGTGACCGTGGGTGATGAAGCCTATGCGTTCCCGCTGGCCCATATCGAGCGCATGTGCGACTTGGGGCCGGACGACATTGTCCAAGTGGAAGGGCGCCAGCATTTCTGGCACGAAGGCCGGCACGTGGGCCTGGTGGCCGCCAGTCAATTGCTGCAACGGCCGGCCGCACAGAGCAATGAGCAAAGCCTCAAGGTGGTGGTGATCCGCGAGCGCGATGCGGTCTACGGGATTGCCGTCGAGGGCTTTGTCGGCGAGCGCACCCTAGTGGTGCTGCCCCTGGATGAGCGCCTGGGCAAAGTCCAGGACATTTCCGCCGGTGCCTTGCTCGATGACGGTTCGGTGGTGCTGATTGTCGACGTCGAAGACATGCTGCGTTCGGTGGACAAGCTGCTCAACACTGGCCGCCTGGAGCGTATCGCCCGGCACAAGCACACCCAGGCCGAGGTTGCGCGCAAACGTATCCTGGTGGTCGACGACTCGCTGACGGTGCGGGAGTTGCAGCGCAAGCTGCTGCTCAATCGCGGCTACGACGTGGCCGTGGCGGTGGATGGCATGGACGGCTGGAACGCCCTGCGTGCTGAAACTTTCGACTTGCTGATCACTGACATCGATATGCCTCGAATGGATGGTATTGAATTGGTCACACTCTTGCGTCGCGATAATCGTCTGCAGTCGTTGCCGGTGATGGTGGTGTCTTACAAGGATCGAGAAGAAGACCGTCGCCGTGGACTGGATGCCGGAGCCGACTACTATCTAGCCAAAGCCAGTTTCCATGATGACGCTCTGCTGGATGCGGTGGTGGAACTGATTGGAGGCGCGCGGGCATGAAGATAGCCATCGTCAACGATATGCCCATGGCGGTAGAGGCGCTACGGCGTGCCCTGGCGTTCGACCCGAGCCACGAAGTGGTGTGGGTGGCCAGCAATGGCGCCGAGGCGGTGCAGTGCTGCGCCCAGCTCACCCCTGACCTGATTCTCATGGACCTGATCATGCCGGTGATGGATGGCGTGGAAGCGACGCGGCGGATCATGGCCGAGTCGCCTTGCGCCATTGTCATCGTCACTGTGGATCGCCAGCAGAATGTGCACCGGGTGTTCGAGGCCATGGGCCACGGCGCCCTGGACGTGGTCGACACCCCGGCCCTGGGCGCCGGCAATGCTCAGGAAGCGGCAGCGCCGTTGTTGCGCAAGATCCTCAATATCGGTTGGCTGATCGGCCAGCGCGGCAGCCGCGTGCGTTCGGTGGCCATACCGCTGCGCACCCAGGCGCCGCGCCAGAGCCTGGTGGCCATCGGTTCGTCCGCCGGCGGCCCAGCGGCCCTGGAAGTGTTGCTCAAAGGGTTGCCCACGGATTTCTCCGCGGCCATTGTGCTGGTCCAGCACGTGGACCAGGTGTTCGCCGCCGGCATGGCCGAATGGCTCAGCAGTGCCTCGGGCCTGCAAGTGCGCCTGGCCCGTGAGGGCGAGCCGCCGCAACCCGGCACCGTGCTGCTGGCCGGCACCAACCATCACATCCGCCTGTTGAAGAACGGCACCCTGGCGTACACCGCCGAACCGGTCAACGAGATCTATCGGCCGTCGATCGATGTGTTTTTTGAAAGCGTCGCCAGTTACTGGAACGGCGATGCGGTCGGCGTGCTGCTGACCGGCATGGGTCGCGACGGCGCCCAGGGCCTGAAGCTGATGCGTGACCAGGGCTACCTGACCATTGCCCAGGACCAGAACAGCAGTGCGGTGTATGGCATGCCCAAGGCGGCAGCGGCCATCGACGCTGCGGTAGAAATTCGCCCATTGGATAAGATCGCTCCACGTTTGCTGGAGATCTTCGCCAAATGACTGATAAACGCTGCTGCCCTGGCCAGGCGGCAACTCAGGGGATCCCCCATGGATGATTTACAGCTCGACGAATTCAAGACCGATGAAGATGCCGTCATGGTGTTGCTGGTCGACGACCAGGCAATGATCGGTGAAGCCGTCCGGCGTGGGTTGGCGAGCGAAGAAAACATCGACTTTCATTTTTGCGCCGACCCCCACCAGGCTATCGCCCAGGCGATCCGCATCAAGCCCACGGTGATTCTCCAGGACCTGGTGATGCCAGGCTTGGATGGTTTGAGCCTGGTGCGCGAGTACCGCAACCACCCGGCGACCCAGAACATCCCGATCATTGTGCTTTCGACCAAGGAAGACCCGCTGATCAAAAGCGCGGCCTTCGCTGCCGGGGCCAACGATTACCTGGTCAAGCTGCCGGACAACATCGAGCTGGTGGCGCGGATTCGCTACCACTCGCGCTCCTACATGACCCTGTTGCAGCGCGACGCGGCCTATCGGGCGCTGCGGGTCAGCCAGCAGCAGTTGCTCGACACCAACCTGGTGCTGCAGCGGTTGATGAACTCCGATGGCCTGACCGGGCTGTCCAACCGGCGGCATTTCGATGAGTACCTGGAGCTGGAGTGGCGCCGTGGCGCGCGGGAGCAGACCCAGTTGTCGCTGCTGATGATCGACGTGGATTATTTCAAGTCCTACAACGACAGCTTTGGCCACCTGGAAGGGGACGAAGCCCTGCGCAAGGTGGCCACGGCCATTCGCGAGGCCAGCAGTCGTCCTTCGGACCTGCCGGCCCGTTATGGCGGTGAAGAGTTCGCCCTGGTGTTGCCCAACACCTCGCCTGGCGGTGCACGGCTGGTGGCCGAGAAGCTGCGCCAGACCGTGGCCGGACTGAAGATTCCCCATGTCGCCCCCGCCGAAGGCTCAAGCCTGACGGTCAGCATCGGCTTGTCGACCGTGGTTCCGCAGTCCGGCAGCCATTGCCGGGAGCTGATCCTGGCGGCGGACAAGGGGCTGTACCTGGCGAAAAACAACGGTCGCAATCAAGTGGGGATCGCGTAGCCGGCTTCAGGGGGTGGTCGTTGTACCCGCTACACCTGTGGCGGGCGCCTGATCCTGTGGCACCTCCATCAGGGTGTCTCTGAACAGGTAGTAGCTGTGGCTCGACGTGTACCGGCAGGTGAGCTTGACCGCTTCGACGCGGTAGGTGGAATGGGTGTTGAGGGTCTTGTCGATAAACCAGTTGTTCAGCAGGTTGCTCGGGGCGACGGGGTAGTCGCCAAAGCGGTAGTCGAGGTAGCTGTTTCTAGCCGTGACCAGGCGCACGCTGAACCTGGCTTGCAGCCACTGGGTTTGTTCGCCGACCTCATCCACCAGCACCCTGGCGCGGTAGTAGACCCACCACCACAACACGATCAGCCAGGGCACCACCAGGGCGCAGGCCAGCGCCGGTGAGACCATCAGCCAGACGCCCATCAGCGGCATAAAGGCCAGGGCGCTGAAAAGCGCGAAGAAAAAGGCCTGGGTTGCCCTCAGGTTTTGGCGCTCCCTGCGCTGGATGTCTTGGATTTCGACACGGCTGAGTGTACGTCCCATGGGCCTGCTGCTTCCTTGTCCTGTCAGGGGGCGGATTGTATAGCGCCGGCCGCTCTTGAGGGGGCTGGGGTTGCACGCCGCGAGCGCGGGTTTTCCGAGGCGGGCAGGGCGGGGTGAATGGGGGCGATAAAATTCAGGTGCGCCCGGATTCCAGGGGTTCTGCCACTGAAATTAGATGGCCGATTGGCCGCTAAAGCCGCTAAGCGGGCTGCCGTGATTCGGTGATTCCGTTATAATCGTCGGCTTTCGAAAGTTCGCCAACGAGTGCCGCCCCCCATGGAAATCAACCCGATCCTTAACACCATCAAGGACCTGTCCGAGCGCTCCGAAACTATTCGGGGGTATCTTTGACTACGATCAAAAGCATGAGCGTCTGACCGAGGTCAATCGCGAGCTTGAAGATCCGAGTGTCTGGAACAAACCCGAATACGCCCAGGAATTGGGCCGCGAGCGCTCGGCGCTGGCGCAGATCGTCGATACCCTGGACGAATTGAACGCTGGCCTGGCCGATTGCCGTGACCTGCTGGACATGGCCGTCGAAGAAAATGACGAAGGCGCAGTGGGCGATGTCGTCGCCGAGCTGGCCCGTCTCGAGGAAAGCCTCGCCAAGCTTGAATTCCGCCGCATGTTCAGCCACGAAATGGACCCGAACAACGCCTACCTGGACATCCAGGCCGGTTCCGGCGGCACCGAGGCCCAGGACTGGGCCAACATCCTGCTGCGCATGTACCTGCGCTGGGCAGACAAACGCGGTTTCGACGCGACCATCATGGAACTGTCGGCCGGTGAAGTCGCCGGGATCAAAGGTGCGACCGTGCACATCAAGGGCGAATACGCCTTTGGCTGGCTGCGCACCGAGATCGGCGTACACCGTCTGGTGCGCAAGAGCCCGTTCGACTCCGGCAACCGTCGCCACACCTCGTTCTCCGCAGTGTTCGTCTCGCCAGAGATCGACGACAAGGTGGAAATCGAAATCAACCCGGCCGACCTGCGGATCGATACCTATCGCTCCTCCGGTGCCGGTGGTCAGCACGTCAACACCACTGACTCGGCCGTACGTATTACCCACGTACCGACCAACACCGTGGTCAGCTGCCAGAACGAACGTTCCCAGCACGCCAACAAAGACACCGCCATGAAAATGCTGCGGGCCAAGTTGTACGAGCAGGAAATGCAGAAGCGCAACGCGGCTTCCCAGGCTCTTGAAGACACCAAGTCGGATATCGGCTGGGGTCATCAGATTCGCTCGTACGTGCTCGACGCGTCGCGGATCAAGGACCTGCGCACCAACATCGAACGCAGTGACTGCGACAAGGTGCTCGACGGCGACATCGACGAATACCTGGAAGCCAGCCTGAAATCAGGCCTGTAATACTGCAATACGGGATCGGCTGACACAGCGCGATCCCGTAGGAGCCGGCTTGCCGGCGATCCCCAGGCCGAAGGCGTGGGGGCAATGAACCTGTGATGGAATTTCAAAAGACATGAGCGACCAACAACTCGACCCGCAAGCCCTGCAACAGGAAGAAAACTCCCTGATCGCCCTGCGCAAGGAAAAGCTGGCTGCCGAGCGCGCCAAGGGCAATGCCTTCCCGAACGACTTCCGCCGCGAAAACTACTGCGAAGATCTGCAGAAGCAGTACGCCGACAAGACCAAGGAAGAGCTCGCAGAGGCGGCGATCCCGGTCAAGGTTGCCGGTCGCATCATGCTCAACCGTGGCTCGTTCATGGTGATCCAGGACATGACCGGTCGCATCCAGGTCTACGTCAACCGCAAGACCCTGTCGGAAGATACCCTGGCCGCGGTGAAAACCTGGGACATGGGCGACATCATTGCCGCCGAAGGCACCCTGGCCCGTTCCGGCAAGGGTGACCTGTACGTTGAAATGACCCAGGTGCGCCTGCTGACCAAATCCCTGCGCCCGCTGCCGGACAAGCACCACGGCCTGACCGACACCGAACAGCGCTACCGCCAGCGTTACGTTGACCTGATCGTCAACGAAGACGTGCGCCAGACCTTCCGCGTGCGTTCGCAAGTCATCGCCCACATCCGCAGCTTCCTGATGAAGCGTGACTTCCTGGAAGTGGAAACGCCGATGCTGCAAACCATCCCCGGCGGTGCTGCGGCCAAGCCGTTCGAGACGCACCACAACGCCCTGGACATGGAAATGTTCCTGCGTATCGCCCCGGAGCTGTATCTGAAGCGGCTGGTTGTGGGTGGCTTTGAAAAAGTCTTCGAGATCAACCGCAACTTCCGTAACGAAGGCGTTTCGACGCGTCACAACCCAGAATTCACCATGTTGGAGTTCTACCAGGCCTACGCCGACTACGAAGACAACATGGACCTGACCGAAGAACTGTTCCGCGAGCTGGCACAGCTGGTTCTGGGCAGCACCGACGTGCCGTACGGCGACAAGGTGTTTCACTTCGGCGAGCCGTTCGTGCGCCTGTCGGTGTTCGACTCGATCCTCAAGTACAACCCTGAACTGACCGCCGATGACCTGAACGACATCGACAAGGCCCGTGCCATTGCCAAGAAAGCCGGGGCCAAGGTCCTGGGCTTCGAAGGCCTGGGCAAGCTGCAAGTGATGATTTTCGAAGAGCTGGTCGAGCACAAGCTGGAGCAGCCGCACTTCATCACCCAGTACCCGTTCGAAGTGTCGCCGCTGGCCCGTCGCAACGACGACAACCCGAACGTCACCGACCGCTTCGAGCTGTTCATCGGCGGCCGTGAAATCGCCAACGCCTACTCCGAGTTGAACGACGCGGAAGACCAGGCCGAGCGCTTCATGGCCCAGGTGGCCGACAAGGACGCCGGCGACGACGAAGCCATGCACTACGACGCCGACTTCGTCCGTGCCCTGGAATACGGCATGCCGCCAACCGCGGGTGAAGGCATCGGTATCGACCGTCTGGTCATGCTGTTGACCAACTCTCCGTCGATTCGCGACGTGATCCTGTTCCCGCACATGCGGCCGCAAGCGTAAATGCCTTGAATAAGAAGCCGCCTTTCCCAGGCGGCTTTTTATTGTCTGGGTGGAACTGACGTACCGCTTTTTGATTCTGTGATTTTTAAGAGGAATACCTGTCGTGAACCGCGCAATTGCTCAAGAAGGTGCCGCTGGCATCGCCACTGCGGTCGCTGAAAGCGTTCAGTATCAAGGTCGCAAGGCAAGCCGTCAGGGCAGCGAGCAGCGTCGGCAGGAGATTCTCGATGCCGCCATGCGCATTGTCGTGCGTGACGGCGTGCGTGCCGTGCGTCATCGCGCGGTGGCCGCCGAGGCCGGTGTGCCCTTGTCGGCCACCACTTATTACTTCAAGGACATCGATGACCTGCTCACCGATACCTTCGCCCAGTACGTCGAGCGTAGCGCTGCCTTCATGGCCAAGTTCTGGGCCAATAACGAGGGGCTGCTGCGGGAGATGGTCGCCTATGGCGATGGCAGCCCGCAGTCCCGTTCGCAGTTGGCCGACGACATCGCCCGCCTGACCGCCGATTACGTGCAGCGGCAATTGCAGAACCGCCGTGAGCACCTGATGGCCGAGCAGGCGTTCCGCCAGGAGGCCTTGCTCAACCCGCGCCTGGCGTTGTTGGTGCGCTCGCACCAGCAAATCCTGCTGCAGGGCACTTGCCAGTTTTTCCAGGTATTGGGTTCGCGAGAGCCGCAACAGGATGCCAAAGTGTTGACGGCTATAATCGGACGGATGGAATATCAGGGCCTGCTTAATGGTCCCGAGCCTCTGGCCGATGAAGACCTGCTCGGCATCCTCACCCGCTACATGCATCTGGTACTGGCTTCGGTCTGATGGGCGCTTGCCGCGCCGCACTCCCGAGGCCTTGCAGGGCATAGCGGCAACCGCGGTTCTTGTGCTCATTGGGAGTGTTGAATGAAAGCCTGGCGCGTGCTGATCGCCTTGTCGTTTCTCTTGCTCAGCGGCTGTCTGGTGGCGTTCAAGGCGCCGTTGCCGGCCGATGAAGCGGCCCCGGCAGCCCTGCTGGGCAAGTGGACCAGCAAAAATGCCTGGGGCGAGCCCTTGAGCATGGAGTTGAACCGGATTGCCGGTAATCGCTACATGGCCGTCAGCCACGGCAAGGGCAAAAGCCAGCGCGAGGTCTATGAATTCACCGTGTCCCGGCACGGCAACCGCTGGTACCTGTCGGCGGCGTTGCCAGCCAGGCTTGGCGGGCACTACACCATTGCCGGGTTCGAACTCACCGACCAGCGTGAACTGGTGCTCTATGGCCTGGACCTGGAACAGATCAACCAGGCCCTCGGTCAAAAGGCCCTGACGGGCCAGCCCTTTTCCACGGCGCAAGGCGATGGCGTGCTGATCGACAGTGCGTTGCCCCAAGTCTTCGCCTACCTGGATGACCCCGCCAACTCCGACGTATTCGTCGAGGCGGCGCGCTTTCAGCGGGCAAGCAAGTAAAACGCGGCACAGACGTTATCAATAGGAGCTTCCGGTGGACGATTACCAGCAGACGATACGCACCTTGTCCGATCGCATTGTGCTGGCGCAAACACCGATTCGCGTACTGGATGCGGTGAAGTGGGACGAGAACATCCGCCAGGGATTTCTCAAGGCCAAAGGCAAGGAAATGCCCGCGGTGGACCGCGCCTACTACACAGGCCGGCCGCTGTCCTTCGACTCCAGCGCGGTCAAGCTGGAGTTCCAGAACATTGAACGGGACATCACCCGGCAACTGGGCCAGTTCAACCCGGTGGGCCAGATCATGCGCCGCATGTGCAAGGAATACCGCATGGTGGTGCGCATGCTCGAGGCCCGGGGCACCGAGGATTTCGGGCTGATTTCCCAGGAGCTGTACGGCGCCGCGTCCGATGCCTTTCACGCAGGCGACCCGACCCTGGCCGACCTCGGCCTGATGCTCTCCGACTACCTGAACAACATCGATGGCCGGGGTGATCTCAAGGACGAACCCAAGGTGCTCACTGCCAAAGACGCAGTTAGCCTGCTGCAAAGCCGCCTGAACAAGGTGTTTGGCGAGGCCGAGGAAACCATTCGGGTGTTCGAGTCCGACGGCATTGTGGCCGACGCCGCGGCCGGCGCCGACTACATCAAGATCCGTAGCGACGCGATGTTCAACAACCGCGACGTGCGCGCCCTGGAAGTGCATGAGGGCCTGGTGCACGTGGGCACCACCCTCAATGGCTTGAACCAGCCGATCTGCACCTTCCTTTCCAAGGGTCCACCCTCGTCCACGGTGACCCAGGAAGGCCTGGCGATCCTGATGGAGATCATCACCTTCGCTTCCTACCCGAGTCGCTTGCGCAAGCTCACCAACCGCACCCGCGCCATTCACATGGTGGAAGAGGGGGCGGACTTCCTGCAGATATTCGAGTTCTTCCGCGAGCAGGGCTTCGAGATGGCCGAAAGCTACGGCAACGCCAGTCGGGTGTTCCGCGGCTCGGTGCCTACTGGCTTGCCGTTTACCAAAGACTTGTCCTATCTCAAGGGCTTCATCATGGTTTACAACTACATTCAGCTCGCCGTGCGCAAGGGCAAGCTCGAGCAAGTGCCTTTGCTGTTCTGCGGCAAGACCACCCTCGAAGACATGCGCACCTTGCGGCAATTGGTGGATGAAGGCCTGGTGGTGCCGCCCAAGTATTTGCCGGACCAGTTCCGCGACATGAATGCCTTGTCGGCCTGGATGTGTTTCTCCAACTTCCTCAACCATTTGAGCCTGGACCGCATCGAAGCGGACTACTCGAACATTCTCTGACTTCTGCAGGGTTTCCCGCACTTTGTGAGGCTTCCAACGGATGAGAATCCTCAGCGTCGTTCTTTTGCTTCTGAGCCTGAGCGGTTGCAGCTCGCTGCTGTTTTACCCCGAGCGCAACCTGCCGTTCACCCCACAGCGAGCCGGGCTGGAATACCGCGACATCACCCTGACCGCTGCCGATGGGGTCAAGCTCCACGCTTGGTGGCTGCCGACCAAGGTCGGGGTGCCGGTCAAGGGTACGGTGCTGCACTTGCATGGCAATGGCGGCAACTTGGCCTGGCACTTGGGTGGCAGTTGGTGGTTGCCGGAGCAGGGCTATCAGGTGCTGTTGTTGGACTACCGCGGTTATGGCTTGTCAGAAGGGCAGGCCAGCCTGCCGGCGATCTATCAGGACCTGGATGCCGCGTACAAATGGCTCGATGCGGCCCCTGAAGTCCAGGGCAAGCCCCTGGTCTTGCTGGGGCAGAGCTTGGGCGGTGCCCTGGCCATTCATTATCTGGTGGAGCATCCCGAGCGTCAGGCCCAGCTCAAGGCGCTGGTGCTCGACGGGGTTCCCGCCAGCTATCGCGATGTGGGGCGTTTTGCCCTGAGCACGTCCTGGCTGACCTGGCCGTTCCAGGTGCCGCTGTCGTGGCTGGTGCCCGACGGCGACAGCGCCATCCGTTTTATGCCGCGCCTGACCGGGGTGCCGAAACTGCTCTACCACAGCCTCGATGACCCGATCGTGCCCCTTGCCAACGGCATCCGCCTGTATCAAGCCGCGCCCCCGCCAAGGGTGCTGCAGTTGACCCGGGGCGGTCATGTGCAAACCTTCGCCGATCCGACCTGGCGCACTGTGATGCTGCGCTACCTGGACGATCCGCAACACTTCAACGGGTTGCGCCGCCTGGGGGAAATCCCCAATTACCCGGCCCCCGCGAATTCAGCAGTTGAACCTCCAGAGAGTCCGCAATGAGTGAAGAACGCAACGCCATTCCCCTGATCATCACCGGTATCTGCACCATCCTCGGCACCGTGGGCTGCCTGTGGTACTACGGTTACCTGCACTTCGCCAAGCCCACGGATGCGCTGCTGCTCAATGATTTCACCATGCTCAAGACCGTGCCGGGGGAGGATTACAAGGTGTCCCTGCAGCCGGCCGCCGAAGTGGCGCAGTGCATCGATGGTGTGCTGGTGCTGTTCGATACCGAGCAGAAGGGGCTGACCGGGGTGTTGGTCAATAACAAGAAGCAGGCCGTACGCTGCATCGGCCAGGAAACGCCGCAACAGGTTCAATAACAGGCGCTCAGTAAAACGCCGCTGTCCCTTGGGGGGCAGCGGCGTTTTAGTGTGCCTGCCTGAGAAGAGGCAGGGCTTGAGGGTGACGCCGTCGGTCTATCAGTTGCTGCTGACAGACGAACGTGGCGCGACCGGCTGGTTGTCGTTGGAAATGGTCACTTCCACACGACGGTTCATCGCCCGGCCAGACACACTGGCGTTATCGGCCACCGGGTATTCCTTGCCGTAGCCCTGGGCAACGATACGTGCCGGGTCAACGCCCATCTTGATCAGCGCGACTTGCACCGAGGTGGCACGGCGCTCGGACAGCGACTGGTTGTAGCTGTCGGAACCGGTGCTGTCGGTGTAGCCCTCGACGATCACTTTACGGTCCGGGTTTTCCTGAAGGAACTGCGCCAGCTTGTTGATGTTAACCAGGCCGCTGGATTTCAGGTCGGACTTGTTGGTGGCGAACAGCACGTCACCGAAGGTCACCAGGGTGCCGCGATCGGTCTGCTTGGCGTTGAGGCTGTCCTGCAGTTGCTTGATCTGCGCGTCACGGGCATCCAGACGGGCCTGGGCGCGCTGGGCCGAAGCGTCTTTGAGGTTGGCTTCAGCGGTGCGCAGGGCAATGGTCTGCTTGGCCACTTCAACCCGCTGGTTGGTCAGGTAGGCCAGTTGGTCGACTTTGCTCTGGTCTTCCTTGTTCAGGTAGGCCTTGTCGGCCTTGTCCAGGTAGTCGGCAGCGTCCTTGGTTTCCAGCGCAGCCACTTTGCTGGCTTGCGGGTCGGCTTGCAGGCCCGAGTAGTTGGTCCGGGCTTGCTCCAGATTGACGTTAGGCTGGGAGGAGCAGGCGGCCAGGCCGACGCTGAGGGCCAGGAGGGCTGGGATCATCACTTGTTTACGCATAATGGTTCGTCCTTTCTATCGGTTGCAGCTTCAGGCTGCGAAGTCGTTCAAGCGGCAGGCGCGGCGGTTTACTGCACGCTGCGCTGGCTTTCCTGACGCAGTTCCTGAACCCCTTGCTGAGAGTCCTTCACGGCCTGCTCGGCTTTGGCGGCCTGGGCCTTGCGCTCGGCAACACGGGCATCCCACTCGGCCTGCTCGGCCAGGCGCTTGGCTTCGTCATACTTTTTGTCGTGCATGGCGATTTCGGCTTGCTTGAGTTTGTCCTGGGCCGACTTCATTTCCACCGCGGCAAATTCGGTACCGCCAGCGCTCACGGCGCTGTTGACTGCTGACTGGGTCACGGCGTACTGCTCGGTCGGCGGGTTGCCGGCGCAACCGGCCAGAACCAGGCTGCTGCCCAGCGCCAGGGCGGCCAGTTTGAGACCGCGCAGAGGGGTAGACGAGGATGTGGCAGTGCTGATCTTCATGGTCTTCAACTCCATTGGGTAACTCCTGGAAAACATCAAAATCCATCCCGGTTCTGGCGCCGTAACGCTGAGTGACGGCGGACGCTGTTGGCGACAATTGAAACGGCCGTTCCAGTGATGGTTATTGGCTGTGACCGGCGGCTTTTTTGAATAGTTCAGAAAAGATGGCGATTGGCCCGAAGACAATGCTGACCGAGCGGTCAGCGCTAAAACGTCTGAACTTTTGCCGCGGCCAGGGGTATTCCCGGCCCGGTCAAGGGCCAGGAATAAAGGGCTTCAGCGATGGCTGGGCGGGGGAGAATCAGTGTTTCTGGTCGTCGTTCTGGGCCGACAGGTCCTGCAGGTGGCGCCGGGACAGGGCGAGAAAACGCGGTGTAGCGCCGACGTCCTCGTACAGTGGGTTGTCCTCTTCATCGGTGGCCACCACGTGCTGCCCCTGAATGTAGGGGAAGCTGGCTTCCAGTTCTTCCAGGGCGGCGCCGATCAGCTCCCCGAGCAGTTCTTCCGGGTGCCGCTTGGGGTACATCTCGGCCAGGGCCGCCAGGCGCGCGGCAGCCTCGACGTCCAGATGAATCGCGTAGCCGGTCTTGGTCAGGCGACCCTTGGCGTTTTCTTCCCAGTGTTGTGCGAGTTCACGGATTTTCATGGCGACCTCAATCAGCGAGCTGCTCGTGGCAGTCTGTGGTAAGTGACCGGCCGGCGCCGGTGCTGGGCCGTTGTGCGGCCTAGTCTTGAGACTAGTCGGATCGCATAAGGTTTGGTGGCGCTTTGTTGCAGGCTTGCTAAGAGCGTGGCGCTGGCGGCACTCTTGAGGCTTTCGTGCCGCCCCGAGTCTGCTGGAGACCCCTCGATGACCGATATTGATGCGCGCTTGCGCGAAGATGTTCACCTGCTGGGTGAGTTATTGGGCAACACCATTCGTGACCAGTACGGGGAGGGGTTTCTCGACAAGATCGAGCAGATTCGCAAGGGCGCCAAGGCTGACCGTCGCGGGTCCGCCGGGGCCGAATTGAGCGCCAGCCTGGATCAGCTGAGCGAAGACGAATTGCTGCCCGTGGCCCGGGCCTTCAACCAGTTCCTCAACCTGGCGAACATCGCCGAGCAGTATCAGTTGATTCATCGGCGCGACGAGTCGCAACCGGCCCCCTTCGAAGCCCGCGCCTTGCCGGAACTGCTGGCGCGCCTGTTGGCCGCCGGCCACAGCGCCGACGCCTTGGCCCGGCAATTGGGGCGCCTGGAGATCGAACTGGTGCTGACGGCCCACCCCACGGAAGTGGCGCGCCGCACCCTGATCCAGAAATACGACGCCATTGCCGCGCAATTGGCCGCCCAGGACCATCGCGACCTGACCAGCGCCGAGCGTGGGCAAATCCAACAGCGCCTGCAGCGCTTGATCGCTGAGGCCTGGCACACCGAAGAAATCCGCCGCACCCGGCCCACCCCGGTGGACGAGGCAAAGTGGGGCTTTGCGGTGATCGAGCATTCCCTGTGGCAGGCCATTCCGAATTACCTGCGCAAGGCCGACCAGGCCCTGCATGCCGCCACTGGCCTGCACTTGCCCCTGGAGGCGGCGCCGATCCGCTTTGCCTCGTGGATGGGCGGCGACCGCGACGGTAACCCCAATGTCACTGCCTCGGTCACCCGGGAAGTGTTGCTGCTGGCGCGTTGGATGGCGGCGGACCTGTACCTGCGCGATGTCGACCATCTGGCCGCGGACCTGTCCATGCAACAAGCCAGTGCCGCCTTGCTGGCCCAGGCGGGGGACAGCGCCGAGCCGTATCGCGCGGTGCTCAAGCAATTGCGCGAACGCCTGCGGGCCACCCGGAACTGGGCCCAGGCGTCCCTGAGTGGCAGCGTGTCGGCGGGCGCCGATGTGCTGCAGAACAACCGCGATCTGCTGGACCCGCTGGAGCTGTGCTACCACTCGCTGCATGAATGCGGCATGGGGGTGATCGCCGATGGCCCGTTACTCGACTGCCTACGGCGGGCGGTGACCTTCGGCCTGTTCCTGGTGCGCCTGGATGTACGCCAGGACTCCAGCCGGCATAGCGCCGCCATGACCGAGATCACCGATTACCTGGGGCTGGGCCGATACGAGGACTGGAGCGAAGAGGAGCGCATCACCTTCTTGATGCGTGAGCTGGGCAACCGTCGTCCGCTGCTGCCGGGCTACTTCAAGCCCTCGGCAGACACCGCCGAAGTCCTTGCCACCTGCCGCGAAATCGCCGCCGCACCGGCAGCGTCCCTGGGCTCCTATGTGATTTCCATGGCCGGGGCGGCTTCCGACGTGCTGGCGGTGCAACTGCTGCTCAAGGAATCCGGCGTGTTGCGGCCGATGCGCGTGGTGCCGCTGTTCGAAACCCTGGCCGACCTGGATAACGCCGGCCCGGTGATCGAGAAGCTGCTGCACCTGCCGGGCTACCGTTCGCGCTTGCAGGGGCCGCAGGAAGTGATGATCGGTTACTCCGACTCGGCCAAGGATGCCGGCACTACCGCGGCAGCCTGGGCACAGTACCGGGCCCAGGAACAACTGGTGAATATCTGCCGCGAGCAGCAGGTGGAACTGCTGTTGTTCCACGGCCGTGGCGGCACTGTGGGCCGTGGCGGCGGCCCGGCCCACGCGGCGATTCTGTCGCAGCCACCGGGTTCGGTGGCCGGTCGGTTCCGCACCACCGAACAGGGGGAGATGATTCGTTTCAAGTTCGGGCTGCCGGACATCGCCGAGCAGAACCTCAACCTGTACCTGGCTGCCGTGCTTGAGGCGACCGTCTTGCCGCCGCCTCCGCCGGAACCGGCCTGGCGCCACCTGATGGACGAGTTGGCAAGCGACGGGGTCAAGGCGTACCGCGCGGTGGTGCGCGATAACCCGCAGTTTGTCGAGTACTTCCGCCAGTCCACCCCGGAGCAGGAACTGGGACGCCTGCCGTTGGGCAGCCGCCCGGCCAAGCGCCGCGCGGGCGGCATTGAAAGCTTGCGGGCGATTCCGTGGATTTTCGGCTGGACCCAGACGCGCCTGATGCTGCCGGCCTGGCTGGGCTGGGAGGCGGCCCTGAGCAAGGCGCTGGAGCGGGGCGAGGGTGAGTTGTTGGGGCAGATGCGTGAGCAGTGGCCGTTTTTCCGCACCCGCATCGACATGCTGGAGATGGTGCTGGCCAAGGCCGACGCAGAAATTGCCAGATCTTATGACGAGCGTTTGGTGGAGGCGGAACTGCTGCCTTTGGGGGCGCATTTACGCGACCTATTGTCGCAGGCCTGTGCGGTGGTCCTGGGCCTGACTGGCCAGTCGCAACTACTGGCACATAGCCCAGACACCCTGGAGTTCATTCGCCTGCGTAACACCTACCTGGACCCTCTGCATCTATTGCAGGCCGAACTGCTGGCGCGCTCGCGACAGCAGGATGCGGCGCAGGACAGCCCGGTAGAACAAGCGCTGCTGGTGTCTGTGGCGGGCATCGCCGCCGGTTTGCGCAATACCGGCTAAGCCGGCCACGCGCTTGGGTCGGCCCTGGCACGGCTGTGGTCAGGATGATCTGAAGGTGTCCTTCAGAGCGTTCTGGCGACACTTTGTTGCTGGGGTGCGACTTGGTACAGCCCGTCGAAGGGCTGCCACAGCAGCCGGTTTCTCCGACTTTCGGCTGCTTGTGTGGTCCCTGTCGGCTGTGTATCTTGATCAGCCTTTGGCCGTTTGGGCGGCCACTATCCTATTGACGAGATTGGCCCCACGAGGCGAATCCGAGCGTTTCTAAATAAAAAATTGAGGAGCACATCGATGCGCGTAATTCTGCTGGGAGCTCCCGGGGCCGGTAAAGGTACTCAGGCAAAGTTCATCACCGAGAAATTCGGCATTCCGCAAATCTCCACTGGCGACATGTTGCGTGCTGCGGTCAAGGCCGGCACCGAGCTGGGCCTGATCGCCAAGAGCGTGATGGACAGCGGTGGCCTGGTATCCGATGACCTGATCATCAACCTGGTCAAGGAACGTATCAGCCAGGCCGATTGCGCCAACGGTTTCCTGTTCGACGGCTTCCCACGCACCATTCCCCAGGCTGAAGCCCTGGTCAAAGCCGGTGTCGAGCTGGACAACGTAGTGGAAATCGCCGTCGATGACGAAGAGATCGTCCAGCGTATCGCTGGCCGTCGTGTGCACGAGGCTTCCGGTCGCGTTTACCACACCGTCTACAACCCGCCGAAAGTCGAGGGTAAAGACGACGTCACGGGTGAAGAGCTGATCCAGCGTAAAGACGACACCGAAGAAACCGTGCGTCATCGTCTGTCGGTCTATCACTCCCAGACCAAGCCGCTGGTGGCCTTCTACCAGAACCTGGCCGCTAGCCAGGGCAAGCCGAAGTACAGCCATATCGCGGGTGTCGGTTCGGTTGAAGCGATCACCGGCAAGGTGCTCGAAGCCCTGAGCTGAGTTGCCTGATCGGTTTCATCGTCAACGCCCGCTTGCGGGCCGTTGCTGTTTATAATGCGTCACTTTTTTCACTGACCCCCATGGATACATCGATGAGCACCTTGCTGGCCCTGGACACCGCGACTGAAGCTTGCTCCGTTGCCTTGCTGCACGACGGCAAGGTCACGAGCCATTACGAGGTGATCCCGCGCCTGCACGCGCAGAAGCTGTTGCCGATGATTCAGACGCTGCTGGCCGAGGCGGGGACCACCCTGCAAGCGGTGGATGCGATTGCCTTCGGTCGCGGCCCTGGCGCCTTTACCGGGGTGCGCATCGCCATTGGCGTGGTGCAGGGGCTGGCCTTTGCCCTGGAGCGTCCGGTGTTGCCGGTGTCCAACCTGGCGGTACTGGCGCAGCGGGCCCTGCGTGAACACGGTGCAACCCAGGTCGCGGCGGCCATCGATGCGCGCATGGATGAAGTCTATTGGGGCTGCTACCAGGAAACCGCCGGCGAGATGCGCCTGGTAGGCGCCGAAGCGGTCTTGCCGCCGGAAGCCGCCCATTTGCCCGAGGCAGCCACTGGCGACTGGTTCGGTGCCGGCACTGGCTGGGGTTACGGCGAGCGCATCGCCGTTACATTGGCCGGCCAAGACGCAGCCATGCTGCCCCACGCCGAAGATCTGCTGACCCTGGCGCGCTTTGCCTGGGAACGTGGTGAAGCCATCGTCGCCGACGACGCCCAACCCGTGTATCTGCGGGATAAAGTGGCCACGCCCAAGGCGCGTTGATCCCCGTCTACAGGGTCAGTCGTCCGTTTTTCATGCCAGATTCAGGGGGTTTTTAAACCTTTTTGCTTTTCTGTGTTCTAGTTATCACTCGGGCATTTGCTAAGTCGGACGTGTGCCGCTAAATTGCCATCATTGATACCGGGCATGTATTTATGCGCATCGACGGCATTTCCTCCCAGTCCTATCCCATTAAGCGCAAGCCTCGCAAAGGCAACGTGCTGCTGGACGATAACCAGGACGACGTGGATGCCATCGAGGTTCAGCCCGAGCCTGCCCCACAGAGCCGTTCCCAGGGATCGGCCTCACGCACCAGCAATCTCCCCGCCCGCCAGCAAGACATGATTTTCCAGCGCGCCATGAAAAGAAGCGTGGCCAATGCCCTGGCCAGCTACCTGACCACGGCCGGCTTTGTCGATTGGGATCTGGAAGTCGTGGGTCTCGACCTGCATATCTGATGCTGCCTTATTTTCTCGGTTGCCCGTCCTGGAGCGAAAACGCTTGGCGCGAGTACCTCTACCCGGAAAACGCGCGGCCGGCGGATTTTCTCAGCCTCTATTCCCAAGTGTTCAATGCCGTTGAAGGCAACACCACCTTCTATGCCCGCCCCGCCGAAACCACGGTGCAGCGCTGGGCGGAAATCATGCCCGAGCACTTTCGCTTCACCGCCAAGTTCCCGGGGGATATCAGCCACGGCGGCGACCTGCGCGAGCAACTGACGGCCGCCCAGACCTTTGTCCAGTTGCTCAGCCCGTTAGGCGCGCGCGTCTCTCCCCTGTGGCTGCAGTTGCCGGCGAGTTTTGCGCCCCAGCGCCTGGCGGAGCTGGCCGGCTTTATCGACGGCCTGGAGCGGCCGCTGGCGGTGGAGGTGCGGCACCCGGAGTTCTTTGCCAAGGGCGACGCCGAGCGCAGCCTCAACCGTTTGCTGCTGGACCGCGGGGTGGAACGCATTTGCCTGGATCCACGGGCGCTGTTCAGTTGCACCTCAACCGCCCCGGCGGTGCTTCATGCTCAATCGAAAAAGCCCAAGGTACCGCCGCGTCCGGCCGCCTTTACCTTGTTTCCCCAGGTGCGGTTTATCGGCCATCCCGAGCTTGAAGCCAACGATCCGTTCCTGACGCCCTGGATTGAAAAAGTGGCCAGCTGGATTGAAGAAGGGCGCACGCCTTATGTGTTTCTGCACACGTCGGACAACCGCCTGGCGGCCGAATTGGCGCGACGTTTCCATGCTCGCTTGATGGAACGTTTGCCTGGCTTGCCCGCCCTGCCTGAGTTATACAGAGAGCCCGTCGCGGAGCAGCTCGGCCTGCTCTGAGACGGGGTTATTCCCTTCTCCAGGAGCGAGCCTATGGACGCGCAAACCCTCCGAGCCCACGCCTTCAAAGCCTTGCATGAGCGTGACGGTGCCTTTGTCATTCCCAACCCCTGGGACGCCGGCTCGGCGAAGATGCTCGCCAGCCTGGGTTTCGAGGCACTGGCCACCACCAGCGCGGGTTACGCCTTCTCCTTGGGGCGACCGGATGCCGAAGGGGCGCTGTCCCTGGACGACACCTTGAGCAACGTGCGGGCTATTGTCGGAGCCAGTGAGCTGCCGGTGGCGGTGGACTTGGAAAACGGCTTTGCCGACAGCCCCGGCGCCTGCGCCCAGGCCTTGCTGGCAGCGGCGGCTTGTGGGGCAGTGGGCGGCTCCATCGAAGACGCCAGCGGCCGCGCCGAAGAGCCCATCTACGATTTCAATCTGGCGGTCGAGCGAATCGAGGCTTGTGTGGCGGCGGTGCGCGGTTTGCCATTCCCCTTCACCCTGACCGCCCGGGCGGAAAACCTGCTGCATGGCCGCGATGACCTGCCCGACACCTTGCGCCGTTTGCAGGCGTTTGCCGAAGCCGGGGCCGACGTGCTGTATGCCCCCGGCTTGCGCAGTCGTGAGGATGTTTTGCTGGTGGTGCGGGCGCTGGCGCCCAAGCCGGTGAATATCCTGATGTCCGGTGGGCTCAACCTGACCCTCGCCGAGCTGAGTGAGATGGGGGTCAAGCGCATCAGCGTTGGTTCGACCCTGGCCCGGGCCGCCTACGGTGCGTTCTATGCCGCGGCGCAAGACATGCGCGAGCATGGCCGCTTCGATTTCGCTGATCGGGCCATGCCGTTCGGGCAGATCAATCAGTTGTTCAAGGGCTGATCAGCCGGGAGTCTGTGTGCGTTTCTTGAAAGTGCTGATGCTGTTTGCCGGCGTGCTCGGCTTGTCGCTGCTGGCCGTTTGGCGTGGCTGGTTGCCGTTGCCGGCGGCATGGAACCCTTGGGCGCCCCTGGATGTGCGGGCCGAGCCCAATCTGCTGACCCGTTTCAAACTGGCGCGACTGCGGAACGACCCGGTGTTGTGCGATCAGGTGCTGAGCCAGTCAGGCTTGCGAACCACCCGCCAGCAAGACAGCCGCCCGGATGTTGCTTGCCCCTTGAGCAATACCCTGCGGGTGCAGGGTGGCCAGGTCGGCTTGAGCAGCAGCTTTCTTGCCAGTTGCCCGCTGGCGGTGGCCTTTGCCCTGTTCGAGCGCCATGGCCTGCAACCTGCGGCGCAGCAGGTGTTTGGCCAAGCGGTGACGCGAGTCGATCACTTGGGGAGTTTTGCCTGTCGCAACATGTACAACCGCGAGGGCGGGGCGCGCAGTCAGCATGCCAGTGCCAACGCCTTGGACATCGCCGGGTTTCGCCTGGCGGATGGGCGCAGCATCAGCGTGCTCAGGGATTGGCCCAAGGACAGTGAACAGGGGCGGTTTCTGCGTTTGGCCCGGGACGGAGCCTGCGAGGCGTTCAATGTGGTGTTGAGCCCGGATTACAACGCAGCCCATCGGAATCACTTTCACCTGGACGTGGGCCCTTGGTGGGTGTGTCGCTGAGGCGTTGTTGAGGCTTAGGCGGCGATGCGCAGGTTTTGCAGGACTAGCGGGCGGGCCCAGCGGATGTCGAAGTCGAATTGCTTCTGCTGCTCGATGAGTTCTTCAGGCGGGAACGGCGTGGCCGGTTTGTCCAACAGGTCCAGTTCGAACTCGGCGATCGGCAGGTGCAGCGGGCGCGGATGTGGCGCCGGGCCCGGCTCTGGCAGCGGCTGACCGGCGTTGAGCACGATCGGGCGAACCCAGCCGCTCTCGAAGTTCTGTTGGGCCTGCTGAGCGAGGATTTCGTCTTCGGGGAAGGGCGGGAACGGCTTGTCCAGCAGTTCGGTCTCGAATTCGGCGATCGGCAGGAACAGCGGCTCTGGCGGACGAATCTCGGTGTCTTTTACGTCGCAATGGCGCTGGGTCACGATTTGCGCCAGCAGGTCGCTGCCGCCACTGGGTTCGACCGGGCCGTCCACGGCCACCAATGCTGTCGGCTCAACCCCCGCACCCTCACCCCGTTGCTCGGCCAGGGCCTGGGCAAAGAAGTCCTGCCACAGGTGGCTGACGCCGCTCAGTGCCTGGGAGTTGCGCAGGCCATAGTCGCCGTGGGGCGAGATATAACCTATGGAGGTGGATCGAATGTCTGACATTGCTCTCGGTCGACGCTCAGCTCTGGCAAAATGCCCGATAGTTTTGTTATCGGCCGTTTTTGCCGATCATTAATTTTTTGAGTGTGTTTTCTGATGAGTGAGCAACCTGCGGCCTGCCGCATCAAAGTCCAGGCCTTGAGCGATGAATTCCAGGGCCCGGCCGAGCAGTGGGCCGAGCGTTTAAGCCTGCCGTTGCAGATTGATGACGCCGAGTTCGCCTTGCAGTTGGGTGAACAAGGCTTGCAGTTGCAGCAGTTGGGGCCGGACGCGCCGGGGCCGGTGCGGGTGGATTTTGTCGAGGGTGGCGCGGCTCACCGGCGGCTGTACGGCGGCGGCAGCGGGCAGATGATCGCCAAGGCGGTGGGCGTGGCCCAGGGCGTGCGCCCGCGGGTGCTGGATGCCACGGCCGGCTTGGGCAAGGATGCGTTCGTACTGGCGAGCCTGGGTTGCGAGATGAGCCTGATCGAACGCCAGCCGCTGATCGGCGCCTTGCTGGAGGATGGCCTGGCACGGGCTGCGACGGACTTCGATGTCGCGCCCATCGTCGCCCGCATGCACCTGCTCAAAGGCAACTCCATCGAGGTGATGCGCAACTGGGAAGGCGAGCCGCCCCAAGTCATCTACCTGGACCCGATGTTTCCCCATCGTGAGAAAACCGCCCTGGTGAAGAAGGAAATGCGCCTGTTCCGGCCGCTGGTGGGCGATGACCTGGATGCACCGGCTTTGCTGGCGGCGGCCCTGGCCCTGGCCAGTCACAGGGTGGTGGTCAAGCGTCCGCGCAAGGCGCCGTGCATTGAAGGGCCGAAGCCGAGCCATGGTCTGGAGGGCAAGTCCAGTCGCTACGACATCTATCCGAAGAAGGCTCTCAAGGCCTGAACGGCAGGCCCTGAGCGCGGGCCAAACCGTTGCAGCAACACGTTTGCGCGGGCAGCGCTTGGCTGCCCCTAGGGGCGGTAGGCCCGCATAAACAACCTCACCACTTCCTGCACATGGGCCTCCGCAGCCTCGCCGCGCAAGGCCTCGCCGCAGCCATACAGCAAACGAAAATTCGCCCCGCCCTTGAGCATGCAGAAGAAGTGCTCGGCGGCGTTGCGCGGTTTGTCGATGCTCAGGGTGCCGGTCTGGTTGACCTTGCCCAGCAGGCGTTCCATGCCGGTGAGCACGCGCTCGGGGCCGGCTTCGAGAAATATCTGCGAAAGCTTAGGGTCCTGGCTGCCCAGGGTCATGATCAGGCGATGCAGGTTCACCGACTCGTCACTGTTGATCAGCAGGTGAAAGCCCCGGGCAACGTTCAATAGAACCTTTTCGACGGACATGCCCTCCGGCAGTTCGAAGATCAAGGTCGGCAGTTGCTCCTCGCACTTGGCGACCACGGCGGCGGAGAACAGGGTCTCTTTGTCGGTGAAATGGCTGTACACCGTGAGTTTGGAAACCCCGGCGGCGGTGGCGACAGCATCCATGCTGGTATTGGCGTAACCCTTGCTCAGGAACAGGTCTTTGGCGGCCTCGAGGATGGCCTGGCGCTTGGCCAGATCCTTGGGCGACCTGGGCCAACATTTGCAGAATTATTGTCGGACATTTTTCGCTTTTAATACTGGACTGGTGAGTTTGCTATTAATAACATACTGGCCAGTATAATTATTCCAAGCTCCATTAGCGAAAGGTCTCTCGCCATGTTCCGCTATGCCTTGCCCCTCGCTTTGCCAGTCAGCCTGGCTTTTTTTCTGTCTGCTTGTGGGCATGAGGAGCCGACTCAAAGCGTTGTGCGTCCGGCCATGGTGGTCCAGCCAGAGCCTTCGTCGCAGGCTGCGGACAGTTATCCGGGCGAGGTGCGGGCACGCTACGAGCCGGAGCTGGGCTTTCGCATCGGCGGCAAAGTCAGTCGACGACTGGTAGAAGAGGGTGATCGGGTCAAGGCCAATCAACCTCTGGCCGAACTCGATCCCCAGGATGTGCGCCTGCAACTGCAAGCCACCCGGGCCCAGGTCTCGGCCGCCGAGGCCAACCTCAACCTGGTGCGTGCCGAACGAGACCGCTACAAGACCCTGCTGGATCGGCAGATGGTCAGCCATTCGCAATACGACAATGCCGAGAACCTCTATCGCGCGGGCGCGCCCGTTTGCAGCAGATCAAGGCCGAGTTTGACGTCGCCAGCAATCAGGCGGGCTATTCCGTGCTGCGGGCGCCCCAGGACGGTGTCGTGGCCAAGCGCGCGGTGGAAGTGGGGCAAGTGGTGGCGGCGGGGCAAACCGTCTTCACCCTCGCGGCGGACGGCGAGCGTGAAGTCTCCATCAGCTTCCCGGAACAGAGTTTCGGCCGGATCAAGGTCGGGCAGCCGGTGGCCATCGAACTCTGGACCCAACCCGGCAAGCGTTTTGCCGGGCATATTCGTGAGCTGTCTCCGGCGGCGGATCCGAAATCCCGGACCTTCGCTGCACGGATCGCTTTCAACGCCGGCAAGCAGCCGGCCGAACTCGGGCAGAGTGCCCGGGTGTTTATCCAGAGTGCCGAGGCGGTGGCCTTGACCGTGCCCTTGGCGGCGGTGACCGCCGAGAACGGCGCTACCTATGTCTGGCGCGTGGATGCCCACAACACCCTGCGCAAGACCCCTGTGCGGGTCGGTGCCTTTGGCGAGAAAAGCGTTCCGGTGCTCGAGGGCCTGAGTGCCAGCGATTGGGTGGTGGCGGCCGGCGTGCATGTGCTGCATGAGGGGCAGTCCGTGCGTCCGGTGGACCGCGACAACCGTGTGGTCAACCTGGCGGCCAAGGAGTAATCCCCGATGGATTTCAACCTTTCCGCCTGGGCGTTGCGCAATCGCCAGATCGTCCTGTTCATGATGCTGTTGCTGGCCATCGTCGGGGCGCTTTCCTACACCAAGCTGGGGCAGAGCGAAGACCCGCCCTTCACTTTCAAGGCCATGATCATCCGCACCAACTGGCCCGGAGCAACGGCCGAGGAAGTGTCGCGCCAGGTCACTGAGCGCATTGAAAAGAAGCTGATGGAAACCGGTGAGTACGACCGCATCGTCTCGTTCTCCCGGCCCGGCGAGTCGATGGTGACCTTCGTCGCCCGGGACTCCATGCACTCCAATGAAATCCCCGACCTCTGGTACCAGGTGCGCAAGAAGATCAGCGACATCCGCCAGACCCTGCCGCCCGGTGTTCAAGGGCCGTTTTTCAATGACGAGTTCGGCACCACCTTCGGCAATATCTACGCACTGACGGGGGAGGGCTTCGATTACGCGGTGCTCAAGGATTACGCCGACCGGGTGCAACTGCAGCTGCAGCGGGTCAAGGATGTGGGCAAGGTCGAGCTGGAGGGGCAGCAGGACGAGAAGATTTGGATCGAACTGTCGAACCTCAAACTGGCCACCCTCGGTTTGCCCATGGCAGCGGTGCAACAGGCGCTGGAGCAGCAGAATGCGGTGTCCACTGCCGGTTTCTTTGAAACCGCCAGCGAGCGTCTGCAATTGCGCGTCTCCGGCAACTTCCAGACGGTGGAGCAAATCCGCGCCTTCCCGATCCGCATTGGTGATCGCACCCTGCGCATCGATGATGTGGCCGATGTGCGTCGCGGCTTCAATGACCCACCGGCGCCGCGCATGCGCTTTATGGGGCAAGACGCTATCGGCCTCGCGGTGGCGATGAAGGAGGGCGGCGACATCCTGGTGCTGGGCAAGGCCCTGGAAAGCGAGTTTGCGCGGATCCAGAACAACCTGCCGGCAGGCATGCAGTTGCACAAGGTTTCCGATCAGCCGGCAGCGGTGAAAACCGGGGTTGGCGAGTTCGTCAAAGTCTTGGCCGAAGCCTTGATCATTGTGCTGCTAGTGAGCTTTTTCTCCCTGGGTATGCGCACCGGCATGGTGGTGGCGCTGGCCATTCCCTTGGTCTTGGCCATGACCTTCGCCGCCATGTATTACTTTGGCATCGGCCTGCACAAGATTTCCCTGGGCGCCCTGGTCCTGGCCCTGGGCTTGCTGGTGGACGACGCGATCATTGCGGTGGAAATGATGGCGATCAAAATGGAGCAAGGCTTCGACCGCTTCAAGGCCGCTAGCTTTGCCTGGACCAGCACCGCCTTCCCTATGCTCACCGGCACCTTGATTACTGCGGCGGGGTTCCTGCCGATTGCCACGGCGCAGTCTGGCACCGGCGAGTACACCCGTTCGATCTTCCAGGTGGTGACCATCGCCCTGGTGGCGTCCTGGATCGCCGCGGTGGTCTTCGTTCCGTACCTGGGGGACAAGCTGCTGCCGGACCTGGCGAAGCGGCATGCCGCCAAGCACGGCACGGGCGATGGCCAGAACGACCCTCACGGCACCCCGTTCTACCAGCGGGTGCGGCGCGTGGTGGGGTGGTGCGTGGAACGGCGCAAGACGGTGATTACCCTGACCGTGGTGTTGTTCGTGGGCTCGGTGGTGCTGTTTCGCTTTGTGCCTCAGCAATTCTTCCCGGCCTCCGGGCGCCTGGAGCTGATGGTCGACCTGAAGCTGGCTGAAGGCGCGTCCCTGAGCAACACCGCCGATGAGGTCAAGCGCCTGGAAGCCTTGCTCAAGGGCCATGCCGGCATTGATAACTATGTGGCGTATGTGGGTACGGGCTCGCCGCGTTTCTACCTGCCACTGGACCAGCAACTGCCGGCCACCAGCTTCGCCCAGTTCGTGGTCCTGGCGAACAGCATCGAAGAGCGGGAAAGCCTGCGTACCTGGCTGATTGAAACCCTCAACGAGCAGTTCCCGGCCCTGCGTTCACGGGTCACGCGGCTGGAGAACGGTCCGCCGGTGGGCTACCCGGTGCAGTTCCGGGTGACCGGCGAGCACATCGATGAGGTTCGCGCCCTGGCTCGCAAGGTGGCGGCCAAGGTGCGGGAGAACCCCTACGTGGTTAACGTGCACCTGGACTGGGAAGAACCGAGCAAGGTGATTTATCTCAACATCGATCAGGACCGCGCTCGGGCCTTGGGCGTGAGCACCGCCAACTTGTCGAAATTCCTCCAAAGCTCGCTCACCGGCTCCAGTGTCAGCCAGTATCGCGAAGGTAACGAGTTGATCGAAATTCTCCTGCGTGGCACGCCCCAGGAGCGCACGGCATTGTCGTCGCTGCCCAGTCTGGCGGTGCCCACCGACAATGGCCGCAGCGTGTCGCTGGCGCAGATCGCGACGCTTGAGTACGGCTTCGAAGAGGGCGTGATCTGGCACCGTAACCGCTTGCCCAACGTGACGGTGCGGGCCGATATCTACGGCAAGGAACAACCAGCGACCCTGGTGCAGCAGATTTTGCCGTCCCTGGAGTCGGTGCGTGCCGAGTTGCCGGACGGTTACTTGCTGGACGTGGGCGGCACCGTCGAGGATTCCAGCCGCGGGCAAAACTCGGTCAAGGCCGGCGTGCCGCTGTTTATCGTGGTGGTGTTGAGCTTGCTGATGCTGCAGCTGCGCAGTTTCTCGCGCACCCTGATGGTGTTCCTCACAGCGCCCCTGGGCTTGATCGGCGTGACCCTGTTCCTCTTGGTGTTCCGCCAGCCCTTCGGGTTTGTAGCGATGCTGGGGACCATTGCCCTGTCGGGGATGATCATGCGCAACTCGGTGATCCTGGTGGATCAGATCGAACAGGACATTGCGGCGGGCATGCGCCCGTGGGACGCGATCATCGAAGCCACGGTGCGGCGCTTCCGGCCCATCGTGCTGACGGCCCTGGCGGCGGTCTTGGCGATGATCCCACTGTCACGCAGTGTGTTCTTCGGCCCGATGGCAGTGGCGATCATGGGCGGGCTGATTGTGGCGACGGCCCTGACCCTGCTGTTCCTGCCGGCCCTCTACGCCGCCTGGTTCCGCGTGAAAAAGACATAACCCCATCGGTAGGAGCCGGCTTGCCGGCGAGAGGTCTTCAAGACAGGTGTTGCCCTTGAGGACGCTATCGCTGGCAAGCCAGCTACGGGGTGTGTGAGGAGGGGCGGGTTTACAGGGTGCCGAAGACTTTCTTGGCCAGGCTGGTGGCCGCGGCTGCCGGGTTTTTGCGGATGGTTTCTTCCTGCTTGCCGATCATCTCAAACAGGCCATTGAGCGCCTGCTCGGTGACGTAGTTTTCGATGTTGGCGCTCTTGGCGTCCAGTACGCCCAGGGTCGCGGCCTGGCCGGCAAAGGAGTTGTACTGCTTGGCCAGACCGACCTGGTCGGTGGCTTGCTTGACGATCGGCAGGAACTTGGCGCGGATCTGCTCGCGGCTGCTCTTGTCCAGGTACTGGGTGGCGGAGTCCTTGCCACCGCTGAGAATGCCTTTGGCGTCAGACACAGTCATTTTCTTCACTGCATCCACCAGCAGCGCCTGGGCTTGTGGCACGGCCGCTTCGGCGGCCTTGTTCATGCTGGCTTCCAGTTGATCGACCTGGTCGCCCATGCCGAACTGCTTCATTTTTTTCGCCACTTTGCCCAGGTTGCCCGGCAGCTCGATGCGCACGTCCGGGTTGCCGCTGAAGCCGCCCGGGGTGCCCAGTTGCTTGACGGCGATTTGCGCGCCTTGGGTCAGGGCGTCCTTGAGACCGCCGGAGGCGTCGCCCTGGGACAGGTCACTGAGGGACAAGGCCAGGGCGCTGGCGGAAATCAGCAAACCGGCGCACAGGCTGGTGAAACGCAGGGAGGAACGGAGCATGACGGCTTCCTTGTGCAAAAAAGGGGGGAGATTAACGGACTGCGTCGACGCGGATTTTCAACGGCTGCAGGTCGCTGCCGTCGAGTTGCACCGCGTGGTTTTCGGTGGTGATAAACATCAGTTGGCCGTCCACTTCGATCCGCGCGCTGACCGAATAGCGATGGCCGGGCTTGACCTGGGCCGGGTCGTAGTTGAGGTGGAAGGGCAGCGGAACCTGGCCTTTTACCGGGCCTTTCTGCTCGGCCAGGATGACCGCGGGGGCATCGGCCAGGGACACGTCCTGCAGGCTGACGCTCAGGGTGGCGTCTGGCGGCAAGGCAATACGTTGCAGGTAGAAGACTTCACCGTCGAGCTTGGCGGCCGGGTGCATGGTCTGACAGGCCCCGAGCAGGGTGGTGACGGCCAGCAGGATGAGTTTCTTCATGGAGGATCTCCGTATCGGCGGCGCCTGAAGTTGCCAGGCGCCCATAAGAATCTAGTCGCTTTGCTCAGGCGCCGCGACCTGATCGGCGGCATCTTCGCTGCGGTGCAGGGCGACCTGGCGGATCGACAGGCGAATCTCCGCCGGCAGCACGCGTTTGGCCGCGCCTTCGGCCAGGTCCCCCAGCAGTTCGTGGTAGCTGAGCTTGCCGGCGGCGTCGCGGCGCAGCACGTCGAGGTCGAGCAAGGTCTGGATAAAGTGCCGGAACAGGCTTTTGTCGAAGAACTCCGGGGCGTTCAGGCCATGGAGAATCGACAGGCGCTGGGCCATGACCGTGCACAGGTCTTCCAGCTCTTCGGCGCTGATGCTGTTCTGGCCGCTGTTGAGCAACAGGGAAATGGCCATGTAGAAGCGTTGCAGGGTCTGGGCGATGCTCTTGGACAGCAGGGTCAGCAACACAAAGTGCCGCGAACTTGGGGCGGGTCGCAGGTACGCGTCTTTCTCGAAACGCAGCAGCCCCTGTTCGACAAAGGCCTCCAGCCACTGGTCAACCACGCTGTCCAGTTCTTCCAGGGACCAGCGGATGAACAGCTCCGACTGCAGGTAGGGGTAGAGCGCGCGGGTGTAGCGCAGGATCTGTTCGCGGCTCATGCGCGACGAACTCTGGAAGAAGCTCGCCAGCAGCGCTGGCAGGGCGAAAATGTGCAGCACGTTGTTGCGGTAATAGGTCATCAGGACGGCATTCTGCTCATCCAGATAGAGGATCTTGCCCAGGGCGTCGTTCTGCTCGGACAACAGCTTCATGTCCTTCACATGCTCGATCAGCGCCTGCCCATCGCCTTCCGGCAGCGTGGTGTGGGGCGAGTAGGGCACCCGGCGCAGCAGCGCCAGGTACAGGTCCAGCACCCGAGCCATGGCACGGTCGTCCAGGGCCAGGCGGCTGGTGGACAGCAGCGCCAGGGCCACCAGGTTCACTGGGTTGATCGCAGCCGCTTCGTTAAGGTGCTGAGCCACCCGCTCGCCGAGGCGGTTGGTGGTTTCGTTGAGCCAGGCCGGGCGGAATTGCGGGCCCAGTTCCTGACTGCGCCAGTCCGGCTGCTCCTGGTCGAGGAACTCCGCCAGCTTGATCGGCTCGCCGAAGTTCACCGCCACCTGGCCGAAGCGCTGCTTGAGGGCGCCAATGACCTTGAAGATGTCGAAGATCGATTCTTTCTTCTTGCTCGCGCCACGCAGCTCGCCCAGGTAGGTGCGACCTTCCAGCACCCGCTCGTAGCCGATGTACACCGGCACGAAGACGATGGGCATGCGCGAGGACCGCAGGAAGCTGCGCAGGGTGATGGCCAGCATGCCGGTCTTGGGTTGCAGCATGCGCCCGGTGCGCGAACGGCCGCCCTCGACGAAGTACTCCACCGGGAAACCCTTGGTGAACAGGGTGTGCAGGTACTCGTTGAACACCGAGGTGTAGAGCGGGTTGCCCTTGAAAGTGCGGCGCATGAAGAACGCGCCGCCGCGCCGCAGCAGGCTGCCGATCACCGGCATGTTGAGGTTGATCCCGGCGGCAATGTGCGGTGGGGTCAGGCCGTTGCGGAACAGTAGGTAAGAGAGCAGCAGGTAGTCGATGTGGCTGCGGTGGCAGGGCACGTAGATCACTTCGTGACCCTGGGCGACCTTTTGCACGCCTTCGATGTTGTTGACCTTGATCCCGTCGTAG
Organism: Pseudomonas morbosilactucae; assembly: GCF_023241665.1. Taxonomy (NCBI): domain Bacteria; kingdom Pseudomonadati; phylum Pseudomonadota; class Gammaproteobacteria; order Pseudomonadales; family Pseudomonadaceae; genus Pseudomonas; species Pseudomonas morbosilactucae. The sequence goes on along the minus strand of NZ_JALQCX010000009.1, from coordinate 55,514 downwards.
ATCTTGTTCCAGAACCAGCTGAGCACCACTTCCAGGAAGCGGATTGCCGTGTAGGTGTAGTCCGAGGCGATCTCGTTGCCGTAGCGCAGGGCCTGGGCCTTGGCTTTTTCCGGGGCGATCTTTTCGCGCTCCGCCTCTTCGAGAATCGCTTGCTTGACCAGGGGTTGGTTGAGCAGGCCCTTGACCAGGTTGCGCCGGTGGGAAATATCCGGGCCGATCACTGCCGCCTTGAGGTTGCGAAAGTGCACCCGCAGGATGCGCTGGGCCATGCGCACGGTGCGCTCGTGGCCCTTATTGTGTTCGATCAGTTCACGCAGGTTGATCGGCGCCGAGAACTGCACCCGGGTCTTTCGCCCCAGGATCATGATGCTCAGCAGCCGGCGCAGGCGTCCGGTGACGGCCCAACTGTCGGCGAACAGGAGTTTCCAGGGGCTGGACTCGCTGTCCGGCGACTGGCCCCAAAACACGCTGACCGGAATGATCTGCGCGTCTTCGGCGGCGTTTTGCGTCAGGGCACTGACCAGGCGGGTCAGGGTCGGCGGTGCGCCGCGCTTGTCCTGGCGGCCAAGCCAGTCCGGTTCCGGGGTCAGGTAGAAGAACGCTGCCGGTTCCAGCAGGCCACCCACCGCCACCGGCAGCACCGGGCGCGGCAAACCGGCCCTGGTGCACTCGGCGTCGACCACCGCGAGGTCGGTCAGCGAGGGGTTTTGCAGGACGTAGAACACCGGTCGGCTGCGGTCGAGGTCGAGGGTGAAGGACGACTGGTTGATGGTCTCGGAGCGAACCCAGAGATACAGCAGTCGGCGCAAGGTGCCAAACACAAGACGGCGGATCGGGGAGCGGGTCATACGGCTTCTGCATGAGTGAATAAAAACCGAGCAGGCGCTCGGGGCCGGTAGTGTGCCGGATTCACCGAAAATCGGCAAAAAAGCGCCGAAACAAGATTGAGTTGAGAGTTTTTACGCCTGTCATATACTCGGCCGACTCTCCCGCGGCCGTATGGCTTCCACTCATAGAGAGGCAGGTCGAGGGAAAGTTCTCAAGGTTTGGTTGCAGTGCACCAATCCAATAATAAAAAAATGAGGTGTGGATTCATGTCTACTCGCGAGACCGGCAATGTGAAGTGGTTCAACGACGCCAAGGGTTACGGCTTCATTCAACGTGAAGGCGGGGCGGATGTCTTTGTGCACTACCGGGCGATTCGTGGCGAAGGCCATCGCTCCCTGGCTGAAGGCCAGCAAGTGGAATATGCGGTGGTGACGGGTGAGAAGGGCTTGCAGGCTGAGGATGTTGTAGGTCTGTAGGTCTGTAGGTGCGAGCTACAAGCTACAAGCTACAAGCGGTTCAGCTTGAGACTTGCCGCTTGTAGCTTGCCGCTGCTTTTAAGCCGTCTTCCAGGTAATTTCTTCTTCACCGTCAACACTGATGCGAATCCAGCGGTCGGCGGTTTCTTCGCCTTCTTCCTCGACCCAGGTACCGGGTGCACAGCGCACTTCGACGTTCAGCGCGGCGAAGGCGGCGCGGGCGCAGGCGATGTCGTCGTCCCACGGGGTCTGGTCGCTTTCCAGGTACAGGCTGTTCCACTTGCCAACGGCTTTGGGCAGCCAGGTCACGGGTACGGTTCCGGCCTTGCACTTGAAGGTCTGGCCTTTCTGGACCCAGTCGGTGCAGGGGCCCAAAGCGCTGCCGAGCCAGGCGGCGATGGCCTTGTAGTCGACGTCGGCGTCTTTCAGGTAAATCTCGATATCGGGCTGGCGCATGGATGTCCTCACTGCCGGTCTGAAAAATCCATTCGCGGATTTATTCGGCCTCGAGCCGTTGCTCAAGGCCGTGGGTTAAAGGGTTATTGCAAGACGAAATAATCGTAGCGCATGGACACAGTGACCTCGAACGGCTCGGCCTGTTCGATGACCTGGGCCCGGCGTTCGGCACTGGCGCGCCAGCCGTGGGGCGTCATCGCCAGCAGGTTGGCGCGGTCCTGCGCACTCGCCAGGCTCAGTGTGAACTCCAGGGTCTCGCTGTGTTGCAGTGCCATCCCATTGGGTACCAGGGCCAGGTGCTTGTCGTCGGTGTATTCGCGCACCTCATCGTACAGGCGCTCGCGCAGTTCCATCAGGTGGCCGCGGGTGGGGCCGACTTTCATCAGGCCGCCGCCGGGGCTGAGCAGGCGTTTGGCCTCCTGCCAGTCCAGTGGGCTGAACACGCTGGCCAGGAACTGGCAGCTGGCATCGGCCAGGGGGACCCGGGCCATGCTGGCGATCAACCAGGTCAGTTCGGGGTTGCGGCGGCAGGCGCGCTTGATCGCTTCCCGGGAGATGTCCAGGGCGTAACCGTCGGCACCGGGCAGGGCGTCGGCGAGCTGCGCGGTGTAGTAACCCTCGCCACAGCCGATGTCGACCCAGCGTTGCGGCGCCCGCTCAGCGGCCAGTTCGGCCAGGCGCCGGGCCACCGGGGCGTAGTGCCCGGCGTTGAGAAAGTCGCGACGAGCTTCGACCATGGCCTGGTTATCACCCGGGTCGCGGCTGTTCTTGTGCTGCACCGGCAACAGGTTCAGGTAACCCTGGCGCGCGCGATCGAAACGGTGCCCGACCGGGCAGGCCACGCCGTTGTCTACTGCGCTCAGCGGCGCACTGCAAATGGGGCAGGCGAGCATCAGGCGAGCAACTTGATCAGGGTCTGGTAGTAGATTTCGGTCAGCACGTCGAGGTCGCTGGCCAAGACCCGCTCGTTGACTTGGTGAATGGTGGCGTTGACCGGGCCCAGCTCGACCACCTGGGTGCCCAGGGTGGCGATAAAGCGCCCGTCGGAAGTGCCGCCACTGGTGGACGCTTTGGTTTCGCGGCCGGTGATGGCCTTGATGCTCGCCGACACCGCGTCCAGCAGGGCGCCGGGTTCAGTGAGGAACGGCAGGCCGGACAGTGCCCATTCCACGTGCCAGTCCAGGCCATGCTTGTCGAGAATCGCCGCCACGCGCTGTTGCAGGCCTTCCACGGTGGATTCGGTGGAGAAGCGGAAGTTGAACAGGGCCACCAGCTCGCCAGGGATCACGTTGGTGGCGCCGGTGCCGGAGTTGAGGTTGGAGATCTGGAAGCTGGTGGGCGGGAAGAAGGCGTTACCGTCGTCCCAATGCTCAGCGGCCAGCTCAGCCAAGGCCACGGCAGCCAGGTGGATCGGGTTCTTCGCCAGGTGCGGGTAGGCCACGTGGCCTTGTACGCCGCGTACCGTGAGCTTGGCACCGAGAGAGCCGCGACGGCCGTTCTTCACCACGTCGCCCACCAGGCTGGTGCTCGAAGGCTCGCCGACGATGCACCAGTCCAGGCGCTCTTTGCGGGCGGCCAGGCGTTCGACCACGGCTTTGGTGCCGTGGTGGGCCGGGCCTTCTTCGTCGCTGGTGATCAGGAAGGCCACCGAGCCCTTGTGGTCCGGGTAGTCGCCGACAAAACGCTCAGCGGCCACCAGCATGGCGGCCAGGCTGCCTTTCATGTCGGCCGCGCCACGGCCGCAGAGCATGCCGTGTTCGTCGATCAGCGCGTCGAACGGGTCGTTCTGCCAGGCCTGCACCGGGCCGGTAGGGACCACATCGGTGTGGCCGGCGAAGCACAGCACCGGGCCTTCGTGGCGGCCGTGGGTGGCCCAGAAGTTATCCACATCCTCGATGCGCATCGGCTCCAGCTTGAAGCCGGCATCGCCCAGGCGCTGCATCATCAGCTTCTGGCAATCGGCGTCGACCGGCGTCACCGACGGGCGGCGGATCAGATCACAGGCAAGTTGCAGGGTCGGCGAAAGGTCGGCGTGGGCCGTCATGGGGAACTCCGGTGCAAGGCATTGTGTAGGAGCCGGCTGGCCGGCGCGGAACGAGAACGCGGTGCGTATGAAAACATCGCTGGCAAGCCAGCTCCTACAGGGTTGGGCAGGGCGCGCAAAATGGCGGATATCTTAAAGCAAAACGGCGGCCAGAGGCCGCGTTTAGTAGGTGCAAGCGATTTAGACGGCCGGTGCCTCTTCTGTTTCTGCTGCCGGTTTGGGCAGCGAGGACAGGAACGCCATGATCAGTGCTGCCAGATAGGGCAGCGACTGCACCAGGAGCATGGTCACCCAGAAGCGCATGTCGTTGCTCGGCAGGCCCTGGACCAGGAAGATCCCCAAGGCCGCGCCCCACAACAGCAGCATGATGAACAACTCTTCCCGGGCTTCCGAAATCGCCACCCAGAAGCCGTGGTTATCGGCATTCTTCGGCGTCCGGAAGAACGGAATGCTGCTGGTGAAGAACCCGTACAACACCGCCTTGGCAATGGTGTGGGACAACGCCAGGCCGGCCAGGGCCGCACAGAACGCATCGGTCAGGTTCACCCCCACCGCGCGACGGTAGAGGAAGATGATCTTGCCGACCTTGAACACGAACAGCGCCAACGGCGGGATTGCGAAGATCAGCAGCGGCGGATCGACCCGTTGCGGCACGATGATCATCGCCGCCGACCACAGCAGGGCGCCGACGGTGAAGAAGATGTTCATGCCATCGGCCACCCACGGCAGCCAGCCCGCGAGGAAGTGATAGCGCTGGCCACGGGTCAGCTCGGTGTCCTTGCCGCGCAGCAGGCTGGCGGTGTGACGCTTGATGATCTGAATCGCCCCGTAGGCCCAGCGGAAGCGCTGTTTCTTGAAGTCGATAAAGGTATCGGGCATCAGGCCCTTGCCGTAGCTGGTGTGGTAGTACGCCGCCGACAGGCCTTTCTCGAACACCCGCAGGCCCAGTTCGGCGTCTTCACAGATGCACCAGTCGGCCCAGCCCAGCTCTTCGAGCACCGAACGCCGGGTCATGGTCATGGTGCCGTGCTGGATGATCGCGTCACGGTCGTTACGGGTGACCATGCCGATGTGGAAGAAGCCTTTGTATTCCGCGTAGCAGAGCTTCTTGAAGGTGCTTTCGTTCTGGTCGCGATAGTCCTGTGGCGACTGCACCACGGCGATTTTCGGGTCGGCGAAGTGCGGCACCATGTGCTTGAGCCAGTTCGGCTCGACGCAATAGTCGGAGTCGATCACCGCAATCACTTCGGCGTCTTTGGCGGTGTGCGGGATCAGGTAGTTCAGCGCCCCGCCCTTGAAGCCGGCGAGGGGCGCGACGTGGAAGAACTTGAAGCGCGGGCCGAGGGTTTCGCAATAGGCCTGCACCGGTTCCCACACCGCCGGGTCCTTGGTGTTGTTGTCGATGATCAGGACTTCGAAGTCCGGATAGTCGAGGTTGGCCAGGGCGTTGAGGGTCTGTTTGACCATCTCCGGCGGCTCGTTGTAGCAGGGCACATGGATCGAGACTTTCGGCCGGTAATCGGATTCACCTTCCACCGGCAGGAATTCACGCCGGCGTTTGTGGGTCCAGACCGCCTCCGCCAGTTCGTGGGCTTCGGTCAGCAGGACGATAAACACCCCGAGAGCGCCGAGGGCCAGCAGGAAGCCCACCGTCAGGCTGAACCAGGTGCTGTATTGCTGGCTGTAGTCGTAGCCGATCCACACCAGCACCGACCCGCACAGGAAGGCGATAAAGGTCAGGAAGGTGCGGCCACGCTGGCGCAGGGCTGAGCCGTCGATCATCAGCAGGGTCAGGGACAGCAATGCCAGGACCACCGAGCCGATGGCCAGGACCCGCCATTGCGGAATCGCCACCACCGGGCCTTCAAAGTTGAATTTCTGCTGGCGCGCAGCGTTGTACACGCCCCAGTAGGCGCCCACGGAACCTTCGTCGCTGGCCTTCCACGGCTGGTCGAAGGCTTCGATGACGAAGTAGTTGTAACCCTGGCGGTTGAGCTTGTTGACCAGGGTACGCAAGTAGATCGCCTGGTCTGCCGGGCTGGCGTCAGCGCCACCGCGCATACGACCGTTGCTCGGCCAGCCCACTTCGGAGAGCAGCAGGGGCTTTTTCGGGAAGAGTTTTTTCAGGTCGCGGGCGCGGTCGAGGACGAATTGCCCGGCCTTGTCCACTGGGATGAACTCCCAGTACGGCAGGACGTGCGCGGCGATCAGGTCCACGTGCTTGGCCAATTCTGGGTGTTCTTCCCAGACGTGCCACTGTTCTGAAGTGGTCACCGGCACTTTCACCGCCGCGCGAACCCGGTCGAGCAGCACCGACAGTTGGTCGGCGGTGATTTCCTTGCGGAAGATCGCTTCGTTACCCACCACCACCCGCACGACACTGCGGGAGCTGTTGGCGATCTCGATGGCGCGGGTGATTTCCCGCTCGTTGCGCTCCAGGTCCGGGCTGATCCAGATGCCCAGGGTCACTCGCAAGCCGAACTCTTCGGCGAGCTTGGGGATATTCTCCAGGCTGCCGTCGACCGAGTAGGTGCGGATGTTATCCGTCAGCTTGCTCATGATCTCCAGGTCGCGACGCATCTCATCGTCCGACGGGTACTGGTTTTTCTGCGGGAACTGGCCTTGCTGGAAAGGCGAGTAGGAAAAACCGGAGATCTGTTCAGGCCAGTTCGGGGCCGAAACCGGGCGATTGATCAGCGCCCAGAAACCGGTGAACAGTGCGGCAATGGCCAGCACTATCACCAGATTGAGTCCAAATTTACGCGATGACATAGCTATTTCGGGTTCCAAAAGGTGTGGAACGAGGGGAGGGTTGGCAGGCGCCAAACGGCGGGCATCCTACACCGGCCCTCAACTGAGCGTACAGCGCAGAGGAAAACCAGACCTTGGGCACTGCATTTGAACTTAAGTTCTTAACTTGTAGCTTGTCGCTTAAAACTTGTCGTTGCGAAGCCCTATAATGCGCGCCGGTTTTTGGGGTAATGGTCATGAGTACAGAAGATCCGCGGTTTGCTGGTGTCGCCCGTTTGTATGGCATTGAGGGCCTGGAGCGGCTGCGCGCGGCCCATGTGGCGATCGTCGGGGTCGGCGGCGTCGGTTCCTGGGCGGCGGAAGCCATCGCCCGTTGCGGTGTCGGCGAGATCTCGCTGTTCGACCTGGACGACGTGTGTGTGAGCAACAGCAACCGCCAATTGCATGCCTTGGACAGCACCGTGGGCCGGGCCAAGGTCGAGGTCATGGCCGAACGCCTGCGGGGCATCAACCCGGATTGTCGGGTGCACGCGGTGGCGGATTTCGTGACCCGCGAGACCATGGCCGAGTACATCACGCCGAACATCGATTGCGTGATCGACTGCATCGACAGCGTGAATGCCAAGGCGGCGCTGATCGCCTGGTGCAAGCGCCGCAAGATCCAGATCATCACCACCGGCGGTGCAGGCGGGCAGATCGACCCGACCCTGATCCAGGTCTGCGACTTGAACCGCACCTTCAACGACCCGCTGGCCTCCAAGGTGCGCTCGACTTTGCGTCGCGACTACGGTTTTTCACGCACCGTGACCCGTCATTACAGCGTGCCTTGTGTGTTTTCCACCGAGCAACTGCGCTACCCGAAGCCGGACGGCAGCATTTGCCTGCAGAAGAGTTTTGTCGGCGACGGCGTGAAGCTGGACTGCGCCGCGGTTTTGGCGCAGTGATGATGGTGACGGCGACCTTCGGCATGGTGGCGGCCACCAAGGCTGTGGATAAAATCGTCGCCGGCGTGCGGCGCCCCGCCGAGCGCAGCAAACCCGCCGCCTAAATACATTGTTCGCATAACCTTGCAGGCGCTGGCTCGCCAGCGATTACGCCCGCAAGAGCGATGCAAGACTCAAAGGCCTGATCGCCGGCAAGCCGGCTCCTACGGTAGAACGCCCAACGGTGTTTTGTAGGCGCTGGCTCGCCAGCGATTACGCCCGCAAGAACCATGCACACCTCAAAGGCCTGATCGCCGGCAAGCCGGCTCCTACGGTAGAACGCCCTACGATGTTTTGTAGGAGCTGGCTCGCCAGCGATGACGCCCGCAAGAACGATGCAAGACTCAAAGGCCTGATCGCCGGCAAGCCGGCTCCCACGGTAGAACGCCTAACGGTGTTTTGTAGGCGCTGGCTCGCCAGCGATTAGGCCCGCAAGAGCGATGCAAGACTCAAAGGCCTGATCGCCGGCAAGCCGGCTCCTACGGTAGAGCGCCCAACGGTGTTTTGTAGGCGCTGGCTCGCCAGCGATTAAGTCCGCAAGGACGACGCAAGGCTCAAAGGCCTGATCGCCGGCAAGCCGGCTCCTACAGGGCCAGTTCGCGCATGCGCTGGAGCACGGCATTTAATCCGTTGCTGCGGGACGGCGAAAGCTGGCGCGACAGGCCCAGTTGATTGAACCAGTCCGCCAGGTCCACCTCGCGCAACTGCTCTGCCGACAAACCGTTGACCCGTGCCAACAGCAGCGCCACCAAGCCGCGAATCAATCGTGCATCGCTGCCGGCCGCGAACTGCCATTGCCCCTCTGCCAGCGTGCCCACCAGCCAGACCTGGCTCTCACAGCCATGCACTCGATTGGCTTCGACCTTGTCGGCCTCACTCAGAGGCGGCAGACGCTCGCCCCATTGCATCAGCAAGCGCGCCCGCTGTTCCCAGCCGGCTGCCTGCTCAAAGGTGTCCAGCGCCTTGGCGGCGTCGACGGGCAGGCTCATCGCAACAGCTCCAGGGCTTGATCCAGGGCTTCGAAAAAGCGCTCCAGGTCCTCGGAGTCGTTGTACAAGGCCAGGGACACGCGAATCGCCCCGGCCAAGCCAAAGCCTTTCAACAATGGCATCGCACAATGATGCCCGGCACGCACGGCGATTCCCTGCTCCGCCAGCAGGTGCGCCAGGTCAGCGTTGTGCACGCCGTCGACGACAAAGCTGGCCAGGGCCAGTTGCGGCCGGCCCAGCAAGCGAACGCCATTGCGGGCCTGCAAACCGTGGAGCAAATAGTCATGCAGCGCCGCCTCGTGGGCGTTGACGGCGTCCTGGTCCAGGCCGTCCAGGTAATCCAGGGTCGCGCCCAGGCCGATCACGCTGGCAATCGGCGGGGTTCCAGCCTCGAAACCCAGGGGTGCCGGGCGGAAACTGGCGTGCTGGTACTCGGCTTCCTGGACCATTTCGCCGCCGAATTGCCAGTGGTGCAGGGCCTTCAGCGCTTCGTTGCGGCCGAACAGCACGCCCACGCCGTCGGGGCCATAGAGTTTGTGGCTGGAAAACACATAGAAGTCGCAACCCAGGGCCTGCACATCGTGGCGCCCGTGCACCACGCCCTGGGCGCCGTCGACCACGGTCAGGGCGCCCCGGGCCTTGGCCAGGGCCAGCAATGGGGTCAAGGGTTGCCAGGCGCCGAGGACATTGGACAGCTGGCTCACCGCCAATAGGCGGGTGCGCGGGCCAATCAGCCCGGTGGCGGCCTCGATGTCGATCAGGCCGTCGGCATCCAGGGGCAGTACCTGCAGTTTGAGGCCGCGACGTTGCGCCAGTTGCTGCCAGGGCAGCAGGTTGGCGTGGTGTTCCAGGGCGCTGATGACAATTTCATCGCCCGTTTCGAATTGGTGTTCCAGGCCGTAGGCCAGGAGGTTCAGCGCGGAGGTCGCGCCGTGGGTAAAGACGATCTGCCCGCAGTCACCGGCATTCAGCCATTGCGCGACTTTGCTGCGGCTGTCCTCGAACGCCTGGGTGGCGTGGGCGCCGGGCAAGTGTTGGGCACGATGCACATTGGCGGCGCCATTGGCGTAGTAGTGCGCCAGGGCATCCAGCAGGGCTTGGGGTTTTTGCGTGGTGGCGGCGTTGTCCAGGTAGGTCTGGTCTTGCCGTTGCAGGGCGGCGATGGCCGGAAAGTCGGCGCGCCAGGGGGAGGGCACAAGCATGGTGGTCAAGACTCGTTTGAGCAGGCCGGGCGCTGATGATACGCGCCCGGTCGCTGCTATGGCATCGAGTCGCTGCTTAGTTGTGAGCGTGCAGCGCTTCGTTCAGTTCGATGGCCGATTTGTGGGTTTTGCATTCCACGGCACCGGTCTCCGAATTGCGACGGAACAGCAGGTCCGGCTGGCCGGCCAGTTCGCGGGCCTTGAGCACTTTGACCAGTTGGTTGTTCTCGTCCAGCAGCGCCACCTTGGTCCCGGCGGTCACGTACAGGCCCGATTCCACGGTGTTGCGGTCGCCCAGGGGAATGCCGATACCGGCGTTGGCGCCGATCAGGCAGCCTTCGCCAACCTTGATCACGATGTTGCCGCCGCCCGACAGGGTGCCCATGGTCGAGCAACCGCCGCCCAGGTCCGAACCCTTGCCGACGAATACGCCAGCCGAGACACGGCCTTCGATCATGCCCGGGCCTTCGGTACCGGCGTTGAAGTTGACGAAACCTTCGTGCATCACAGTGGTGCCTTCGCCGATGTAGGCGCCCAGGCGGATCCGTGCGCTGTCAGCGATACGCACGCCGCTCGGCACCACGTAGTCGGTCATTTTCGGGAACTTGTCCACGGAGAACACTTCCAGCAGCTCGCCACGCAGGCGGGCTTCCAGTTGGCGCTCGGCCAGCTCGCTCAGGTCGATGGCGCCCTGGCTGGTCCAGGCCACGTTCGGCAGCAGCGGGAACACACCGGCCAGGCTCAGGCCGTGAGGCTTGACCAGGCGATGGGACAACAGGTGCAGCTTCAGGTAAGCCTCTGGGGTCGAGGTCAGTTGGGCGTCTTCGGCCAGAAGGGTCGCGACCAGGGGCTTGTGGCTTTCGGCCAGGCGGGTCAGCAGCGCGGCCTGGGTGGCGTCGATGCTCTTCAGGGCTTCAGCCAGTTGCGCGGCCTGGGTGTTGTTGAAGGTGATGGCCTGGTTGCCTTCGCTGTAGCCCAGCACCGGGGCCACGGCAGCGACCAGTTCGGCCGATGGGTTGAGCAATGGTGCTGCGTAAAACACTTCCAGCCATGCGCCTTGACGATTCTGGGTGCCGACGCCGAAGGCCAGGCTGAACAGAGTAGTGGACATGCAGTTACCTCTTACAAAAATGAATGGGCAGGTTTACTTGAGCGCTGCCGCATAGATATCTGGCTTGAAGCCAATCAGGGTTCGGTCACCGAGATCGAGCACCGGGCGCTTGATCATCGAGGGTTGGGCGAGCATCAGTTCGATGGCTTTCGTCTGGTCGAGATCGGCTTTGCGTTCGTCTTCGAGTTTGCGAAAGGTCGTGCCTGCGCGGTTCAACACCACTTGCCAGCCATGCTCGTCGCACCATTGCGTCAGGTGTTCACGGTCAATGCCGGCGGTTTTGTAGTCGTGGAAGTCGTAGCTGATAGCGTGTTCATCGAGCCAGGTGCGCGCCTTTTTCATGGTGTCGCAGGCTTTGATGCCGAAAAGGTGCAACGTTTTGCTTGAAGCGGTCAAGGAATTGCCCCCTTTGCAGTGTCGGAAAATAAAGGTGGAGGATTATGCCATGCCCGCGCCGGTTCGGGCTCCGCCAGAGCCGGGCTTTAGTCGCTTTGTGTTGCAGGGCGTTGGCCGCTTGCGACCTTTGTGCAGCGGCCAGCATCTAGCTTAAGGGGCTAATATGGCACTTCGACTGCGATTATTACCTCAGATAGGTACGATTTTTCTGTTTGGGTCAGGGACTTCCGCTTTATGCAAACCGCTTATACCGTCCTCATCTTGCTGATGCTGGTGAGTGTCTCGCGCCTGGTGGGGCGGATGATTCCACTGCCGTTGCCACTAGTACAGATTGCCGCCGGGGCCTTGCTGGCTTGGCCGACCCTGGGGTTGCACGTGGCCCTGGACCCGGAGCTGTTCCTGTTTCTGTTCCTGCCCCCGCTGTTGTTTTCCGATGGCTGGCGCATGCCCAAGCGTGAACTCTGGCGCCTGCGCGGGCCGATCTTGACCCTGGCCGTGGGGCTGGTGCTGTTTACTGTGGTCGGCGCGGGTTACTTCATTCACTGGCTGTTGCCGAGTATTCCCTTGCCGGTGGCGTTTGCCCTGGCGGCAGTGTTATCGCCGACGGACGCGGTGGCGGTCTCGGCGATATCTCAGAATCGATTGCCCACGCCCTTGATGCACATGCTTCAGGGCGAGGCGTTGATGAACGATGCGTCCGGCCTGGTGACCTTCAAGTTCGCCCTGGCTGCAGCCGTGACCGGGGTGTTTTCCCTGGCCAATGCCAGCCTGACGTTTGTCCTGGTGGCGCTGGGCGGCCTGGCCATTGGCGTGGCCTTGAGCTGGCTGGTGGGGCGCTTGCGGGCCTGGATGATCGCCCGTGGCTGGGACGACCCGGCGACCCATGTGGTGTTCATGCTCCTGTTGCCGTTTGCCGCCTATGTGCTGGCCGAGCGCCTGGGAGCCTCCGGCATCCTCTCGGCGGTGGCGGCCGGCATGATGCAGAGTTGGCTCGACCTGTTGCCGCGCCAGACCAGCACCCGGCTGCTCAATCGCAGCGTCTGGTCATTGCTGGAGTTTGCTTTCAACGGCCTGATCTTCCTCCTGCTGGGCTTGCAGTTGCCGGACATCATCAAGGCGGTGGCCAGCCATGAAACCTCGTTGTGGCCGACGCTGTTCTATCGTTGCCTGGATGTGGTGGCGATCTTCCTGGTGTTGTTGGTGCTGCGCTTTGTCTGGGTGCAGAGCATCTGGCGCCTGTCCGGGCTGTTGCGACGCTGGCGCGGCAAGGGTGAGCTGACCCTGGTGCCCACGGCGCGTTCCTGCTGGTTACTGACGGTGGGCGGGGTACGCGGGGCGGTGACCCTGGCCGGCGTGATGTCGGTGCCTTTGCTGTTGGCCCCCGGGGAGGTGTTCCCCGAGCGTGACCTGCTGATCTTCATTGCTGCCGGGGTGATCCTGCTGTCCCTGGTGGCGGCCTGTGTGGCCTTGCCCCTGTTGTTGCGAGGCATCGAGAAAAGCCCCGACGACAAGCGCCGTGGTGAAGTGCGGGATGCCTGGCGCAAGACGGCTGAAGCGGCGATTCATGCCCTGGAGGCCGAGGAATTGGATGAGCCCGCCCAAGCCCCGGACGCCGCCCTGGCGGCGCTGGCGACCGAACTCAAGGCGCGCTTGATGTCGGAATATCGCCATCAGTTGGAGGTCTTCAATGATTCCGCCGAGGCCCAGGCCCTGGCTTCGCAGATGGATCTGCTGGAGCGCAAGCTGCGCCTGAAAGCCCTGCGCGCCCAGCGGCTGGAGCTTTATCGGTTGAGCCGGCATCACCAGATTGGCGACGACGTGCTACGCGAGGTGTTGGCGGAGCTGGATTTGAGCGAGGCGAATCTGGGGGCGGTGAAGTGAAGGTGGTTTATGTTGGCAGTGGCAAACACGAAAATCGGTGCGGTTTTCTCTTGCATCCAGGTCAGCAGAGTGCGAAATATTCGGGTGGCGGTCCCTCCATCTAAAGAGCCGCTGGAGGAGCCAGAGAGACCCTTTTCAATTTCGTCGATCCAAAGGATGCAGGGTGAAATAGCTTTGGCAGTTTGAAGTGCAGAGCGAATATTGGACTCCGATGAACCTACGATACCTTGAAATATCTTGCCCATATCAAGGTGTAGCAACGGCATGTTCCATGAGGAAGATACACACTTCGCGGTCAAGGACTTACCACCGCCGGGAACACCGGTAAGCAGCAGGCCTTTGGGTCTGCCTACACCAAACTCCTTGGCGGCTTGGCCGAAGCACTGGCCACTAAGATGCAGCCATTTTTTTAGCGTACCCAAGCCTCCAACATCATCCAGGTTCAGTTGAGAGTCTATGTACTCCAGGATTCCGGTTTTGCGGATGATCTGCTTTTCTCTTCCCGCGCCTTTTCTTCACAGAAGTCCGGTGCCAGTTTCAGGTCAAAGGTTTTATCTTCGGCAGCGGCGTCGTTTGTCTGGATGCCTTGCGTCGAATTTCATAGGGAAAACGATGGTTAAGTGACTTGGCGATGTCGCCCAGTACAGCTACAACACATTTTTCTTCAAAGGATTCAATAATCAGAATTGCATAACGTGCTTTTAGGTGGTTGGTAATTTTCTAGGTACGGTTCATCTTGGGCATCTTTTCACTGTCTTGTGCTATTTCTGCTGTATAGGGAGTTCGGTCTTGGTCATGTCGAGACCTGAAACAAAGAATTCAACAATTTTTGTTGTTCTGAAGAGGTTGATATCTATTCTGTCGCTGATTTTGATGAACTGCTTGCTTTGATAAGGACGTATGGCGTTGCTGTTATAGAGGCCAGCGAGTGTCAGATCCACGGCCTTGTACCCACACGACTATGCGCAGCCCGGGACCGTTGGCACGACTCAGCTCGGTATGATGCAAGTGGATGTATATCTAGAGCCTCGCGCTCAGTATTTGCAGCGTCTGTCCCTATGCATCACCGTGTTTTCCGGTTTTCATTCGGTTATAAGTTCCGCTGAGGGGCTGGCCAGCAGTGATTCAATTCTTCAGTACGCTTTGTGCATATATCGCCTTTCACGTCCAACACATCCTCGTAGCCAGGATTTCGAAGTGTCAGCTTGCTGAAAAAGTTGTATTTGCAAGTCAACTCGGTTGTGGGTGTTGGTCTGAGTTTTATAAGTGCCTTTATTATGGTTTCTTCGCCGGTATAAGTGAGCCAGGATTTTGTGCGGTGTTACACTGCCTATAACTCCAGCTTTCTACCTGGCATGATTTCTTTGGCGTTTTTTATGTCGTTCAATATGGTTTGCGCGATTTCTATGCTTCGAGCTACTTCTAATGTTTTAGGGTTGGATGTTTTGGGCGGTGCTGTATCTTCGGCTGTAATTGCTTGGCGACTGATTGAGGCTGTTTTTGCGGTGTTTTCACCAAGCAGTTTATTATCGATTACTTCAAGAAGTCGTTTTATAATCAACTTCGGATTTGAAGTTGATTTGTTGTCAAGTTGAATGCGCAGTACTGCGTCAGTGCCGTCATCGAAAATTAGCTTGATATGATGTGTCTCAGTTTTGTCGGCGATTATGCCTATCTGAGTAATTTGATTCAGGTCGCGGGAAAGTTTTTCCCAGAACTTTCCATTGAAGGAGGCAATGACCAATTTGTTCGCAGTGGCAACAAAAGCATTACTGCCTTTTCGTATGTTATCTGTACTGAAGTTCTGGTAGCTTGCTAGCGCTTTTTCTCCGGGGTCGATTCCCAGTGACGAAACAAGATAGAGGTTTGTCGAAAAATCTATGTCTTCATGACGTTTTATGGATTTTGAAATTTGGTAAAAGATAATTAGGGCGGTAGTGGTTATGGCGATTATTGAGATGTAAATAGAAGGCATAAGCAGTGAAAGGCCAATGGCGAGCAAGGGGAGTGTCAGAGCAGCATATTTTATAGACTTTTGTGCTTTGGCTTGCGTTGATCGATAACCGATAAATGATTGTCTCGGAATATATTTATTTGTTGGAATGAATAGAATGACGGCGGCCAAGCCAAAGAAAATTACGCCCATCAGTCCTACTAAGGCAGACCCGATCCGGCCGGTTTGCAAGCCATTGATAAATGCCAGGGCGCCAGTCGCAATAAAAATAGGAAGCGTCGCAAGAATGGCTAAGCCACGGGCCTTCCCCTCTTTATCTATGAGCATCTTCCATAGGGGAATAATTGTTATCACTGCTTCTCTCCTTGATGGGCAACGTCTACGGTCTTGACGCGATGTTTTTCGTATTAAATGCAACGCATTCTATACAGGCAGTTGCTAAAAAGAATGCTGGCAAGCATTTGGCTGAGGCGGACTGTATCGAAATGGTCCAATTTTCTCGAGAGTGAGGGATTAAAAAACGAGGGGGTAATGCAGTCCTCAGGGATGGACTACTGTTTGGTATCGGAAACGGAAATCCAGAAAAATGCTGATATCAATCAGCATCGCGATGCTTGTGTTCAATGCGTTATAGCTAGAGGAGGCCTGTCGATGGGGATGTCGCAGGCCTGCATCCAGCGGCTGGATAGGGTGGGCGTAAATGCAGGAGTCACGGGCGGCAGGCTGGAGTGCGCAATAGCCGGTAAGAACACCAAGAGTTTTTGGGGGGAGGGCTTACCGGGGGATGGCGTCCTGACGGGCGGAGATGATTGCGAGTCTCCCTTGGGTAAGCCCTGTGATCTCAGGGCCTGTTTGAGATTAGTTGCGGCGTTGAATAAACGCGCGAATCCGCTCGGCCGCCTCGACGCATTCCGCCAGCGGCGCTACCAGCGCCATGCGCACGCGGCCGGCGCCCGGGTTGGTGCCGTCCACATCCCGCGACAGGTAGGAGCCCGGAACCACGGTCACGTGTTCCTGTTCGAACAGGTCGCGGCAGAACGCGGCGTCATCACCGGCCACGTTCGGCCACAGGTAGAAGCTGCCGTCCGGGCGTTGTACGTCCATCACGGGTGAGAGGATCGCCAGCACCGCATCGAACTTCTCGCGGTACAGGGCGCGGTTCGCGCGCACGTGCACTTCATCGTTCCAGGCGGCGATGCTGGCCAGTTGGGTTTGTACCGGCATGGCGCAGCCGTGATAGGTGCGGTACAGCAGGAAACCCTTGAGGATCTCGGCATCGCCGGCCACGAAACCGGAGCGCAGGCCCGGCAGATTGGAGCGTTTGGACAGGCTGTGGAACACCACGCAGCGTTTGAAGTCCCGGCGGCCCAGCTCGACGCAGGCGCTGAGCAGGCCCGGGGGCGGGGTTTGCTCGTCGAAGTAGAGTTCGCTGTAGCACTCGTCGGCGGCGATCACGAAGTCGTGCTCATCGGCCAGGGCGATGAGTTTTTTCAGCACGTCGACGGGAATCAGTGCGCCGGTGGGGTTGCCAGGCGAGCACAGGAACAGGATCTGGCAGCGCTGCCAGATTTCGGCCGGCACGGCGTCGAAGTCCGGGTTGAAGCCGTTTTCGTCGAGGCACGGCAGGTAGTGCGGTTTGGCCCCGGCGAGAAAGGCTGCGCCTTCGTAGATTTGATAGAACGGGTTGGGGCTGACCACCAAGGCGTCGTCGCCACGGTTGACCACGGTCTGAGTGAAGGCGAACAGTGCTTCACGGGTGCCGTTGACCGGCAGCACGTTGCGCGCCGGGTCGATCCAGCCGGCCGGCACGCCGAAGCGTCGTTCGCACCAGCCAGCGATGGCTTCACGCAGGGCCGGGATACCCAGGGTGGTCGGGTACACGGCCATCTGGTCGAGGTTATTGGCCAGGGCTTCGGCGACAAAGCTCGGCGAGCGGTGCTTGGGTTCGCCAATGGACAGGGCGATCGGGCGCTTGTCCGGGTTGGGCGTGACACTGCCGAGTAGGGCGCGAAGTTTTTCGAACGGGTAAGGCTGCAACTGGTTCAGAGCGTTGTTCATCGGTGCGGTGTCTCACTCAATGCGTTGGTTCGTGGCGCGTCAGATGCTCAGGCGCGTCATTTCAGGTTCGTGGCTCACGCTCAGCTGTTCGACGATGGCGTCCTGCAGGCGGCGGCACAGTTCCGGGTCGGACAGCGGCTGGTTGTGCGCGTCGGTGATGAAGAACACGTCTTCCACGCGCTCGCCCAGGGTGGCGATCTTGGCGTTCTGCAGTGACAGGTCGAACTCCAGGAAGATCTTGCCGATCCGCGCCAGCAGCCCGGGACGATCCGGTGCACTGAGTTCCAGCACCGTGACCGGGCGCTGGGCGTCGTTGTGGATGGTCACTTGCGGGGCGAAGGCAAAGTGCTTGAGCTGGCGCGGGACGCGGCGCTGGATGATGGTCGGATAGTCGTCCGGGTTGCGCACAGCCTCGGTCAAGCCGTCGCGGATCTGTTTGATCCGCTGCGGATTGTTGCCGATCGAGCCGCCGTCGTTGTCGAGCACGATGTAGGTGTCGAGGGTGAACTGGCTGCTGGAAGTGATAATTCGCGCGTCGTGAATGTTCAGGTTGAGCTGATCCATGGCTGCCACGGTCACGGCGAAGAAGTCGTGCTGGTCCGGGGCGTAGATAAATATCTGCGTGCCGCCTTCAAACTCGCGCTGGGTGATTTCCTTGATTAACACCAGCGGGCCACCATCGGCGGGCTGCTGGAGGATGGCATCGCTGTGCCAGGCCACGTCGCCGGCGGTGTGGCGCAGGAAGTAGTCATCCCCCAGCTGCGCCCAGAGTTGCTCGACGTCGTCCGGGTCGGTGCCGCTGCGCACCAGGATGTCCAGGGCCGCGCTCTGGGTCTGGCGGATCTGCTCTTCGCGGTCCACAGGGTTTTCCAGGCCGCGACGCAGGGCACGCTTGGTCTCGGTGTAGAGCTGGCGCAGCAGGCTGGCGCGCCAGGAGTTCCACAGCGAGGGGTTGGTGGCGTTGATGTCGGCCACCGTCAGCACATAGAGGTAGTCGAGGCGCGTCTGGTCCATCACGACCTGGGCGAAATCGTGGATCACCTGCGGGTCGGACAGGTCCTTGCGCTGGGCGGTGGTGGACATCACCAGGTGGTTCTGCACCAGCCAGACAATCAGGCGGCTGTCCCACAGGGGCAATTGGTGCCGCGTGCAGAAGGCTTCGGCATCCACCGCGCCGATTTCCGAGTGGTCGCCGTGGCGACCCTTGCCGATGTCGTGGTACAGGCCGGCGAGGTAGATCAGCTCGGGCTTGGGCAGTTTGCCCATGAGCTTGCTGGCCAGCGGGAATTTATCCGAAACCTGGGTGTACTGCAGTTTGCGCAGGTGTTTGATCAGGTTCAGGGTGTGGGCATCCACGGTGTAGATGTGGAACAGGTCGTGCTGCATCTGGCCGACGATAAAGCCGAATTCAGGCAGGTAGCGCCCGAGGATGCCGTAACGGTTCATGCGCCGCAGGTTGCGGTGGATGCCGATCTCGCATTTGAACAGCTCGATAAACAGGCTGGTATTGCGGATATCGTTGCGGAAATCGTCGTCGATCAGGTGCCGATGTTCGCGTAGCAGGCGGATGGTGTCGGCGCGCACGCCCTTGATTTCCGGGTGCTGGGCCATCAGCACGAAAATCTCCAGCATGGCGAACGGCGTGCGGCGGAACACGTTGTCGTTGATCGCCTCGATGTAGCCGTCGTGCAGTTGGAAGCGCGAGTTGATCGGCTGGGGCGGCGCTTCGTCTTCCGGGGCCAGGATCACTTCTTCGAAGTGCTGGATGATCAGGTCGCTGAGCTGAGCGATGCTCATTACCACCCGGTAGTACTGCTGCATAAAGCTTTCGATGGCCTGCTTGGCGTCATCGCCTTCAAAGCCCAGGAGCTTGGCGATGGAGCGCTGATGGTCGAACAGCAGGCGGTCTTCGGCGCGGCCGGCGAGCATGTGCAGGGCGTAGCGGACTTTCCAGATGAATTCCTGGGACGAGGCCAGCAGGGCGTTTTCGCTCTCCACCAGAAAGCCTTCGCCGGCCAGGGCTCGAAGGTTCAGGGTGCCGTACTGGCGCCGGGCAACCCAGAGAATGGTCTGGATGTCTCGCAGCCCGCCAGGGGAGCCTTTGACGTTAGGTTCTAGGTTGTATTCGGTGTCGTTGTACTTGTGGTGGCGGGCCTTCTGCTCGGCGCGCTTGGCCAGGAAGAAGTCCTTGCTGGGCCACATATGGGCGGTGCTGGTGACCTCGAGCATGCGCTGGCGCAAGTGCTCGGGGCCGGCAATGGTGCGGCTTTCCATCAGGTTGGTGATCACCGTCAGGTCGCCCGGGCCTCTTGGGCGCACTCGTCCACCGAACGAACGCTTTGCCCCACTTCCAGGCCGATGTCCCAGAGCAGGGTGAGGAAGCGCTCGATGGAGTCGCGGAAGATTTCATGGTCGGCGCTGTCCAGCAGGATCAGCAGGTCGATGTCGGAGTAGGGGTGCAGCTCGCCGCGCCCGTAACCGCCGACTGCCACCAGGGCGATGTCGGCGTCCTCGCTCCAGTTGAACTGGTCCCAGGCCTTTTGCAGGATGTTGTCGACGAACCAGGCCCGGTCCTCGATAAGCCGGCGGATATCCCGTCCGCTGCGAAAGCGCGCGTCGAGCACTTCATGTGCCTGACGGATGGCTTTCTTGAAGGCGGCGATGGGGCTTGCCTTCAGGGCCAGTTCAGCCTGGAACTGGCCGCGGTCGAACAACTCGGGATCCACCTGCGGCATCGATTGGCTTTCCTTTCTATCTAGTAGGTCAGGGCATGGCGCCGCGGATCAGGCCGATACGCGGGGGATGGTGTCATCGCTGCGCAGGGTGAAGATCTCGTAACCAGTTTCGGTCACCAAGAGGGTGTGTTCCCACTGGGCGGAGAGCTTGCGGTCCTTGGTGATGGCGGTCCAGCCGTCGCCCAGCACTTTGGTGTCGGCCTTGCCCTGGTTGATCATCGGCTCGATGGTGAAGGTCATGCCGGCCTTGAGTTCCATGCCGGTGCCTGCGCGACCGTAGTGAAGGATCTGCGGCTCTTCGTGGAACACCTTGCCGATGCCGTGGCCGCAGAACTCGCGCACCACGGAAAAGCCGTTTTTCTCGGCGTGCTTCTGGATCACTTCACCGATGTCCCCCAGGCGGCAGCCGGGCTTGACCAGCTCGATGGCCTTGTACATGCATTCCTGGGTGATCTGCGACAGGCGCTCGGCCCAGACCGGCACGCTGCCGACGTGGAACATGCGGCTGGTGTCGCCGTGGTAGCCGTCTTTGATCACGGTCACGTCGATGTTCAGGGTGTCGCCATCCTTCAGCGGTTTCTCGTTGGGGATACCGTGGCAGACCACGTGGTTGATCGAGGTGCAGATCGACTTGGGGAAGCCTTTGTAGTTCAGCGGCGCGGGAATGGCTTGCTGCACGTTGACGATGTAGTCGTGGCAGAGGCGGTCCAGCTCTTCGGTGGTGACGCCGGGTTTGACATGCTCGGCAATCATTTCCAGGACGTCGGCGGCCAGTTTGCCGGCGACACGCATTTTGGCGATGTCCTCGGGGGTTTTGAGGGTGACGGTCATACAGGCTCTCTTGACGCGCAATGGCGCGATAAACACGGAAATGGCTTGAGAACACGGGTGTTGCCGGTGGCGCCGGCAGCGGTTCGCTGGGGTTGCACAAGCCGCAAAGGGGCGATTCTAACAGAGGCACGCGGCAAATCTGAGGCTCTGAGCGTGCTTCTCCTCTATTCAATGGAGCATTTTGCCGCGATTCCAAGGGGTTGGAGAAAGCCTCGGCGGGTTAACACTGAATCGCGGTTCCGTTTTCGACCTTGCTGTGGTATAAAATGCGCCGCTTTCCGGGGATGCCCCGAAAAGCTTAAATCCACACACGTGTCGACACGATGACCTGGGTGCCGGAAGCTTTCATGCTGCTGGTTGGTCATTGGGATACGTGGAGGCCAAACCCGACTTATTAAGGAACTATCATGTCCCAAGTCAACATGCGCGATATGCTGAAGGCCGGTGTGCACTTCGGTCACCAAACCCGTTACTGGAACCCGAAAATGGGTAAATACATTTTCGGCGCGCGTAACAAGATCCACATCATCAACCTTGAAAAAACCCTGCCAATGTTCAACGAAGCTCTGACTTTCGTAGAGCGTCTGGCCCAGGGCAAAAACAAGATTCTGTTCGTCGGCACCAAGCGTTCCGCTGGCAAGATCGTTGCTGAAGAAGCAGCACGTTGCGGTTCGCCGTACGTCGATCACCGCTGGTTGGGCGGCATGCTGACCAACTTCAAAACCATCCGTGCTTCCATCAAGCGTCTGCGTGACCTTGAAGTGCAAGCCGAAGACGGCACTTTCGCCAAGCTGACCAAGAAAGAGGCGCTGATGCGCACTCGCGACCTGGAAAAGCTGGATCGTAGCCTGGGTGGTATCAAGGACATGGGCGGTCTGCCAGACGCACTGTTCGTTATCGACGTTGATCACGAGCGCATCGCGATCACCGAAGCCAACAAGCTGGGCATCCCGGTTATCGGCGTAGTCGATACCAACAGCAGCCCAGAAGGCGTTGACTACATCATCCCAGGCAACGATGACGCAATCCGCGCTATCCAGCTGTACATGGGTTCGATGGCTGACGCTGTAATCCGTGGTCGCAACCACGTTGCTGGCGGTACCGAGCAGTTCGTTGAAGAAGCTCCGGTAGCTGCAGCTGAGTAATTGACGCCTTGGCGTTGACTCAGTAAGCAAAAAGGGGGCTTGGCCCCCTTTTTGCCAACTCGGAAATCATTTGAAGGTGGCGACCCTGCTGTTTTGTAACGCGGGGCGTCTATTAAGTGTTTTCGGGGCAGAGCCCAAGAATTGAACGCCCGTTCGATCGGGTGGAATGGTTGAAAACCTATCCAAGAGGAATTTGAAAATGGCAGAGATTACTGCGGCGTTGGTTAAAGAACTGCGCGAGCGTACCGGCGAAGGCATGATGGATTGCAAAAAGGCCTTGACCAAGGCTGGCGGCGACATCGAGAAAGCCATTGATGATATGCGTGCTTCCGGCGCCATCAAGGCTGCCAAGAAAGCAGGCAACGTTGCTGCTGAAGGCGCTATCGCTATCAAAGAAGACGGCAAAGCTGCCGTCATCATCGAAGTTAACTCGCAGACCGACTTCCTGGCCCTGCAAGACGACTTCAAAAACTTCGTTGCTGCCAGCGTTGAAAAAGCGTTTGCCGACAAACTGACCGACGCAGCTCCGCTGATCGCCGCTCAGGAATCGGCTCGTGAAGCCCTGGTTGCCAAAGTTGGCGAGAACGTCAATATCCGTCGTCTGGCGCGTATCGAAGCTGACGTGCTGGGTTCGTACCTGCACGGCAACAAGATCGGTGTTGTGGTAGCCCTGAAAGGCGGCAACGCTGAACTGGCTAAAGACATCGCCATGCACGTAGCGGCCAGCAACCCCGAGTTCCTGCTGCCTTCGCAAGTTTCCGCTGAAGCCATCGAACGCGAAAAAGCCGTGTTCCTGAGCCTCAACGAAGACAAAATGAAGGGCAAGCCTGCTGAAATCGTCGAGAAGATGATCGCCGGCCGTATCAGCAAGTTCCTGGCTGAAGCCAGCCTGGTTGAACAAGCCTTCGTTAAAAACCCAGAAGTGACTGTAGGTACTCTGGCTAAGCAAGGCGGCGCTGAAATCGTTTCCTTCACTCGCTTCCAAGTGGGCGAAGGCATCGAGAAGCCAGTCGACAACTTCGCTGAAGAAGTTGCGGCTCAGCTGGCTGCCAGCAAGCAATAAGACGGTTTTTCAACTGTCGCCCAGAAGAGGCTGCCCGCTCACGCGCGCAGCCTCTTTTCAAATGGGCAGGGATTTAATTTTTTTCCGTCGGAACCGGTTTACAAAGTCGTGTTCTGATGGCGCTGTGACAGCGTCAAGCTAGAGTGAACGCAGGCTGTAAACAGCCCGCAAAGATTTTTTTAAATACGCCGCAGGAGAGATTCGCAATGGCTCAGCAGGGCAGTGGTTATCAAGCTCGCTATAAACGCATTCTACTCAAGCTTAGCGGCGAGGCCCTGATGGGCTCGGAAGAGTTCGGGATCGATCCCAAGGTACTGGATCGCATGGCGCTGGAAGTCGGCCAGTTGGTGGGCATCGGCGTTCAAGTCGGCCTGGTGATTGGCGGCGGCAACTTGTTCCGCGGTGCGGCCTTGAGCGCGGCCGGCATGGATCGGGTCACAGGCGACCACATGGGCATGTTGGCCACTGTGATGAATGCCCTGGCGATGCGTGATGCGCTGGAACGTGCGAATATCTCTGCCATCGTGATGTCGGCTATTTCCATGGTGGGTGTGACCGATCACTACGATCGTCGCAAAGCCATGCGTCACCTGAACTCCAAAGAAGTCGTGATTTTCGCGGCCGGTACCGGCAACCCGTTCTTCACCACTGACTCTGCGGCCTGCTTGCGCGCAATCGAGATCGATGCCGACGTCGTACTCAAGGCCACCAAGGTCGATGGTGTCTACACCGCAGACCCATTCAAAGACCCGCATGCCGAGAAGTTCGATCATCTGACCTACGATGAAGTACTGGATCGCAAGTTGGGGGTCATGGATCTGACGGCCATCTGCCTGTGCCGCGACCACAAGATGCCGCTGCGCGTCTTTAACATGAACAAGCCCGGCGCCCTGCTGAATATCGTGCACGGTGGCGCTGAAGGAACCCTGATCGAGGAAGGCGAACAATGATCAACGAAATCAAGAAAGACGCTCAAGAGCGCATGGCAAAATCCCTGGAATCCCTGAGCCATGCCTTTGGCCAGATCCGTACAGGCAAGGCGCACCCAAGCATCCTGGGCAGCGTGATGGTGCCTTACTACGGCGCTGACACCCCGCTGAGCGGCGTGGCCAACGTGACCGTGAAGGACTCCC
This sequence comes from Pseudomonas morbosilactucae, assembly GCF_023241665.1. Lineage (NCBI taxonomy): Bacteria > Pseudomonadati > Pseudomonadota > Gammaproteobacteria > Pseudomonadales > Pseudomonadaceae > Pseudomonas > Pseudomonas morbosilactucae. The sequence goes on along the minus strand of NZ_JALQCX010000009.1, from coordinate 31,478 downwards.
GGACCCTGCAGGTCGTGGCGTTTGAGCGCAACATGCTCGCGGCCGTCGACAAGGCGATCCAGAGCGCTGGTTTGAACCTCAACCCGACCAACCTGGGCGAGTTGCTGCTGATCTCCATGCCGGCCTTGACCGAAGAAACCCGTAAGGGCTTCACCAAGCAGGCTCGCAGTGCTGCCGAAGACGCCCGTGTTGCCGTGCGCAACATCCGTCGTGACGCTTTGAGCGAGTTGAAGAAGCTGGTCAAGGACAAGGAAATCAGCGAAGACGAAGAGCGCCGTGCTGCTGCCGACATTCAAAAGCTGACCGATAAGGCTGAAGCTGATATCGACGCAGCGACCAAGGCAAAAGAAGCGGACCTGATGGCCGTATAAGGGTCAGGGCGCCTTCATGGAAAAGACCAAGCAGACTGTGCCTTCCGTGGTGCCGCGCCATGTCGCGATCATCATGGATGGCAATAATCGCTGGGCCAAAAAACGCTTTATGCCGGGTGTTGCCGGGCATAAGGCGGGCGTCGATGCGGTACGCGCGGTCATTGAGGTGTGTGCCGAGGCCAAGGTCGAGGTGCTCACCCTGTTCGCGTTCTCCAGTGAAAACTGGCAGCGGCCGGCGGATGAAGTCAGTGCGTTGATGGACCTGTTCTTCAAGGCTCTGCGTCGTGAGGCCAAGCGCCTTAACGAAAACAACATCAGCCTGCGGATCATTGGTGACCGTTCGCGCTTTCATCCTGAGTTGCAGGCGGCGATGCAAGAGGCTGAGGCCATTACCGCCGGCAGCGACCGTTTCATCCTGCAGATCGCCGCCAACTATGGCGGTCAGTGGGATATCGCCCAGGCTGCGCAGCGCTTGGCGCGAGAAGTTCAGGCCGGTCACCTGCGGCCGGAGGACATTACTCCGGACCTGTTGCAGACCTGCCTGGCCACTGGCGACTTGCCCTTGCCCGACCTGTGTATCCGCACGGGCGGTGAACACCGCATCAGCAACTTCCTGCTATGGCAGCTGGCGTACGCCGAGCTGTACTTCTCCGACCTGTTCTGGCCGGACTTCAAACACGATGCCATGCGTAATGCACTGGCCGATTATGCATCTCGCCAGCGGCGCTTCGGTAAAACGAGCGAGCAGGTCGAGGCTGGAGCCCGGGTTTAATGCTTAAACAACGAATCATTACTGCGCTGATCCTTCTGCCGATCGCCTTGTGCGGGTTTTTCCTGCTCACCGGCTCCGGCTTCGCGCTGTTTATCGGTCTGGTGGTGACCCTGGGCGCCTGGGAGTGGGCGCGCTTGGCAGGTTTCGAGGCGCAATCGGCCCGTGTGGGCTACGCGGTGCTGGTGGCGGTGCTGTTGTTCCTGATGCACTTGGTGCCCGGTGTGGCGCCTTGGGTGCTGGGGGCGGCGGTGCTGTGGTGGGCCTTGGCGACCTTTCTGGTGCTGACCTATCCAGGCACCAGTGGCCACTGGGCGGGGGCGGCGGCCAAGTTGGTGATCGGTCTGCTGATCCTGTTGCCGGCCTGGCAGGGGCTGGTGTTCATCAAGCAGCAGCCGCTCGGCAACTGGTTGATCCTGGCGGTGATGGTTCTGGTGTGGGGTGCGGACATTGGCGCCTACTTTTCCGGCAAGGCCTTCGGCAAGCGCAAGCTGGCACCGCAGGTCAGCCCGGGCAAGAGCTGGGAAGGGGTCTACGGCGGCTTGCTGTTGAGCCTGCTGATTACCCTGGTGGTCGGGTTGGTGCGTGATGCCTCTGCCGGGCAGATCGTGCTGGGCTTGCTGGGCGCCGCGTTGGTGGTGTTTATCTCGGTCGTGGGTGACTTGACCGAGAGCATGTTCAAGCGTCAGTCAGGGATCAAGGACAGCAGCAACCTGCTGCCTGGTCATGGTGGCGTGCTGGACCGCATTGACAGCCTGACGGCGGCAATTCCGGTGTTTGCCGTGCTGTTGTGGATGGCGGCATTGTGAGTCGCGTGCAACAAGTCACTGTGCTGGGGGCTACCGGCTCCATCGGCCTCAGTACCCTGGATGTGATTGCTCGGCACCCGGACCGCTACCAGGTGTTTGCCCTGACGGGGTTCAGTCGCCTGGCCGAATTGCTGGCCTTGTGTATTCGCCATGTGCCACGTTTTGCCGTGGTGCCCGAGGCGGCTGCAGCGGCTGGCTTGCAGGACGATTTGCGCGCGGCCGGTTTGGCGACCCAGGTGCTGGTGGGGGAGGAGGGGCTGTGCCAAGTGGCTTCAGCCCCTGAAGTCGACGCGGTGATGGCGGCGATCGTCGGTGCCGCGGGCTTGCGTCCGACCCTGGCCGCCGTCGAGGCGGGTAAAAAGATTCTGCTGGCCAATAAAGAAGCGCTGGTCATGTCCGGCGCCTTGTTCATGCAGGCGGTGCGCAAGAGCGGCTCGGTGCTGCTGCCCATCGACAGTGAACACAACGCGATTTTCCAATGCATGCCCTCGGATTTTTCTCGTGGTTTGAGCGCTGTGGGTGTGCGTCGTATTTTGCTGACGGCCTCGGGCGGTCCATTCCGCCAGACGCCCATGGCTGAGCTGGAGCATGTTTCGCCGGAGCAGGCGTGCGCCCATCCCAACTGGTCCATGGGGCGCAAGATCTCCGTGGACTCGGCCAGCATGATGAATAAAGGGTTGGAGTTGATCGAGGCGTGCTGGCTGTTTGATGCACAGCCGTCGCAAGTCGAGGTGGTGATCCACCCGCAAAGCGTGATCCATTCCCTGGTGGATTACGTGGATGGCTCGGTGCTGGCGCAACTGGGTAACCCGGACATGCGCACGCCGATCGCCAATGCCCTGGCTTGGCCTGAACGTATCGATTCGGGTGTGGCGCCCCTGGATCTGTTTGCCGTCGCCCGCCTGGACTTCCAGGCGCCGGACGAGCAGCGGTTCCCGTGCTTGCGCCTGGCGCGCCAGGCGGCGGAGGCGGGCAACAGCGCGCCGGCCATGCTGAATGCGGCCAACGAGGTAGCGGTTGCTGCGTTTCTTGAACGGCGCATCCGCTATCCCGAGATCGCGAGTATCATCGATGAAGTTTTAAACCTCGAACCCGTGGTGGCAGTCAATGAACTGGACGCGGTGTTTGCGGCGGATACCAAGGCTCGAGCCCTGGCCGAGCAATGGCTGCAGCGCAACGCTCGATAAGCATTGTGAGCCGCCCAAGCGGCCGGCACCGGATAGGATTGCGGAGAAAGTAGATGAGCGCGCTCTATATGATTGTCGGCACCCTGGTTGCTCTGGGTGTGCTGGTCACCTTCCACGAATTCGGCCATTTTTGGGTTGCGCGTCGTTGCGGCGTCAAGGTGCTGCGCTTCTCCGTGGGCTTCGGCATGCCCCTGCTGCGCTGGCACGACAAGCGTGGTACCGAGTTCGTCATCGCCGCCATTCCCCTGGGCGGCTACGTGAAAATGCTCGACGAGCGTGAAGGCGATGTTCCTGCCGATCAGCTCGATCAGTCGTTCAATCGCAAGTCCGTTCGTCAGCGCATCGCTATTGTCGCGGCGGGTCCGATTGCCAACTTTTTGCTGGCCCTCGTGTTTTTCTGGGCTCTGGCAATGCTCGGCAGCCAGCAGGTGCGTCCAGTCATTGGCGCGGTCGAGGCTGGCAGTATCGCCGCCAAGGCCGGCTTGAGTGCAGGTCAGGAGATCGTCGCCATTGATGGCGAGCCGACCTCCGGTTGGGGGGCGGTGAACCTGCAGTTGGTACGGCGCTTGGGCGAAAGCGGTGCGTTGCAGCTTTCGGTGCGCGAGCAGGGTTCTACGGTCGATTCGCCGCGAGAACTGGTGCTGGATCAGTGGCTCAAGGGGGCCGACGAGCCGGATCCGATCCGTTCCTTGGGGATTCGTCCTTGGCGCCCGTCCTTGCCGCCGGTTCTGGCTGAGCTGGATTCGAAAGGTCCGGCCCAGGCGGCTGGGCTGAAAACCGGTGATCGGCTGCTGGCCCTGGATGGCCAAGCGCTGACCGATTGGCAGCAGGTCGTGGATTGGGTGCGCGTTCGCCCGGATGCGAAAATCGTCCTGCAGGTTGAGCGCGACGGTGCTCGCCTCGATGTCCCGGTCACCCTGGCCAGTCGCGGTGAAAGCAAGGCGCCCAATGGTTATCTGGGGGCTGGTGTGAAGGCCGTCGATTGGCCGCCAGAGATGATTCGCGAGGTCAGCTACGGCCCGCTTGCCGCCATTGGTGAAGGTGCCCGGCGTACCTGGACCATGAGCGTATTGACCCTCGAATCCCTGAAGAAAATGTTGTTCGGCGAGCTCTCGGTAAAAAACTTGAGTGGACCGATAACCATTGCTAAAGTGGCGGGCGCTTCTGCCCAGTCGGGCGTCGCTGATTTCTTGAATTTCCTTGCTTATCTGAGTATTAGCCTGGGTGTTCTGAATTTGTTGCCCATCCCGGTACTGGATGGGGGGCATTTGTTGTTCTATCTGATCGAGTGGGCGCGTGGTCGTCCCTTGTCGGATCGGGTGCAAGGTTGGGGGATACAGATCGGTATCAGCTTGGTGGTCGGAGTGATGTTGCTTGCTCTGGTCAACGATCTGGGTCGTCTGTAACGCTTCGCTGAATTGCGAATCTGCCGCATTTTGCGGCAGTTTGTTTATTGCCAGTTGGAATAAGAAAGGACTTCATGAAACGTCTGCTGCTAACTGCGGTTCTCACCGTATTGATGATCGCCGAAGTTCACGCCGAGTCCTTCACTATCTCCGATATTCGCGTCAACGGCCTCCAGCGGGTCTCCGCGGGTAGCGTCTTTGGTGCCTTGCCGTTGAACGTCGGTGAACAGGCGGATGACCGTCGCCTGGTGGAATCCACTCGTGCCCTGTTCAAAACCGGGTTCTTCCAAGATATCCAGCTGGGCCGCGATGGCAACGTCTTGGTTATCACGGTAGTCGAGCGCCCGTCTGTCGCCAGTATCGAGATTGAAGGCAACAAAGCGATCTCTACTGAAGACCTGATGAAAGGCCTCAAGCAATCCGGTCTGGCCGAAGGCGAGATTTTCCAGCGCGCGACCCTTGAAGGTGTACGTAACGAGCTGCAGCGCCAGTACGTCGCCCAGGGTCGTTACTCCGCCACCGTTGAAACCGAAGTGGTGCCGCAGCCGCGCAACCGCGTAGGCCTGAAGGTCAATATCAACGAAGGCACCGTAGCGGCCATCCAGCACATCAACGTGGTGGGCAACACTGTCTTCCCTGATGAAGACCTGATCGGCCTGTTCGAACTGAAGACCACCAACTGGTTGTCGTTCTTCAAGAACGACGACAAGTATGCCCGTGAAAAACTCTCCGGTGACTTGGAGCGCCTGCGTTCCTACTACTTGGATCGTGGCTATATCAACATGGATATCGCTTCGACCCAGGTGTCGATTACACCGGACAAGAAACACGTCTACATCACCGTCAACGTCAACGAAGGCGAGAAGTACAGCGTTCGCGACGTCAAGCTCAGCGGCGACTTGAAAGTGCCTGAAGACCAGGTCAAGGCCCTGTTGCTGGTGGAAAAAGGCCAGGTGTTCTCGCGCAAACTGATGACCACCACCTCCGAGCTGATCACCCGTCGCCTGGGTAACGAGGGTTACACCTTCGCCAACGTCAACGGCGTGCCACAGCCCCATGATGAAGATCACACCGTAGACATCACTTTTGTCGTCGATCCAGGCAAGCGTGCCTACGTCAACCGCATCAACTTCCGTGGCAACACCAAGTCCGAAGACGAAGTGCTGCGTCGTGAAATGCGTCAGATGGAAGGTGGCTGGGCGTCGACCTACCTGATCGATCAGTCCAAGACCCGTCTTGAGCGCCTGGGCTTCTTCAAGGAAGTCAACGTCGAAACCCCGGCTGTTCCGGGTGTCGATGACCAGGTTGACGTGAACTACGCCGTTGAAGAACAAGCTTCCGGTTCGATCACTGCCAGTGTCGGTTTCGCCCAGAGCGCGGGCCTGATCCTCGGTGGTTCGATCACTCAGAACAACTTCCTGGGTACCGGTAACAAGGTCAGCATCGGTCTGACGCGCAGTGAATACCAGAGCCGCTACAACTTTGGCTACGTGGACCCCTACTGGACCGCCGATGGCGTGAGCCTGGGTTACAACGCCTTCTATCGCACCACTGATTACAAAGACCTCGACGTCGACGTGGCCAGCTACGCAGTAGACAGCCTGGGTGCCGGCGTCAGCGTGGGTTACCCGATCAGTGAAACGGCGCGTCTGACCTTCGGCCTGACCGCGCAACAAGACAAGATCAAGACCGGCCTGTACACCGTCGACGAAATTTTCGACTTCGTGAACAAGCAGGGCGATAGCTACCTGAACTTCAAGGCTTCGGCCGGCTGGTCCGAGTCGACCTTGAACAAAGGCGTGCTGGCCACCCGTGGTCACTCCCAGAGCCTGGTTCTGGAAGCCACAACCCCGGGCAGCGACCTGTCGTTCTTCAAACTCGACTACCGTGGCCAGGTGTTCGCGCCGTTGACCGACACCTACACCATGCGTTTGCACACCGAGCTGGGTTATGGCGACGGTTATGGTTCCACTGACGGCTTGCCGTTCTACGAGAACTACTATGCTGGTGGTTTCAACTCGGTTCGTGGCTTCAAGGACAGCACCTTGGGTCCTCGCAGTACGCCGAGTCGTGGTGTTGGCCGTACCGGTAACGTCGGTACAGCGGCGGATCCGGATCAGGACCCTCTGCCATTCGGCGGTAACGTAATGATTCAAGGTGGTGCCGAGTTGTTGTTCCCGCTGCCATTCGTCAAGGATCAGCGTTCGTTGCGTACCTCGCTGTTCTGGGATGTGGGTAACGTTTTCGACTCCAAGTGCGAGAAGGTGACCAACACCAGCGGTCTGAAGTCGAACACACAGTGCAACGATATCAGTCTCAGCAACCTCGCCAGTTCCGTCGGCGTGGGTGTGACTTGGGTCACCGCTCTGGGTCCATTGAGCTTCGCCCTGGCGATGCCGATCAAGGAACCGGATAACGCTGAAACCCAAGTGTTCCAATTCTCCCTCGGCCAGACTTTCTAAAAGCCTGACCCAAGATAACGACAATGGATTTTGTAGGAGTGCATCGTGCGTAAGTTGACTCAATTGGTTCTCCTGGCGACTGTCCTGGTAGCGACCCCGGCCTTTGCCGAAATGAAAATCGCGGTCCTGAACTATCAAATGGCCTTGCTGGAATCGGACGCGGCGAAGAAATACGCAGTGGACGCCGAGAAGAAGTTCGGCCCGCAACTGACCAAGCTGAAAACCCTGGAAAGCAGTGCCAAGGGCATCCAGGATCGTCTGGTAGCCGGTGGCGACAAGATGCAGCAGGGCGAGCGTGAGCGCCTTGAGCTGGAATTCAAGCAAAAGGCCCGTGACTTCCAGTTCCAGTCCAAGGAACTGAACGAAGCCAAAGCCGTTGCCGACCGTGAAATGCTCAAGCAACTGAAGCCGAAGCTGGACAGCGCGGTTGAAGAAGTGATCAAGAAAGGTGCTTTCGACCTGGTCTTCGAGCGTGGCGCTGTGATCGATGTCAAACCTCAGTACGACATCACTCGCCAAGTCATCGAGCGCATGAATCAGCTGAAGTAAGCCATGACCGCGACTATGAAACTCGGCCAATTGGCCGAGTTCCTCGGCGCCACCCTGTGTGGCGACCCGGAGAAGAACATCACTGGGCTAGCCACCTTGCAGGAGGCTGGCCCAGCTCAGTTGAGCTTTTTGGCAAATCCCCAATACCGCAAGTACCTGGTAGACAGCCAGGCTGGCGCCGTGCTGCTTAAGTCGGCCGACGCTGAAGGTTATGCCGGTGATGCGCTGGTGGTGGCTGATCCTTACCTGTCCTACGCGCGGGTTTCCCATCTGTTCGATCCCAAGCCCAAGGCGGCGGCGGGCATCCATCCATCCGCAGTGATTGCCGATGATGCTTGGGTCGACCCGGCAGCCAGCATCGGGCCCTATGTGGTGATCGAGAGTGGTGCGCGAGTGGCGGCAGGCGTGACCGTCGGCGCTCATTGCTTTATCGGTGCGCGCAGCGAAATCGGCGAGGGCGGCTGGCTGGCTCCGCGGGTGACGCTGTACCACGATGTGCGTATCGGCCAGCGTGTGGTGATTCAGTCGGGCGCCGTGCTGGGGGGTGAAGGTTTCGGTTTCGCCAACCAGAAAGGCGTCTGGCAAAAGATTGCCCAGATTGGTGGCGTGACCGTCGGCGATGACGTGGAGATTGGCGTGAACACGGCCATCGACCGCGGTGCGCTGGCCGACACCATCATTGGTAACGGCGTGAAGCTGGATAACCAGATCCAGATTGCCCACAACGTGCAAGTTGGCGATCACACTGCCATGGCCGCCTGTGTGGGGATTTCCGGCAGCACCAAGATTGGCAAGCACTGTATGCTCGCCGGTGGCGTGGGGTTAGTGGGCCACATCGATATTTGCGACAACGTTTTCTTGACCGGCATGACCATGGTCACCCACTCGATCACCGAGCCGGGTTCCTATTCGTCCGGTACCGCCATGCAGCCTGCTGCCGAATGGCGTAAAAGTGCAGCACGTATCCGTCAGCTCGATGACATCGCGCGACGCTTGCGGCAACTGGAAAAGCGCGTTGGGGACGTGACCCCTGACGGCAATGCTTCATCAGAAGGCTGAGACCATTTCCATATCAAGTGTGTACAGCCGCTAGCGGCCTCCTTGATTTGCTAGAGGCGTGTGCGTTCAGTCGCACACTCCCACTCTTTACTACAGGCTTCCCCCCGAAATGATGGACATCAACGAGATTCGCGAATACTTGCCTCACCGCTACCCTTTCCTGTTGGTGGATCGGGTGGTGGACCTGGACGTTGAGGGCAAGTGCATTCGTGCCTACAAGAATGTCAGCATCAACGAACCTTTCTTCAATGGTCACTTTCCTGCGCATCCAATCATGCCGGGCGTGCTGATCATCGAAGCCATGGCTCAGGCTGCCGGCATTCTTGGTTTCAAGATGCTGGACGTGAAGCCTGCTGATGGCACCCTTTACTATTTCGTCGGCTCCGACAAGCTGCGCTTCCGCCAGCCTGTGCTGCCGGGCGATCAACTGATCCTTGAAGCCAAGTTCCTCAGCTGCAAGCGGCAGATCTGGAAGTTCGAGTGCCAGGCTTCGGTCGATGGCAAGCCGGTCTGCTCGGCTGAAATCATCTGTGCGGAACGCAAACTATGAGTTTGATTGACCCTCGCGCAATCATCGATCCGACGGCCGTACTGGCCGCCGACGTTGAGGTTGGCCCGTGGTCGATCGTCGGCGCTGGTGTGGAAATCGGCGAGGGTACAGTGATCGGGCCCCATGTGATTCTCAAGGGCCCAACCCGGATCGGTAAGCACAACCGCATCTACCAGTTCTCGTCGATTGGTGAGGACACGCCGGACCTGAAGTACAAGGGTGAGGAAACTCGCCTGGTGATAGGCGATCACAACGTGATCCGTGAAGGCGTGACCATTCACCGTGGCACCGTTCAGGACCGTTCTGAAACCACCCTGGGTGATCACAACCTGGTGATGGCCTATGCCCATATCGGCCATGACAGTGTGATCGGCAACCATTGCATCCTGGTCAACAACACAGCGTTGGCTGGGCATGTGCACGTTGACGACTGGGCGATTCTCTCGGGTTTCACCCTGGTGCATCAGTACTGTCATATCGGCGCCCACAGCTTCTCCGGCATGGGCACCGCCATCGGCAAGGACGTTCCAGCGTTCGTCACCGTGTTCGGCAACCCGGCCGAGGCACGCAGCATGAACTTCGAAGGCATGCGCCGTCGTGGTTTCAGCGAAGACGCGATCCACGCTCTGCGTCGCGCTTACAAGGTGGTCTACCGTCAAGGGTTGACCGTCGATCAGGCGCTCGCCGGTCTGGCCGAGCCCGCTGCACAGTTTCCCGAAGTCGCGATCTTCCGCGATTCGATCCAGTCGTCGACCCGCGGCATTACCCGCTAACCATGGCTACTTTGCGTGTTGCGCTGGTAGCTGGCGAGGCTTCCGGCGACATTCTCGGCGCCGGTCTGATGCGCGCCCTCAAGGCCCAGCATCCTGATGTCGAGTTCATGGGCGTCGGTGGCCCGTTGATGCAGGCCGAAGGGCTGACGTCCTACTTCCCCATGGAGCGCCTGGCGGTCATGGGCCTGGTAGAAGTCCTCGGGCGTTTGCGTGAGCTGCTGGCCCGCCGTAAAAAACTCATTCAAACCCTGATCGCCGAACAGCCGGATGTGTTTATCGGCATCGACGCGCCTGACTTCACCCTGAATATCGAACTCAAGCTGCGTCAGGCCGGGATCAAGACGGTGCATTACGTCAGCCCCTCGGTCTGGGCCTGGCGGCAGAAGCGTGTGCTGAAGATTCGCGAAGGCTGCGATCTGATGCTGACCCTGTTCCCGTTCGAGGCGCGCTTCTACGAAGAAAAGGGCGTGCCGGTGCGTTTTGTCGGGCATTCCCTGGCCGACGCCATTCCCCTTGAGGCGGACCGGGCGGCAGCCCGAGCCGAGCTGGGCTTGCCTGAAGGCCCCCTGGTGGCCTTGATGCCGGGCAGTCGCGGCGGCGAAGTCGGGCGCCTGGGGGCGTTGTTCCTTGACGCTGCGCAGCGCCTGCGGGCCCTGCGCCCAGGCGTGCGTTTTGTTATGCCGTGCGCCAGCCCCGAACGGCGCGCGCAGTTGGAAGAATTGCTGGCCGGTCGCGACCTGCCTCTGACCTTGCTCAATGGCCAGTCCCATCAGGCCCTGGCGGCCTGTGATGCGGTGCTAATTGCCTCCGGAACCGCGACCCTCGAAGCGTTGCTCTACAAGCGTCCGATGGTGGTGGCTTACCGCCTGGCGCCGCTGACGTTCTGGATTCTAAAGCGCATGGTCAAGAGCCCCTATATCTCCCTGCCGAACTTGCTGGCCCAACGTCTGTTGGTGCCTGAGTTGCTGCAGGATGATGCGACTGCAGAGGCGCTGGCCCAGACCTTGTCGCCGTTGATCGAGGGCGGGCAAGAGCAGACCCGGGGCTTTGACGAAATCCATCGCACCCTGCGTCGCGATGCCTCCAATCAGGCCGCTGAGGCGGTGCTGAATCTGATCGGAAAACCTTCATGAGTCAGGCAAAAATGCAGATGGGACTGGATTTCTCCCTGGTGGCCGATGCCCAGGACCTGGTAGCCGGCGTCGATGAAGTCGGTCGTGGCCCCTTGTGCGGTGCGGTGGTGACGGCGGCGGTGATCCTCGATCCCAATCGGCCGATTCTCGGTCTCAACGACTCGAAGAAACTCACCGAGGCCCGTCGTGAAAAACTGTACGACGAAATTTGCGAAAAGGCCCTGAGCTGGTGCATTGCCCGGGCTGAAGTCGAGGAAATCGACGAGCTGAATATTCTTCACGCCACTATGCTGGCCATGCAGCGTGCGGTGGAGGGGCTGAGCATTACCCCGAAACTGGCGATGATCGATGGCAATCGCTGCCCGAAACTGGCGATGCCGGCTGAAGCCGTGGTCAAGGGCGATAGCAAGGTGCCGGCGATCGCTGCGGCGTCGATTCTGGCCAAGGTCAGTCGCGACCGCGAGATGGCGGCGTTTGAGTTGATCTACCCAGGCTATGGCATTGGCGGCCACAAGGGCTATCCGACGCCCGTCCATCTGGAAGCCCTGGCCCGCCTGGGGCCGACTCCGATCCATCGGCGCTCTTTTGCGCCTGTGCGCCAGGCCTACGAGCTGCGTGAGAGCTTGAGCAAGATGCAGCCTTGAGGCTGATGTTTTAGTCGAGGCCCGGTACAATCCGGGCCTTGTTGTTTTTGCGCTATTTACAGGATCACTATGCCGGCTTCATTCGTTCACCTGCGCCTGCACACTGAATACTCCCTGGTCGATGGCCTGGTGCGTATCAAGCCCTTGGTCAAAGCCCTGGCGGGCCTGGGCATGCCAGCCGTAGCCGTGACCGATCAGAACAACATGTGTTCCCTGGTCAAGTTCTACAAGGCCACCATGGGGTCCGGGATCAAGCCGATCTGTGGCGCCGACCTGTGGCTGTCGAACAAGGACCCCGATAACCCCCTGAGCCGCATCAGCCTGCTGGTGATGAATGCCGTGGGTTATCGCAACCTGACCGAGCTGATTTCCCGCGGCTTTATCGATGGCCAGCGCAATGGTCAGATCATCATCGAGCGCGAATGGGTGGCCGAGGCGGCTGAAGGCCTGATCATGCTGTCGGCGGCCAAGGAGGGCGAGATCGGCATGGCGCTGATCGCCGGCGATCTGGAACTGGCCGAGACCCTGGCCCGCGAGTGGATGGCGGTGTTCCCGGATCGCTTCTACCTGGAAATCCAGCGCACCAATCGCGCCAATGATGAAGAGCAACTGCACGCCGCTGTGGCCCTGGCGGACAAGCTGGGTGCGCCGCTGGTGGCGACCAACGACGTGCGCTTCATCAAGCAGGAAGATTTCGAGGCGCACGAAACCCGCGTTTGCATCGGTGAGGGCCGGGCCCTCGACGATCCGCGGCGTTCGAAGAACTACAGCGATCAGCAGTACCTGAAAAGCCCGGAAGAGATGGCCGAGCTGTTCAGTGACCTGCCCGAGGCCCTAGAAAACACCGTCGAAATTGCCAAGCGCTGCAATATCGAGGTGAAACTGGGCACGCACTTCCTGCCCAACTTCCCGATTCCCGATGGCATGACCATCGACGAGTACTTCCGCAAGGTGTCGTTCGACGGCTTGGAAGAGCGCTTGGCGGTGTTGCTGCCCCGAGACACCACCGAGGACTACGAGGCCAAGCGCCAGGTGTATGTCGATCGGTTGAATTTCGAGCTGGATATCATCATCCAGATGGGCTTCCCCGGTTACTTCCTGATCGTGATGGACTTTATCCAGTGGGCCAAGAGCAACGGCGTGCCGGTGGGCCCAGGCCGCGGATCGGGTGCCGGGTCGCTGGTGGCCTATGTACAGAAGATCACCGACCTCGACCCCCTGGAATACGACCTGCTGTTCGAACGTTTCCTTAACCCGGAACGGGTCTCCATGCCCGACTTCGACGTCGACTTCTGCATGGACGGCCGGGATCGGGTGATCGACTACGTGGCCGAGAAATATGGTCGCAACGCGGTAAGCCAGATCATCACCTTCGGTTCCATGGCGGCCAAGGCGGTGGTACGCGACGTGGCGCGGGTGCAGGGCAAGTCCTATGGCTTGGCCGACCGTCTGTCGAAGATGATCCCCTTCGAAGTCGGCATGACCCTGGAAAAAGCCTACGAGCAGGAAGAAATCCTCCGGGACTTCATCAAGGTCGATGAAGAAGCGGCGGAAATCTGGGAGATGGCCCGCAAGCTCGAAGGCGTTGTGCGTAACGTGGGCAAGCACGCCGGTGGTGTGGTGATCGCGCCGACCAAGCTGACTGACTTCTCGCCGATTTATTGCGACGAAGAAGGTGATGGCCTGGTGACCCAGTTCGACAAGGATGATGTCGAAGCGGCGGGCCTGGTGAAGTTCGACTTCCTCGGCCTGCGGACCCTGACCATCATCGATTGGGCCCTGAAGACCATCAACCGCGACCGCGCCAAGGCCGGTGAAGAGCCGCTGGATATCGCCTTCATCCCCCTGGACGACAAGCCGACGTACAGCCTGTTGCAGAAAGCTGAAACCACTGCGGTGTTCCAGCTTGAATCCAGAGGCATGAAGGAGCTGATCAAGAAGCTCAAGCCCGACTGCCTGGAAGACTTGATCGCACTGGTGGCCCTGTTCCGTCCGGGCCCACTGCAATCGGGCATGGTGGATGACTTCATCAACCGTAAGCACGGTCGCGCCGAGCTGGCTTATCCGCACTCGGACTATCAGTACGAGGGTCTCAAGCCGGTCCTGGCACCGACTTACGGCATCATCCTGTATCAGGAACAGGTGATGCAGATCGCCCAAGTCATGGCCGGTTACACCCTCGGTGGTGCGGACATGCTGCGGCGAGCCATGGGTAAGAAAAAGCCCGAAGAAATGGCCAAGCAGCGTGGCGGCTTTATTGAGGGCTGCGCCACCAACAACATCGACCCGGACCTGGCGGGTAACATTTTCGACCTGGTGGAAAAGTTCGCCGGTTACGGCTTCAACAAATCCCACTCCGCCGCCTACGGCCTGGTGTCCTACCAGACCGCCTGGCTCAAGGCCCATTACCCGGCGCCCTTTATGGCGGCGGTGCTGTCTGCGGATATGCACAACACCGACAAGGTCGTGACCTTGATCGAAGAAGTGCGGACCATGAAGTTGCGCCTCGACGCGCCGGACGTGAATACCTCTGAGTTCAAGTTCACGGTGAACGCCGAAGGCCGCATCCTGTATGGCCTTGGGGCGATCAAGGGCGTGGGTGAAGGTCCGGTGGAAGCGATTACCGAGGCGCGCGAAGCGGGGCCGTTCAAGGACCTGTTCGACTTTTGCGCCCGGGTCGACCTCAAGCGCATCAACAAACGCACCCTGGACGGCCTGATTCGCAGTGGCGCCCTGGATCGCCTGGGGCCGTACTTCCATGACGAGCCCAAAGCTTATCAAGCCAGCATCGACCAGAACCGCGCCGTGCTGTTGGCGGCCATGGAAGAGGCGATCAAGGCGGCGGAACAGACCGCGCGTACCCACGACAGTGGCCACGCCGACCTGTTTGGCGGTGTGTTCGTCGAGGAGGATGCGGATGTCTATGCCAATCATCGCAAGGCCAAAGAACAGACCCTCAAGGAACGCCTGAAAGGGGAGAAAGACACCCTTGGTCTGTACCTGACCGGGCACCCGATCGATGAGTACGAAGGCGAAATCCGCCGTTTCGCCCGGCAGCGCATCATTGACCTGAAGCCAGCGCGGGATACCCAGACGGTGGCGGGCATGATCATCGCCCTGCGGGTGATGAAGAATAAAAAGGGCGACAAGATGGGCTTTATCACCCTCGACGACCGTTCGGGGCGGATTGAAGCGTCCTTGTTTGCCGATGCCTTCCATTCGGCGCAGTCCCTGCTGCAGACCGATGCGATGGTGGTGGTCGAAGGGGAGGTCAGCAATGACGACTTTTCCGGCGGCCTGCGCTTGCGGGTCAAGCGCGTGATGAGTATGGAAGATGCCCGGACCAACCTGGCGGAAAGCCTGCGGCTGAAGGTGCATACCGAAGCCCTGAAGGGCGATCAGCTACGCTGGCTGGGCGAGTTGTGCAAGCGCCACCGCGGGGCTTGCCCGATTACCATGGAGTACACCCGGGAGGATGCCAAAGCCTTGCTGCAGTTCGGCGAAGGCTGGCGGATCGATCCGGCGGACAGCTTGATTCAAGCCCTGCGTGACCAGTTCGGGCGAGACAACGTCTTCCTCCAATACCGTTGATGGTCAGGTGCCGTTCGTTGTCGTTATTGAGCGTGCCCTGATCTCGACCCCATTTTTAATCTCGACCTGAACGCGCCTCTCCCTTAAGGTAGGCGCGAATAGACAACCGGCCGGCCCAAGCTCTCTTGGATGTCGACCCAAGACGGACGCCTATGAACCCGAATTTTCTAGATTTCGAACAGCCGATCGCCGACCTGCAAGCCAAGATCGAAGAGTTGCGCTTGGTCGGTAATGACAATTCGCTGAATATCGGCGATGAGATCTCCCGCCTGCAGGACAAGAGCAGCACGCTCACCGCGGACATCTTCGGCAAGCTGACCAGCTGGCAGATTGCGCGTCTGGCGCGTCACCCACGTCGTCCGTACACCCTGGACTACATCGAGCACATCTTCACCGAGTTCGACGAGTTGCACGGCGACCGTCACTTCTCGGATGACGCCGCGATTGTCGGCGGTGTCGCTCGTCTGGACGACCAGCCAGTGATGATCATCGGCCACCAGAAAGGCCGTGAAGTGCGCGAGAAGGTTCGCCGCAACTTCGGGATGCCGCGTCCCGAGGGCTACCGCAAGGCGTGCCGTCTGATGGAAATGGCTGAACGTTTCAAAATGCCGATCCTGACCTTTATCGACACGCCGGGCGCCTACCCGGGCATCGACGCTGAAGAGCGCAACCAGAGCGAAGCCATTGCCTGGAACCTGCGGGTCATGGCACGCCTGAAGACCCCTATCATCGCCACCGTGATCGGTGAAGGTGGTTCCGGTGGTGCGCTGGCCATTGGCGTCTGCGACCAATTGAACATGCTGCAATACTCGACATACGCGGTGATCTCCCCTGAGGGCTGTGCGTCGATCCTGTGGAAAACCGCCGAGAAGGCACCGGATGCTGCTGAAGCCATGGGTATCACCGCCGAGCGTCTGAAAGGCCTGGGTATCGTCGACAAAGTCATCGGCGAACCACTGGGTGGCGCACACCGTGACCCGGTCACCGCTGCCGCGTCGATCCGTGCCGAGCTGACCTCGCAATTGGCGATGCTCAAGGGCATGGATAACGACACGCTGCTGGCCCGTCGTTACGACCGCCTGATGAGCTACGGCCTCTGATCGAGCGTCGTTCCCTCTTGTAGGGGCGCGCCGGCTCGTGTGGCGGTGAAGCGGTCGATCTGATCGATTGCTTCATGCTTCGCGGGCCAGCGTAACGCCGACCGGCCGCTCCTACAGGTCTTGATAGGCTCATGAATTCTCTCTCCGCCACACTGCTGCAAAACCTGGCACCCTGGCGCGACTCCCCCGCGTGGCATATCGCATTCTCTGGCGGTCTTGATTCCACGGTATTGCTCCATCTCTTGGCCGACCTGTCCCGGCATCAATCTCTGCCTCCTCTGAATGCGCTGCATGTCCATCATGGCTTGCAAGCGGCGGCTGATGCTTGGCCGGCACATTGTCAGGCGGTATGCGATGCCTTGGGCGTGCCATTGCAAGTACTCGAGGTCCAGGTTGAGCCGGGTGCAAGCCTGGAACGGGCAGCCCGTGAGGCGCGCTATGCGGCCTTCGAAACGCGGGTGGGTATCGATGAACTGCTGTTGACCGCCCAGCATCGTGACGATCAGGCGGAAACCCTGCTGTTTCGGCTATTGCGTGGCGCGGGGGTACGTGGGTTGGCGGCGATGCCTGCTGTGCGGCCGCTGGGCGGCGGTCATTTGCTGCGTCCGTTGTTGCAGGCTTCGCGTGCCGATCTTGAGCGCTATGCGCTTGAGCGTCAGTTGCACTGGATTGAAGACCCCTCCAACGGCGACCGTCAGTTCTCCCGCAACTACCTGCGCCATGAGGTTTTTCCGCGGCTCACGGAGCGCTGGCCGCAAGCCGTCGGGTGCATGGCCCGCAGCGCCTCGCACATGAGCGAGGCGCAAGGGCTGCTTGATGAGCTGGCACAGATGGATCTGGCGGCAGCGCGTGAATCCGGGGCGTTCGACTGGCTGGCTGTGCCTTCGCTGTTACTGGCCCCCTTGCAGGGGGTGTCTGAGGCGCGCCAGCGCAATGCCTTGAGTCATTGGCTGAGCTCGCTGACTCGGTTGCCGGATGCCGAGCACTGGGCGGGCTGGCAGACATTGCGGGACGCCGCGGGTGATGCGCGGCCGCTCTGGCGCCTGGCCGATGGCGAGCTGCACCGCACCGGCGGACGGCTCTGGTGGTTGCACGGGGCCTGGTTGCGTGACCTGCAACCGGCGGCTGATTGGCTTGCCCCGCAATACCCGTTGCAGCTGCCGGACAATGGCCACTTGTCGTTCAGCGGGCAGGTGCCGTCGGGGCCGTTGCAGGTGCGTTATCGCCAGGGCGGTGAGGTCATGCACTTGCCTGGGCGTGGGCATCGCGACTTGAAGCGCTTGCTCAACGAGAGCGGCCTGCCGGTGTTCGCCCGTGGCAGATTGCCGCTGCTGTACCGGGACGGGCAACTGCTGGCGGTGGCGAATCTGCCAGGGCTTGTCGCAAACGCCCATGATTGCTGGCAATTGCATTGGCAGCCGCCGAACAGCGATCAAGGTTTGAGCTGAAAGGGGCTTTCCGGTAGACTACGCTCCCTTCTTGATACAACTTCTGTGGATTCGCCTGAATTACAGAAGTTGCCGATTACCAAGCAGTCTTTGCTGGGCGATTCCAAAAAATGTGTAGCGAGCAACGTACCGGTGTTTTCACTTCCGGTCTGTCCCAACGCGGCGGTTTTTTTGAAAGGTGCACTGTGATTAATGCAGGTGATCGGGGGCTTCGGCCTTCCTTCGCTTTCCCCGGCGGCTCGGACCGCTTTAACGCAGACTTCTAGGGTTTTTCATGACGCGCTACATATTCGTCACGGGCGGTGTTGTTTCTTCATTGGGGAAAGGCATTGCCTCGGCTTCATTGGCGGCCATCCTGGAGGCGCGGGGACTTAAGGTCACCATGCTCAAGCTGGACCCGTACATCAACGTCGACCCGGGCACCATGAGCCCGTTCCAGCACGGTGAAGTGTTCGTCACCCATGACGGCGCCGAGACCGACCTGGACCTGGGCCACTACGAGCGGTTCATCCGCACGACCATGACCCAGAACAACAACTTCACCACCGGCCGTGTCTACGAGCACGTGCTGCGCAAAGAGCGCCGCGGTGATTACCTGGGCGCCACCATTCAGGTGATCCCGCACATCACCGACGAAATCAAGCGCCGCATCATCAAGGGCGCCGGTGATGCCGACGTGGCCATGGTCGAGATCGGCGGCACCGTGGGTGACATCGAGTCGCAACCGTTCCTCGAAGCCATCCGTCAATTGCGTTTCGAGGTCGGCGCCAAGCGCGCGATGCTGATGCACTTGACCCTGGTTCCGTAC
Source organism: Pseudomonas morbosilactucae (assembly GCF_023241665.1). NCBI lineage: Bacteria > Pseudomonadati > Pseudomonadota > Gammaproteobacteria > Pseudomonadales > Pseudomonadaceae > Pseudomonas > Pseudomonas morbosilactucae. The sequence goes on along the minus strand of NZ_JALQCX010000009.1, from coordinate 12,819 downwards.
ATCGCCACGGCTGGCGAAACCAAGACCAAGCCAACCCAGCATTCGGTCAAGGAACTGCGTTCCATCGGCCTGCAGCCGGACGTGCTGGTGTGCCGCTCCGATCACCCGATCGATATTTCCTCGCGTCGCAAGATCGCCCAGTTCACCAACGTTGAAGAGCGTGCGGTGATTGCCCTGGAAGACGCCGACACCATCTACAAGATCCCGGGCATCCTGCATTCCCAGGGCTTGGACGATTTCGTCGTCGAGCGTTTCGGCCTGCAATGCGCCGGTGCCGATCTGTCCGAATGGGAAGCCGTGGTCGACGCCAAGCTCAACCCTGAGCACGAAGTCACCATCGCCATGGTCGGCAAGTACATGGAGCTGCTGGACGCCTACAAGTCGCTGATCGAAGCGATGAGTCACGCCGGCATAAGCAATCGCACCAAGGTCAATCTGCGCTACATCGACTCCGAAGACATCGAGAACCAAGGCACTGCGCTGCTGGAAGGCGTCGACGCGATCCTGGTTCCGGGTGGCTTCGGTCTGCGTGGCGTGGAAGGCAAGATCACTGCCGTGCAATATGCTCGCGAAAACAAGGTGCCGTACCTGGGCATCTGCCTGGGCATGCAAGTGGCGGTCATCGAGTTCGCCCGTAACGTACTGGGCTGGAAAGACGCCAACTCCACCGAGTTCGACCGCGCCAGCGGCCACCCGGTCGTGGGCCTGATTACCGAGTGGGAAGACGCCACCGGTGCCGTGGAAACCCGTACCGAAGCGTCCGATCTGGGCGGCACCATGCGCCTGGGTGCTCAGGATTGCCTGCTGGAAGCTGGCTCCAAGGTTCACGATTGCTACGCCAAGGACGTGATCGTCGAGCGTCATCGTCACCGTTACGAAGTGAACAACAACCTGCTGCCGCAGTTGATCGAAGCCGGCCTGAAGATCTCCGGTCGCTCCGGTGACGGCGCGTTGGTTGAGGTGGTCGAAGCCCCGGATCATCCATGGTTCGTCGCTTGCCAATTCCACCCTGAGTTCACCTCGACGCCACGTGACGGTCACCCACTGTTCAGCGGCTTCGTCAAAGCAGCATTGGCTCAACACCAGAAGAAGGCCTGAACCTGATGGCGCAGAAGATCATCCGCGTAGGCAACATCGAGATCGCCAACGACAAGCCGATGGTGCTGTTCGGTGGCATGAACGTGCTGGAAAGCCGCGACATGGCGATGCAGGTCTGTGAAGAATACGTACGGGTGACCGAGAAACTCGGCATCCCCTACGTGTTCAAGGCCAGCTTCGACAAGGCCAACCGTTCCTCGGTGACCTCGTATCGTGGTCCCGGCCTGGAAGAGGGCATGCGGATTTTCGAAGACGTGAAGCAAGCCTTTGGCGTGCCGATCATCACCGACGTCCACGAGCCGGCCCAGGCCGCGGTGGTGGCGGAGGTCTGCGACATCATCCAACTGCCGGCCTTCCTGTCCCGGCAGACCGACCTGGTGGTGGCCATGGCCAAGACCGGCGCGGTGATCAACATCAAGAAAGCCCAGTTCCTCGCCCCTCAGGAGATGAAGCACATCCTGAGCAAATGCGAAGAAGCGGGTAACGATCAGTTGATCCTCTGCGAGCGTGGTTCCAGCTTCGGTTACAACAACCTGGTGGTGGACATGCTCGGCTTCGGCATCATGAAGCAGTTCGAATACCCGGTGTTCTTTGACGTGACCCACGCCCTGCAGATGCCGGGCGGTCGTGCCGATTCGGCAGGCGGTCGTCGGGCCCAGGTCACTGACCTGGCCAAGGCCGGCATCAGCCAGTCCCTGGCCGGCCTGTTCCTGGAAGCTCACCCCGATCCGGACAACGCCAAGTGCGATGGTCCTTGCGCCCTGCGCCTGGACAAGCTCGAGCCGTTCCTGGCCCAGCTCAAGCAGTTGGACGAACTGGTCAAGAGCTTCCCGACCATCGAAACCGCATAACCCTGTAGGAGCCGGCTTGCCGGCGATTGCGCGCTCAAGGGCCCGATCGCCGGCAAGTCGCCCTCTACAAAAAGCAATTTGACCCACAAGTTATAAATCGAGCGGTACTCAGCGTTTTCGTCAACTTTGGAGTGTTTACAACAATGGCAAAAATCGTCGACATCAAAGGTCGTGAAGTTCTCGACTCCCGTGGCAATCCCACCGTCGAAGCGGACGTGCTTCTCGATAACGGCATCATCGGCAGTGCTTGCGCGCCGTCCGGTGCCTCCACCGGCTCGCGTGAAGCGCTCGAGCTGCGTGATGGCGACAAGAGCCGTTACCTGGGTAAAGGCGTACTCAAGGCCGTAGCCAACATCAACGGCCCGATCCGCGACCTGCTGCTGGGCACAGACCCAAGCGATCAGAAAGCGCTGGATCACGCGATGATCAAGCTCGACGGCACTGAAAACAAAGCCACCCTGGGCGCCAACGCCATCCTGGCTGTGTCCCTGGCTGCTGCCAAGGCCGCTGCCCAGGACCAGGACCTGCCGCTGTACGCCCACATTGCCAACCTCAACGGCACGCCGGGTGTGTACTCGATGCCGGTGCCGATGATGAACATCATCAACGGTGGCGAGCACGCTGATAACAACGTCGACATCCAAGAGTTCATGGTCCAGCCGGTGGGCGCCAAGTCGTTCTCGGAAGGCCTGCGCATGGGTACCGAGATTTTCCACCACCTCAAAGCCGTGCTCAAAGCCCGTGGCCTGAACACTGCCGTGGGTGACGAAGGTGGTTTCGCGCCGAACCTGGCGTCCAACGAAGACGCGCTGAAAGTCATCTCCGAAGCCGTGGCCAATGCAGGCTACACCCTGGGCACCGACGTGACCCTGGCTCTGGACTGCGCGGCCAGCGAGTTCTACGAAGACGGCAAGTACAACCTGTCCGGTGAAGGCCAGGTGTTCACCGCTGAAGGTTTCGCCGACTACCTGAAAGGTCTGACCGAGCGTTACCCGATCATCTCCATCGAAGATGGCCTGGACGAGTCCGACTGGGCTGGCTGGAAAATCCTCACCGACAAGATCGGCGAGAAGACCCAGCTGGTGGGCGACGACCTGTTCGTGACCAACACCAAGATCCTGAAAGAAGGCATCGACAAGAAGATCGCCAACTCGATCCTGATCAAGTTCAACCAGATCGGCACCCTGACCGAAACCCTGGAAGCCATCCAGATGGCCAAGGCCGCTGGTTACACCGCAGTGATCTCGCACCGTTCCGGCGAAACCGAAGATTCCACCATTGCCGACCTGGCGGTGGGGACTGCGGCTGGCCAGATCAAGACCGGCTCCCTGTGCCGTTCCGACCGCGTTTCCAAGTACAACCAATTGCTGCGTATCGAAGAGCAATTGAACGGCAAGGCCAAGTACAACGGTCGCAGCGAGTTTCGCGGCTGAGCCTTAGCGGTTAAAAAGACAGCGGATTGTGTCGAAAAAGTCGCAAAAGCGTACTGTTTGCCTCTAATCTGATGCCTTACAAGCACAAGCCTGGTTCTTCCAGGCTTCGTGCTATCAGTCGGTTCGAAGTTGTTGGCATGGCTGTCTTTTTTCACTGGAAACCTGATATTCGATGCGCAGTCCCAATTGGTTGTTCCTGGTCTTGCTCCTGCTGCTGGCTGGCCTGCAGTACCGCCTGTGGGTGGGAAATGGCAGCCTGGCCCAGGTGGCTGACCTGACTCAGCAGATTGCTGACCAGCACGCTGAAAACGAGCGTCTGTTGGAGCGCAACCGCGTACTCGATGCCGAGGTCATGGAGTTGAAAAAGGGCATGGAGACCGTTGAAGAACGGGCTCGTCATGAGTTGGGCATGGTCAAGGAGGGCGAAACCCTCTACCAGTTGGCCCAATGACTGAAGTTCTGCCGGCCTTCTGGGCCGTGATTCCTGCCGCGGGCATTGGTGCCCGTATGGCCGCGGACCGCCCCAAGCAATACCTGCAACTGGGTGGCCGCACTATTCTCGAACACAGCCTTGGCTGTTTCCTCGATCACCCCGGCCTCAAGGGCCTGGTGGTCAGTCTTGCTGTTGATGATCCTTACTGGCCCAACTTGGCGTGCGCCATTGACTTGCGTATTCATCGTGCGCAAGGGGGGGCGGAGCGCTCGGGCTCGGTGCTCAATGCGTTGCTGCAACTTAATGCCTTGGGCGCCTGCGACGATGATTGGGTCTTGGTGCACGATGCCGCGCGGCCTAACTTGAGTCGTGGCGACCTCGACAAACTGCTGGCCGAACTCGCCGACGACCCGGTGGGCGGCCTCCTGGCGGTGCCGGCCCGCGATACCCTCAAGCGCGTCGACAAGCACGGGCGCGTGGTGGAAACCGTCGACCGCAGCCTGATCTGGCAAGCCTATACGCCGCAGATGTTTCGCCTGGGTGCGTTGCATCGCGCCTTGGCCGACAGCCTGGTCGCCGATGCGCTGATCACCGATGAAGCCTCCGCGATGGAATGGTCCGGCCAGGCGCCGCGCCTGATCGAGGGGCGCTCGGACAATATCAAGGTGACTCGGCCGGAAGACCTGGAGTGGCTGCGGTTGCGCTGGTCCAACCGCCGTCCTCTGTAGGGCCTGGTTTTTCGGCAGTGATTTACAGCCGCCATCGCCTTTAAGCCGGCTTCTACGGGTTGTGTTCGTACTCTGGCCGTTCGGCCAATCCTTCCTTCAGAAAATCCACCAGTTTCCTGACCTTCGGCGACAAATGTCGCTGCTGTGGATACAGCGCCCACACCGCCGTATTCGGCGGCTGATGCGCCTCCAATAGCGACACCAGCGCGCCGCTGTGCAAATGCTCCAGCACGTAATAGTCCGGCAACTGGCACAAACCGACCCCTTGTAACGCCGCATCCAGCACTGCCTGCCCACTGTTGCAGCGCCAGTTGCCCTGGACCCGCTGGGAAAACTCCCGCCCATCCTGGGCCAGTTGCCAAATGTCCGAGCTGCCAATCAGGCAGTTATGCCGGCTCAGTTCCGACAAGCTATGGGGCCGGCCATACCGAGCCAGGTAGGACGGCGACGCGCACAAGTACATGCGTCGCGGCGCCAGTCGGCTGGCGACCATGCGTGAGTCTTGCAGGCGCCCAAGACGAATCGCCAGGTCCAGGCCTTCGTGCACCAGGTCCAGTTGGCGATTGCTCAGCTCGATATCCACCCGCAGTTGTGGATAGAGCGCCATGAACCGCGTCACCAACGGCACGATGAAGCGTTCGCCATAGGCCACTGCGCAGGTCATGCGCAACATGCCTTTGGGTTCGCTGGTGAGGTCGCCGACAGCGCGCAAGGCCTCTTCACGACCGTCCTGCAAGCGCTGGCAATGTTGCAAAAACGTTTGCCCGGCCTCGGTCAGGTTGACGCGTCGGGTGCTGCGGTACAGCAGGCGGGTTTGCAGACGCTCTTCAAGGCGCGCCACTTGCCGGCTGATGTGGGAGGACGACACCCCGAGGCGCTCTGCCGCAGCTGTGAATTGGCTGCATTCGGCCACAGCCACGAACTCATCGATGCCCTCCCAGCGGTTCTCATTCATGTTGATTGTCCCTGTGCAGCAATAATGTTTTGCTTTTGTCTGGATTATTCATCCTGGTGCGCTGTTTTACACTCCCTGTCTCGTTTTTATTCGCTTGGAGAAACAGGATGATCAAGTCGCGCGCTGCCGTTGCCTTTGAGGCCAAGAAACCTCTGGAAATCGTTGAAGTCGATGTCGCGATGCCCAAGGCTGGCGAGGTCCTGCTGCGGGTCGTCGCTTCCGGCGTTTGTCACACCGATGCCTACACCCTGTCTGGCGCTGACCCGGAAGGCATCTTCCCGTCGATCCTCGGCCACGAAGGTGGTGCCGTGGTCGAAGCCATCGGTGAGGGCGTGACCTCGGTAGCGGTCGGCGATCATGTGATCCCGCTGTACACCCCGGAATGCGGCCAGTGCAAATTCTGCCGTTCGGGCAAAACCAACCTCTGCCAGGCCATTCGTGCCACCCAAGGCAAGGGCCTGATGCCAGACGGCACCACTCGCTTTTCCTACAAAGGTCAGCCAATTTTCCACTACATGGGCACCTCGACCTTTTCCGAGTACACCGTGTTGCCGGAAATCTCGGTGGCCAAGATCCCTAAAGAAGCGCCCCTGGAAAAAGTCTGCCTGCTGGGTTGCGGCGTCACCACCGGCATCGGTGCGGTTATCAACACCGCCAAGGTCAAGCCGGGCGATACCGTGGCCATCTTCGGTCTCGGTGGTATCGGCCTGTCGGCGGTGATTGGTGCGGTCAAAGCCAAGGCTGGCCGGATCATTGCCATCGACATCAACCCGGCCAAGTTCGAAATCGCCAAGCAACTGGGGGCCACCGATTGCGTCAATCCGAAGGACTTCGATCGTCCGATCCAGGACGTGATCGTCGACATGACCGACGGCGGCGTGGACTTCTCCTTTGAATGCATCGGCAACGTGCAACTGATGCGCGCCGCCCTCGAGTGCTGCCACAAAGGCTGGGGCGAGTCGGTGATCATCGGCGTGGCCGGTGCCGGTCAGGAAATCGCTACCCGTCCTTTCCAACTGGTGACCGGTCGCGTCTGGCGCGGTTCGGCGTTCGGCGGTGTGCGCGGTCGTTCCGAGCTGCCGAGCTACGTGGAAATGGCCCAGACCGGCGAGATCCCGCTGGACACCTTCATCACCCACACCATGGGCCTGGAAGACATCAACAAGGCTTTTGACCTGATGCACGAAGGCAAGAGCATCCGTACTGTCATTCATTTCTGAAGCAGCTGTAAGCCACAAGCCACCAGCTGCAAGTGAGCGCGCCTGACTTGCAGCTGGAAGCTTGCAACTTGTAGCTGGGAGCATTCCCATGACCTTGGAAAATATTTCCTGCCAGAAGAGTTTTGGTGGCTGGCACAAACGATACAAACACAGCTCCCGCGTGCTGGGTTGCGACATGGTGTTTGCCGTCTACCTGCCGCCGCAAGCGGAGCAGGGGGTCAAGCTGCCGGTGTTGTACTGGTTGTCTGGCTTGACCTGCACTGATGAGAACTTCATGCACAAGGCGGGCGCATGCGCATGGCGGCCGAGTTGGGCTTGATCATCGTCGCGCCGGATACCAGCCCCCGCGGAGCCGGGGTGCCGGGCGATCCGGACGGCGCCTGGGATTTCGGCCTGGGCGCCGGGTTCTACCTGAACGCGACCCAGGAACCTTGGGCGCAGCATTACCGCATGCATGACTATGTGGTGCAGGAGTTGCCGGCCCTGGTGGAGGCGCATTTCCCGGCTTCGGACAAGCGCGGCATCAGTGGGCACTCCATGGGCGGGCACGGCGCGCTGGTCTGCGCATTGCGCAACCCAGGGCGTTATCAGTCGGTTTCGGCCTTTGCGCCGATCAGCAATCCGATGGATTGCCCCTGGGGGCAGAAAGCCTTCTCCCGCTACCTGGGCGAGGAGCGTTCGCGGTGGCGCGAGTGGGATGCCAGCGTGCTGATTGCCGAGGCCAGCGAGAAGTTGCCGTTGCTGGTGGATCAAGGCGATCGTGATGATTTCCTGGCGACCCAGCTCAAGCCCGAAGTCCTGCAACAAGCGGCGAAAAACGCCGGTCATCCGCTGACCCTGCGACTGCAGCCAGGCTATGACCACAGCTATTTCTTCATCGCCAGTTTTATTGACGACCACCTGCAGCATCATGCGCAGGCTCTTAGCGCCTAATGTCCGACAAAGCAGGTAGAATCACGCCCTGACTCAATCAGGGCGTTTTTTTTATGCGTATTGGCCACGGCTATGATGTGCACCGTTTCGCTGAGGGCGATTTCATTACCCTGGGCGGGGTGCGTATTGCACACGGTTTCGGGTTGCTCGCTCATTCTGACGGCGACGTGCTGTTGCATGCGCTGAGCGATGCGTTGCTCGGCGCGGCGGCATTGGGCGATATCGGCAAACACTTTCCAGACACCGATCCGCAGTTCAAGGGGGCAGACAGCCGGGTGTTGCTGCGTCACGTCGTCGCGCTGATCCATGCCAAAGGCTGGAAAGTCGGCAATGTCGACAACACCATTGTCGCCCAGGCGCCGAAAATGGCGCCCCATATTGAAAGCATGCGCGCGCTGATCGCTGCGGATCTGCAAGTCGAATTGGATCAAGTGAACGTGAAAGCTACTACCACCGAAAAGCTCGGTTTTGTCGGCCGTGAAGAAGGCATTGCCGTGCATTCCGTTGCCTTGTTGCTACGCGCATGACGGAACTGCAATTGCTGGGCCCGCGTGCCTATGGTCAAGCCCTGGGCAGTGCCGTGCTCAAAGCCACCGCTGAAGATTTCCAGGTCGATGAAGTGCTGGATATTCCCTTGAGTGGCGACGGTGAACACCTGTGGCTCTGGGTGGAAAAACGTGGCCTGAATACCGAGGAAGCAGCCCGGCGTATCGCCAAGGCGGCGGGCGTGCCTCTGCGTACTGTCAGCTACGCGGGGCTCAAGGATCGCCAGGCCCTGACCCGTCAGTGGTTCAGTGTGCAACTGCCAGGCAAGGCCGATCCGGATATGAGCGCGGCCGAAAATGACACCCTGAAAATCCTCAAGCAGACCCGTCACAAGCGCAAATTGCAGCGCGGCGCCCATGCGGCCAACGGCTTCACATTGCGCCTGACCGAACTCAAGGGCGACCAGGCGGGTATCGACGAGCGCTTGAAGACCATCGCCCAGCAGGGCATCCCCAATTACTTCGGTGCCCAGCGTTTCGGCCATAACGGTGGCAACCTGGTGGATGCCCGGGATTGGGCCGCTCGCAAGGCCCTGCCTGAGCAGCGCAATGTGCGCTCGCGCCTGCTTTCCACGGCCCGCAGCTACCTGTTCAACCAGGTGCTGGCGGCGCGTGTGGCGGATGGCAGTTGGCAGCGCGCCCAGGTCGGCGATCTGCTGGCCTTCACCGATAGCCGCAGTTTCTTCCCGGCGGGGGAGGCCGAGTGCAGTGACCCGCGCCTGGCGATTCTCGATCTGCACCCGACCGGCCCGCAGTGGGGCGAAGGTGATTCCCCTGCCAGCGGCGTGACCCAGGCCCTGGAACAGGACATTGCGGCCCGTGAGGCGGATTTGCGGGACTGGTTGATAAAAGCGGGAATGAGCCACGAACGTCGCATCCTGCGGCTGCCCATTGGCGGGTTGACGTGGCATTATCCCGAGCCTGACATTCTGCAATTGGAATTCGTCCTGCCGGCTGGATGCTTCGCCACTGTATTGGTGCGCGAACTCGTCGATCTGGTGCCGGTGGGGCAGACGGACAGCCCATGCGTATTCTGATTTCTAACGACGATGGCGTCACCGCTCCCGGCCTCGCCGCGCTGCATGCTGCGCTGGTGGATTATGCCGAGTGCGTGGTGGTTGCCCCGGATCAAGATAAAAGCGGCGCCAGCAGCTCGCTGACGCTCGACCGTCCGTTGCACGCCCAGACCTTGGGCAACGGTTTTATCAGCATCAACGGTACGCCCACCGACTGCGTGCACCTGGGCCTTAATGGCTTGCTCGAAAGTCCCCCCGATATGGTGGTTTCCGGCATTAACCTGGGCGCCAACCTGGGGGACGACGTGCTGTATTCGGGCACTGTCGCTGCGGCGCTCGAAGGTCGTTTTCTGGATCTGCCGGCCTTCGCGTTTTCGTTCGTATCGCGCCAGTTGGAGAACCTGCCTACGGCGGCCTACTTCGCGCGCAAGCTGGTGGCGGCTCACGCTTCGCTGCAGCTGCCGCCGCGTACGGTGTTGAACGTGAACATCCCCAACCTGCCGCTGGACCATATCCGTGGTATCCAGTTGACGCGCCTGGGGCACCGCGCCCGCGCCGCCGCGCCGATGAAAGTCGTCGACCCGCGGGGCAAGGCCGGTTACTGGATTGCCGCAGCCGGTGACGCCGAAGACGGTGGTCCGGGAACGGATTTCCATGCGGTGATGCAGGGGTATGTGTCGGTGACTCCGCTACAACTGGATCGAACCTTCAACGAGGCGTTCAGAACACTCGACGGCTGGCTGGAGGGACTGCGCTGATGGCTCGTGAGCAAGACGATTTGCTGCGACGGGGCATCGGCATGACCTCCCAGCGCACCCGGGAACGCCTTATTCAACGTTTGTACGATGAGGGGCTGTCCAACCCGCAGGTCCTGGAAGTCATTCGTCGCACACCGCGTCACCTGTTCGTCGATGAAGCCTTGGCGCATCGTGCCTATGAAGACACGGCGCTGCCCATCGGCCACAACCAGACCATCTCCCAGCCTTATATGGTGGCCCGCATGAGCGAGTTGCTGCTGGAGGCGGGGCCGCTGGACAAGGTGCTGGAGATCGGTACCGGCTCCGGTTACCAGACGGCGGTGTTGTCGCAATTGGTCGAGCGGGTGTTTTCGGTCGAGCGGATCAAGGTCCTGCAAGACCGGGCCAAGGAACGTCTGCAGGAGTTGAACCTGCGTAACGTGGTGTTCCGCTGGGGCGATGGCTGGGAGGGGTGGCCGGCATTGGCGCCTTACAACGGCATCATCGTGACCGCCGTGGCGACCGATGTTCCACAGGCGTTGCTGGATCAGCTCGCACCGGGTGGTCGCCTGGTGATCCCCGTCGGTGCGGGCGAAGTGCAGCAGTTAATGCTGATCGTTCGTGAGGAGCAAGGTTTTTCACGGCATATTCTGGGGGCCGTGCGTTTCGTGCCATTGCTCAATGGGCCGTTGGCCTGAGCATTTGTTGGCATGGGGTGAATTCTGTTTGATCGCCCGGGTCGAAGGCTGCGGTCTGGTCGAATCGGTCAACCGTCTACCGGCCTGCTTCTTGCGTTTTGCCAGCGGTAAAGCACCGGCAGCCAGTTATACTTGCGACATTTCATGCCTGAGCCAGGCAATCTTTATCGTCAACCACCACAAAGGGAGCGGCGGGTGAGTCTCACAGTCATTGCGCAGCGTATGGGTATCACAAGCTTTCAGCGACTGATGATTAGCCTTGTCTTGAGTTCCTTGTTGGTCGGTTGCTCCAGCACCAAATCCAGCAGTGTGCGAGTCGTCGATCGCAACAGCGCGGTTGCCCAGCGTCCAACCGTGACCACTGGCCAGTATGTGGTTCGTCGTGGCGATACCTTGTTTTCGATTGCCTTCCGTTATGGTTGGGACTACAAGGCGCTGGCCGCGCGTAACAACATTCCAGAACCGTTCACCATTCATCCCGGGCAGACGATTCGTTTCGACGGTCGCTCGGGTGCGGCACCGACCACGGTAGTGACCACGTCCCAATCCAGTGCTTCCTCGTCCAGTAAAACCACCGTGACCCGGCGTCCGGTGGGCGTTGCGCCGGCCACGCCGAGCAAATCTACGCCGGCACCTCTACCGCCGGCAGGCCCGGCCCCAACGGGCTGGGGATGGCCTGCAAACGGCATTCTTATTGGAAAATTCTCTTCAAACGGTAGTTTGAATAAAGGCATTGATATCGCCGGGGATTTGGGACAGCCTGTTTTAGCTGCGTCTGATGGGACGGTGGTTTACGCCGGGAGTGGCTTAAGGGGCTACGGCGAATTAGTCATCATCAAACACAACGAAACCTACGTCAGCGCCTACGGCCACAACCGCAGGCTCCTGGTTCGGGAGGGGCAGCAGGTCAAAGTTGGGCAAACAATTGCGGAGATGGGGTCAACTGGTACAGACCGGGTGAAACTGCACTTTGAGATTCGCCGACAAGGTAAACCTGTAGATCCGTTGCAATTCCTGCCACGTCGTTGATCTGTTACAAGCCTGTTCCGTCGCGTAGAGGGGACAGGTTCCAGCGTTGCCAAGGATAGAGGCGCCGCTTGAGCCTGAGGTCGAACTCACCAAAGGACTATAACAATGGCTCTCAGTAAAGAAGTGCCGGAGTTTGACATCGACGATGAGGTTCTCCTGATGGAGACCAGCATCGATATGGATTCGATGTCGAATAATGAGGGGGCAACTCCACCTTCCGTTCGCGCCAAATCCAAAAGCTCCGCTTCACTCAAGCAACACAAATACATTGATTACACGCGAGCGCTCGACGCGACGCAGTTGTACCTCAATGAAATCGGCTTTTCCCCATTGCTCTCACCCGAGGAAGAAGTTCACTTTGCGCGTTTGTCGCAGAGTGGCGATCCGGCCGGGCGCAAGCGCATGATTGAAAGCAACTTGCGATTGGTGGTGAAAATCGCCCGTCGTTATGTCAATCGTGGGCTCTCGCTGTTGGATCTGATCGAAGAGGGCAACCTCGGCTTGATCCGAGCGGTGGAGAAATTCGATCCGGAACGGGGCTTCCGCTTCTCGACCTACGCCACCTGGTGGATTCGTCAAACCATCGAACGCGCGATCATGAACCAGACCCGGACCATCCGGTTGCCGATTCATGTGGTCAAAGAGCTCAACGTCTACCTTCGGGCCGCCCGCGAGCTGACTCAAAAACTCGATCACGAACCCTCGCCCGAAGAAATCGCCAACCTGCTGGAGAAACCGGTAGGAGAGGTCAAGCGCATGCTCGGCCTGAATGAGCGGGTTTCTTCGGTTGATGTCTCGCTGGGTCCGGATTCGGATAAAACCCTGCTAGACACCCTGACGGACGACCGTCCGACCGATCCATGCGAACTGTTGCAGGATGACGACCTGTCCCAAAGCATCGATCAGTGGCTGTGTGAACTCACCGAAAAGCAGCGCGAAGTAGTCGTGCGACGTTTCGGCCTGCGTGGTCATGAAAGCAGCACCCTGGAAGACGTTGGCCTGGAAATCGGCTTGACCCGTGAGCGGGTTCGGCAGATCCAGGTTGAAGGGCTCAAGCGCTTGCGTGAGATCCTTGAAAAAAATGGCCTGTCCAGTGAGTCGTTGTTTCAATAACTGCGCCTGCTGACTCAAGCAAGTAAAAAA
>NZ_JALQCX010000089.1:0-1529 GCF_023241665.1 Pseudomonas morbosilactucae | reverse complement strand
CCGTGGACCAAAGGATTATGAGCCCGTAAAAATGACCAAGCCTTCCTGGCTGTATTTAGTATTGCTTTGTTTTTAAATGATATTTAGGGATATTTGGGGCAGGTTTCCGAGTCGAGTGTGGACGTAATGTGGACGTTGACCACCTCGGCGGTACAGCGATGCAGGCTAAAATTCATCAAGGCTATAACAATTGGCTAGGATGATTAACGCCCCTGTTGTCCTTCATCCATGGATGACACGCTGTTGAGGATCAATAAGCATGGAATCGGAAACTGTATATGTGGCTTTCGGCGACGCCAGCACTGGGCGGGCCGGCACTTTCTATGGCCTTGTACTGATACCCGAGGATCAAGTCGAGAAAGCCGTAAATGTTGTAAACACCGTAAAAGAACGCTTCGGGGGAACCTCGAGATCTAGCTTGCATTGCCGCGAGCTTTTTTATGGGGATGCTCGCAGCAAATCAGACTGGAGGCACCTCGATGCCGGTGGTCCTGCAGCTTTATGCGGTGCCGTATTCAGTGCCATAGCTGAGTTACAGCCATGCTATGTATTGGGCTGTATGCCAGTCGATAGTTACCCGACCTCGTTTCGCTTAAAAGCTAAAGCAGGATCGGGTTATGAGGATACTGTTCACCCCGTTGATGATAAGTGGCGCGAGCTTTTTGTGTATCAGCGCGTCGCGCTGCTGCTTGACCCAGCAGTGATTAATCCCCCGCCAAATCCTCTTGAAGTGGTTACCCCTCCGAATCGACCGCATTGGAGGCTTGAGGGGAACCTTATCGAGCCCGCCTTCAAAGTAAGCAAAGTCTTCTTGGATAGAGAAAAAACGAAAATTCAATGGTTCTCTAAGCAGGTGCAATGGGCGGTTCTGGCACGAGAGTTAGTAGTTCGCGGGCCTAGAGGGTCGAGTTTTTTACCTGTAGATGACTCAGACATCGCTGATAAGCATCCGCTATTGGATGTAGCGGACTTATTCGTTTGGAATCTGGCACGAGCTATGGCTGGGCAAGCCATAGTTATGGATATGCAGGTCCAGGATGTTCATACCGTCCTCTGCAACGGTAATGCAGGGGAAATCTGTATGGGCGGTTAAATACGACGTGTAAACAGCAATATCAGGGCTCCACGCAATTTCACTAAATTGAAAACGCTCGGAACGGCTAAAAGCCACGGATTTCCTGAGCTGTAGGCTGTATCGGCCTTTAAGCGCCAAGCCCCTTTTGAACGTAAAATATGATCAGTACCGATTGGGAAAAATGGTCGAAAGGCTGCATTTTTTCAGTGCCAGCCTTATAAACCGATGCTCAGCTCTGTCCTCTCCCGATGCTCCTGTCTACGTTCGTACATAAGGCCCTTGCACGTCCTTTCAATACTTTGCACCTTGTGCAATCACTTGGAGCCCCACAGACCTCGCAGTGGGCCTGGGTGGGACCATGGTTTGCACCATCCCTTGGCTTTGCACAAAAAAGCCGACGCAAAGCCCGTCGGCGGGAGGGGATAAGTGCTTTTTCAAAGGGATTTTTTAATGT
>NZ_JALQCX010000088.1:0-15159 GCF_023241665.1 Pseudomonas morbosilactucae | reverse complement strand
GTGTGACCACCATGAAAACCTCCATCGCCAAGCTGCGCAGCCTGCAGGACGATGTCGTTGGCGCCTGTGCCTGGATTCATGAGTGCAAGACGCAGAAGTTGCTCAAGCATGAAGGCGACCAAAGCTGGACCTACACCCAATTCAACACGCCCTGGCCGGTTACGGCCCGTGACTCGGTGCTGCACGTCACCACCACCCAGGGCGCCGATGGCAGCCTGACGCGCAAACTCGAAGGCGTGCCGACCTACATTCCGGAAGAGAGCGGTTTTGTCCGTGTGGCTCAGGTCGAGGGCTATTGGAAGTTCGTGCCCAAAGGCGCGGACCAGGTCGAAGTGACCTACCAGGTGCACACCGAGCCGGGTGGCAGCGTGCCGTCCTGGCTGGCCAACAAGTTTGTGGTCGATGCTCCGTTCAATACGTTGAAGGCGCTGAAGGAGCGTGCCGAGAAGCCTTGATCGGTATTGTGCTGCGCCCTGAGAGGCCACCTGCGGGTGGCCTTTTTACTGCCGGCAGATGAGGGGCGTGGAACGTTTGCCAGGGGCCCAGGGTCGAGATGTTGTGAGCCCATTCAGGGGCTTTATCGAGGAGGCACCGATGCAAAAGTGGCAAGTCACTTTCGTTGACGATCATGGCGTCCAGTCCGTGGAAGAGTTCGAGTGCGAACAACAACCCGACATGGAGCATGCGGCGCAACTGATCCGGGCCAAGCTGTTGCCGGTTCCGGCGACCCTGGATCTGAATGATCTGGAGGGCCGTACCCTGGAGCCGACGGTCAAGAGCCTGAAAGATCAGAACAGTATTCAAATCCTCAGCATCACGCCGATTTAGTCACTTCTCTTGTTGGCCTCAAAGCAGTTCTTGGCAGCGCCCCATTCTTGGCGCTAATCTGCGAACGAGATCAGCGAACCCATCGCTAACCTCTGATCTTCTCAGCGACATGCTTGTTTCCTGGCGGCGATGTTCTCGCCGTATTGCCTGCACCGTTCGGTTGCAGGCAAGGGAGTACGGAAAGTCTATCCATCGGTTTTAGGAGGACGTTTCATGAGCACAGCCCATCAAGAAGACATCAGCAGCAACGTGCTGCGCCGCATGAAAGAAGGCGGCTTCGACTTTTCACGATTCCATCCCATCGAGTTCTACGCCATTTTCCCGGATGAGGAGCGGGCGCGCAGGGCGGCAGGACAATTTCGCGGTGAATCCTTGAATGCCCAGGTCAGTGCCCGTGATGACGGCGCCTGGTACCTGGAACTGAGCAAGGTGATGTACGCCACCTACGGCGGCATCGGGGATTTTGAACAGGACTTTGAGGCAGTGGTCGAACCCTTGGGTGGAATTATCGAAGGTTGGGGCGTGAAACAGGAGGTTCGAGGGCGGCCCATGTAAGCCTTTGGATCGGTAGTGCTGTTGATGATTGGCTGACCTTCGGGTCGGCCAATTTCGTTTCTGCGGGGTAAAAAAAAGGCCACCTGCTTAGGGTGGCCGAAAGGGAAGAGCGTTGAAATCGGTGGCGCGGCGGGTAACGGGCAACCTGGGAAGTCAGTGCCAGCCATGGGGGGCTGGCTGTTCGAGGTGCGGCACGAGCCCGGTTATTTCGGGTTACGAAGTTTCTGCGCGATGGGGCGGATTATCGACAGCTTTGCCCGGGCAGTGAAATCAACTCTGACTATGCTGGTGATAGCCATGGCCTTTGCTTCGCAATGAAGCATGGGTGAACACCGTGGGGCGTTTGCTGCACAGCTCCGGTGCGTGGCCTTTGGGGACGTTATCCAACTGTCTGATATCAAAGCGTTTATGCCGATGGCACGGGCCTTGCGAAGCCTAGATGTCCGGGTGACAAGGAGTACGGCATGATCCGCACCTTTTATGACGAGATGTACGATTCCGGCGGCGTGGTTCGCCCGCATTACCGGGAGTTCGCCCGTTGGCTGGCAAGCACGCCCGACGAGCTCTTGGCGCAGCGCCGGCGTGAGGCCGACCTGCTCTTTCATCGTGCAGGCATCACCTTCACGCTCTATGGCGATGAGCAGGGCACCGAGCGGCTGATCCCGTTCGACACCATCCCTCGCAACATCCCCGCCAGCGAGTGGCGGATTGTCGAGCGTGGCTGCATCCAGCGGGTCAAGGCGCTGAACATGTTTCTCGCCGACCTCTACCACCAGCAACGCATTATCAAAGCCGGGATCATCCCCGCCGAGCAGGTGCTGGCCAACGAGCAGTACCAGCTGGCGATGCAGGGCCTGAACCTGCACCGCGACATCTACTCGCATATTTCGGGCGTTGACCTGGTACGCGATGGCGACGGCACCTATTACGTGCTCGAAGACAACCTGCGCACCCCCAGCGGCGTGAGCTACATGCTCGAAGACCGCAAGATGATGATGCGCCTGTTCCCCGAGCTGTTCGCCGCCCAGCGCATCGCACCGATCGACCATTACCCCAACCTGTTGCTCGACACCCTGAAAAGCTCAAGCCCCCTGGATAACCCCAGCGTGGTGGTGCTGACCCCCGGGCGTTTCAACAGCGCGTTCTTCGAACATGCGTTCCTGGCCCGTGAAATGGGCGTCGAGCTGGTGGAGGGCGCCGACCTGTTTGTGCGGGATGAGCGGGTGTTCATGCGCACCACCGACGGGCCCAAGGCGGTGGACGTGATCTACCGCCGCCTCGACGATGCCTTCCTTGATCCCCTGGCCTTCAACCCACAATCGATGCTGGGCGTGCCGGGGCTGTTGTCGGCCTACCGCTCGGGCAATGTGGTGCTGGCCAACGCCATTGGCACCGGGGTCGCCGATGACAAGTCGGTGTACCCCTTTGTTACCGAGATGATCCGTTTCTACCTGGATGAAGAGCCGATCCTGAAAAACGTGCCCACCTGGCAATGCCGTAACCCCTCCGAGCTGTCCCATGTGCTGGCTCACCTGCCGGAGCTGGTGGTCAAGGAAACCCAAGGCTCGGGCGGCTACGGCATGCTCGTGGGCCCAGCGGCCACCACCGCTGAGATCGAGGCCTTCCGCGAGCGGATCAAGGCCAAGCCCCACGCCTATATCGCTCAGCCGACCCTGTCCCTGTCCACCTGCCCGACCTTTGTCGAGAACGGTATTGCCCCGCGCCATATCGATTTGCGGCCCTTTGTCTTGTCGGGCCGGGAAACCCGCGTGGTGCCGGGTGGTCTCACCCGTGTGGCCCTGCGTGAAGGCTCCCTGGTGGTGAATTCTTCCCAGGGTGGCGGAACCAAGGACACCTGGGTGGTCGAGGATTAAGGAAGCCTGTCATGTTGAGTAGAACTGCCTCGGATTTGTATTGGATGTCGCGGTATCTGGAGCGGGCGGAAAACCTCGCGCGGATGCTCGACGTCAGTTATTCGCTGTCGCTGATGCCCCAGGATGGGCGCGGTGACGGCCTGCACGAACTGGCCATGCCGCTGCTGATTACCGGCACCCTGGATGATTACCTGGAACGCCACGGCGAGCTGCACGCCGAGCGCCTGTTGCACTTTTTTGCCCTGGATGCCGCCAACCCGGCCAGCATCTACAGCTGCCTGGGCTCGGCCCGCGCCAGTGCCCATGCGGTGCGCGGGCGAATCACCGCCGACATGTGGGAAAACATCAACGCCACCTGGCTGGAGATTCGCGGCATCGCCGAGCAGGGCCTGAGCCGCTATGGCATGAGCCGTTTCTGCGAGTGGATCAAGGAGCGCTCCCACCTGTTTCGCGGGGCCACCTACGGCACCATCATGCGCAACGACGCCTTTCGCTTCATTCGCCTGGGGACCTTTATCGAGCGCGCCGACAACACCCTGCGTCTGCTCGATGCCCGTTATGAAATGGCCGGCGACCAGGCCGACGTGGTCAGCGACGGCACCGCCCATGCCTATTACCAGTGGAGCGCCTTGCTGCGAGCCCTGTCGTCCTTCGAGGCCTACACCGAGATCTACCGCGATGCCCCGGGCTCGCGGCAGGTCGCCGAGCTGCTGTTGTTGCGCGCCGATGTGCCGCGCTCCCTGCGCGCCTGCACCGAGGAAATCGACCAGATACTTGGCAGCCTGCCCGGAGCCAACGGTCGCCCGGCCCAGCGCCTGGCAGCGGAACTGGACGCGCGCCTGCGTTACACCGGCATCCACGAGATTCTCGACGAAGGCTTGCACGCCTGGCTCACCGAGTTCATCCCACTGGTGCGCCAGTTGGGCAACGCCATCTACACGTCGTACCTGGAGGCAGTATGAGACTCTCCATCAGCCATGAAACCGCCTATCACTATGAAGACCAGGTGCGCGCCAGCATCCAGTACCTGCGCTTGACGCCCCATGACAGCGAGCGTCAGCACGTGCTCAGTTGGCAACTGGACTTGCCGCGCCCGGTGCGTGCGCAGATCGATCCCTTCGGCAATATCTTCCATGTGCTGACGGTGGACGAACCCCATGAAGCGATCATCATCGGTGCCCGCGGCCAAGTGGACATCGACGAGTTGCGCGAGGCTGAACACGAAGATCGATCAGCGTTGCCTTTCCTGCGCTTCACTCGCCTGACCGAGGCTGACCCAGCGTTGCGCGCCTTTGCCGAGCAGCAGTGCCGCCAGCGTCGGGACCGCACCGGGTTGATCGACTTGATGCATGGGTTGAACCAGCACATGGTTTACCAGCCGGGCTCCACCGAGATTGAAACCAGCGCCGCCGAAGCCTTTGCCGGCGGTGCCGGGGTGTGCCAGGACCATACCCATGCCTTTCTCGCCTGCGCCCGCAGCCTGGGCATTCCCGCCCGGTTCGTCTCGGGTTACCTGTACAGCGAAAACAGTGAACACCTGGCCAGCCACGCCTGGGCGGAAGCCTGGCTGGACGACGCTTGGTACAGCTTTGACGTGACCAACGAACTGGCCCGGCCTGAGCGCCACTTGAAGCTGGCGGTGGGCCTGGATTACCTGGATGCCTGCCCGGTGCGGGGCATGCGGCGCGGCGGCGGGGGCGAGCAGATGCACGCCAAGGTGCGGGTGGCGCCAGCCATTGCGGTGCAGCGCCAGTAAGCTGCTTGCGTAACGAACGGCCGAGCTACGGGGCGCTTTGTTTGCGCCCTGCCATGTGCTTCAGGTACGCCACCAGCCGGTCCAGTTCAGGGTCGGTCAGCACGCTGCTGGAGAACCCTGGCATCTTCGCCTGGGGCCAGCGGCGCAGGCTCTGTGGGTCGCGGATGTAGCGCTTGAGGAAGTCGCCGCCGAAGTACTCGGTGGGGCTGTAGGGGATGTTCAGGTCCGGGCCGAATTGCGAGTCGCCTGCGCCATTGAGGCGATGGCAGGCCAGGCAGTTTTTCTGAAACAGTGCAAAACCCTGGTTCACCGGATCGTCGGCTGCCAGTTGCGGGGCCGGGCGCAGTGCCGGGAAGCGTTCGGCCACCGGCGCCAGGCGCTTTATGCTGGCGACCTCGAAGGGCCATTGTTCGGGGCTGATGTGCCCGGCCTGGGGGTTGCTCCAGACCAGGTAGAACGGCCCTGCGCTGTGTTTGCCTTCACCGAGTGCCGGCCAGGGCTGGGCCGGGTCTTCAATCGCCAGCCAGGCTTGTGCGCCTTGGCGATTGAGCAGTGGCCCGGCGCTGAGTTCGGCGGCAAAGCCGTCCAGGGCAACCGCCTGCAGATGGTCTTCTGCCTTGACCCCATCGAGCAAGACGGCGACCGGCACCGCGCGATACTGCATGTCGCGTTTGTAGGAGACGTCATCCTTGATGCTGATGGTTCGGGCTTCGGGGTGCTTGAGCAGTTCTTCGGTCTGCCAGGTACGGCTGCCGGCCCCTAGGTCGATGACCAGTTGCGCGGCTGACAGGGAAGGGCTGAGGAGCAGGGCTGTGCAGAAAAGTAGAGGTTTCAATTGATCGCCGTCACATCGTCGTCGGTGGGTTCGTCGCCTGGCAGCACATCAATGGGTTGGGAGACGTGATCGAACAGGGCGTCTCGCAACTCTTCGTAGTTGCCGCCGTTGACGATACCGAAGTAGCCATGTTTGATCAGGGTGTCTTCGGCCTCGAGGGCGTGCTGGTTGGTGTCGCTGTAGATGACCACCGTGGCGTTGGGGTCCAGCACCATCTTGCGCAACTGGTAGGCCAGGCCCTCGGCGCTGATGCCGGTGCCGTCCTCCAGTTCAAGGTCGACCTGCAGTGAGTTGTGCACGTTGCCGGCGGCAAAGTCGCTGTTGTTGCGCAAGTCCAGGATCAGCGCGCCATCATTGATCTCGTCCACTGCACGGTTGACGTCAACGATGCCCGCCTGGGCGGTGAGGCAGCTGCAGAGTGCTGCGAGTGCAAGCCAATGGCGCATGAATCTTCCCCGTTCGATGGTGCAGGAAGACTGGCACACAAGTCCGTACCCCGGTAGTTGGCCGGGGTAAAAAGTTGCCGAAGTGGATGCAAGACCTGCCAGGCCCTAGCCAATCACCTTGGTGAGATTGGGCAAGATCAGCAGCAGTGTGGTTGCAAAAAGAATGAGCCCCGCCTGACGTACTTTCGAATGTTTAAACATGGCTGAGTGCCTTTTGTTGTTATTCCTGAGCATCTGATTCATGTCGCTCTACTTCACTATGAGCCGCCCATGTGTCCTTTTTCTTACGCGTTCCCCATAAAAACTCTTTCCAACATGCCGCCTTTCTACCTTAGGGGCCTTGTATCCTCTGGCTTAGATCCATTTCATATGAATTTATAAATCTAACTGCTTAAAAAGGCATGAGGCCTATTGCCACCTTCTTGGCCAGCCTTTGGCTAGACACTTTGCCGAGTGCCGCGCAGGGATCTGTTAGCCGGCTACCGTTCGTCTGAGCGTGACCGTCAAGGCCACTGAGCGTATCGGTCATTGAATCCATGGCGCTCGCGCTCAAAAGTGACGACTCGCCTTTCTCCCCCTGCACAGCGGTTCGAGGACGTCATGACCCAAGCGTTGATATTCGATGCGTTACGCACCCCCCGTGGCAAAGGCAAGGCCGATGGCGCCTTACACGGCGTCAAACCGGTGAACCTGGTGGCCGGCCTGCTCGGCGCGTTGCAGCAGCGCACCGACCTCGATACCAGCCAGGTGGACGACATCGTCCTGGGCTGCGTGACCCCGGTGGGTGACCAAGGGGCGGACATCGCCAAGACCGCAGCGCTGGTGGCCGATTGGGATGTCAGCGTGGCCGGGGTACAGATCAACCGTTTCTGCGCGTCGGGGCTGGAGGCGGTCAACCTCGGGGCAATGAAGGTGCGCTCCGGGTTCGAGGAGCTGGTGGTGGTCGGGGGCGTCGAGTCGATGTCACGGGTGCCCATGGGCAGCGACGGCGGTGCCTGGGTGCTGGACCCGCAGACCAATCTGCACAGCCACTTCACGCCCCAGGGCATCGGCGCCGACCTGATTGCCACCCTGGAAGGCTTCAGCCGCGAACACGTCGATACCTTTGCCCTGCATTCCCAGCACAAGGCCGCCCGGGCGCGAGCCGCTGGCGCGTTCAGCAAATCCCTGGTGGCGGTGCGAGACCAGAATGGTTTGGTGTTGCTGGACCATGATGAGTTCATTCGCGCCGACAGCACCCTTGAAGGCCTGGCCAAGCTCAAGTCGAGTTTCGAGATGATCGGGCACATGGGTTTCGACGCCACCGCGTTGCGGGTCTACAGCCATGTCGAGCGCATCGACCATGTGCACACCCCGGGCAACAGTTCTGGGATCGTCGATGGTGCGGCCCTGATGCTGATCGGTTCCGAAGCCAAGGGCCGCGAACTGGGGCTCAAGCCGCGGGCACGGATCGTAGCCACGGCGGTGACCAGCACCGACCCGACCATCATGCTCACCGGCCCTGCGCCCGCCACGCGCAAGGCCTTGGCCAAGGCTGGATTGAGGGTCGAGGACATCGACTTGTTCGAGGTCAACGAAGCCTTTGCCTCGGTGGTGCTCAAGTTCATCAAGGACATGGCCATCGACCCGGCCCGGGTCAACGTCAATGGCGGTTCCATCGCCATGGGCCACCCCTTGGGCGCCACCGGTTGCGCGATCCTCGGCACCCTGCTCGACGAACTGGAAGTCCGCCAGCAGCGCTATGGCCTGGCGACCCTCTGTGTCGGCGGCGGCATGGGCATCGCCACCATTCTCGAACGCCTCTGAGCCCCGACTTCAAGGACCTTTGTCATGACCGCAGCCATCCGTTACGAAAAAGGCCAGGACCAGATCGTGGTGCTGACCCTCGATATGCCGGGCCAGAGCGCCAACACCATGAATGCCGTGTACCGCGACGCCATGGCCGCCACGCTGGCGCGGCTACAGGCCGAACAGGCGTCGATTGCCGGGGTGATCATTACCTCGGCGAAAAAGACTTTCTTTGCCGGCGGCGACCTTAATGAATTGATCAAGGTGGGCAAGCCCGAGGCCCGTGCGTTCTACGACCATGTGCTGGACCTCAAGGGCCAGTTGCGCACCCTAGAAACCTTCGGCAAGCCGGTGGTGGCGGCGATCAATGGCACGGCCCTGGGTGGCGGGTGGGAAATCTGCCTGGCCTGTCATCACCGAATCGCCCTGGACGACAGCGGGCTGCGGATCGGGCTGCCGGAAGTCACCCTGGGGTTGTTGCCGGGCGGCGGCGGTGTGGTGCGCATGGTGCGTTTGCTGGGGCTGGAAAAGGCCCTGCCTTATCTGCTGGAGGGCCGCAAGGTGCGGGCGCAGCAGGCGCTGCAGGCTGGCTTGATCGATGAGTTGGCGGCGGATCGCCCAGCGTTGCTGGCTCAGGCGCGGGCCTGGATACTGGCCAATCCCCAGGCCAAACAGCCTTGGGACATCAAGGGTTATCAGATCCCCGGCGGTACGCCTGCCCAGCCGAAAGTTGCCCAGATGCTGGCCATTGCGCCGTCGATCCTGCGTGCCAAAACCCAGGGCTGCTTTCCGGCACCGGAGAAGATCCTCTGCGCGGCGGTGGAGGGGGCTCAGGTGGACTTCGACACCGCGCAGTTGATCGAGGCCCGCTACTTCACCGAACTGGTCACGGGCCAGGTGGCGAAGAACATGATCGGCGCCTTCTGGTTCCAGCTCAATCAGGTCAATGCCGGCAGTTCTCGTCCCCAGGGCGTGGCGCCTTATGTGACGAAAAAGGTCGGGGTGCTGGGGGCCGGCATGATGGGCGCGGGGATCGCCCATGTCAGTGCCGTGGCCGGTCTTGATGTGGTGCTCAAAGACATCAGCCTGGCGGCGGCCGAGAAGGGCAAGGCGCATTCGGCGGCCTTGCTGGACAAGCAAGTCGCCCGTGGCCAGTTGAGCCAGGTGCAGCGCGAAACGACCCTGGCTCGCATTCACTGCAGCCAGGACGAGGCGGACCTGGCGGGTTGCGACCTGATCATCGAAGCGGTGTTCGAGGACCGGGCGCTCAAGGCCAAGGTTTCGGCGGCCGCACGGGCGGTGGTGGGGGCGGAGGCGGTCATGGCCTCCAATACGTCGACCCTGCCCATTACCGGCCTGGCGACGGCGGTGCCCAACCCCGACAAGTTCATCGGCTTGCACTTCTTCAGCCCTGTGGAAAAAATGCCCCTGGTGGAAATCATCAAGGGCGCCCAGACCAGCGACGCAACCCTGGCCCAGGGGTTCGACTTTGTCCGGCAGATCAACAAGACCCCGATCGTGGTCAACGACCGCCGTGGTTTCTTCACCTCGCGGGTATTCGGCACCTTTACCAATGAAGGCATCGCCATGCTGGGCGAGGGAATTGCAGCGCCGATGATCGAGACCGAGGCCCGCAAGGCCGGCATGCCCGTTGGTCCCTTGGCGATTTCCGATGAGGTGTCGCTGAGCCTGATGAGCCATATCCGCGAGCAGACGGCCAAGGACCTGCACGCCGAAGGCAAGGTGGCCAACAGTCACCCGGCCTTTGCGGTGATCGATGCACTGGTCCATGAGTACCAGCGGCCCGGTAAAGCCGCGGGCGGTGGCTTCTACGATTACCCGGCGCAAGGTCAGAAACACCTGTGGCCAACCTTGCGCACGCGCTTTTACCAGGCCGATGCGCAGATCCCGCCCCAAGATGTACGGGACCGGCTGCTGTTCGTACAGGCCATTGAAACCGTGCGCTGCCTGGAGGAGGGGGTGTTGCAGTCGACGGCCGACGCCAATATCGGCTCGATCCTCGGCATCGGCTTTGCCGCCTGGACCGGGGGGGCGTTGCAGTTCATCAACCAGTACGGGCTCAAGGACTTCATCGCGCGCGCGCAGTATTTGGCCGAGCAATATGGCCAGCGTTTCGCCCCACCGGCGCTGCTGCTGGAAAAGGCCAGCCAAGGCCTGTTGTTCTGACCTCGAAGGGCACAGAGTGATGCAGTGCGGGGCTTGCCTTGACGTGGCGTTTCAAGGCAGGCTCTGGGCGTTCATTTTTCCATTCATCGTGTCAGGTATTTTTTATGTCGCTACGCATCTGCATCCTGGAAACCGACATTCTGCGCCCCGAGCTGGTCGATCAATATCAGGGTTACGGGCAGATGTTTCAGCGCCTGTTCTCGCGGCAACCGATCGCCGCCGAGTTCAGCATCTTCAACGTGATGCAAGGCGACTACCCGAGCGATGAGTTGAGCTTCGACGCTTACCTGGTGACGGGCAGCAAGGCCGACTCCTTTGGCAGCGATCCGTGGATTCAGACCCTCAAGACCTATCTGCTGGAGCGCTACGAGCGTGGCGACAAGCTGCTGGGCATCTGCTTCGGTCACCAACTGCTGGCGCTGTTGCTTGGTGGCAAAAGCGAGCGCGCGACCCAAGGCTGGGGTGTGGGTACCCACAACTATCAACTGGCCGCCAAGGCGCCGTGGATGAACCCGGTGGTGGAAGAATTGACGCTGTTGATCAGCCACCAGGACCAGGTGACGGCGTTGCCGGAAAACGCCACGGTGATTGCCTCCAGCGACTTCTGCCCGTTTGCCGCCTACCACATCAACGACCAGGTGCTGTGCTTCCAGGGCCACCCGGAATTCATTCACGACTACTCTCGGGCATTGTTGGACATCCGCCAGCAGCACCTGGGGGAGCAGATTTACCAGAAGGGCATGGCCAGCCTTGAGCATGACCACCACGGCACCACGGTGGCGGAGTGGATGATGCGGTTCGTGGCCCACAAGCCCGAAGCCAAGTCGGCCTGACCTTGCGCCCGCTCCCTTGGCCGGGGCGGGCGTTTGAACCCTACAGCCAGCCGGAACGCTTGAAGCTGGCCCACAAGCCGATGCAGCCTACACCGATGAACCCCAGCACGCCGAAGTAGCCGTAGTGCCAGCTCAGCTCCGGCATGTTCTGGAAGTTCATCCCATAGATCCCCGCCACCGCGGTAGGGAACGCCAGGATCGCCGCCCAGGCGGCGAACTTGCGTTGCACCACACTTTGTCGCGAGGCTTCCAGCAGCACGCCGATCTCGATGGTCTGGCTGGCGATGTCGCGCAGGGTGGAAAGGTCTTCCATCTGCCGGGTCACGTGGATCTGCACGTCGCGGAAATACGGGCGCATGTTTTTGTCGATAAACGGGAAGCTGAGCTTCTGCAGCTCCTCGCTGATCTCCACCATCGGCGCCACATGGCGACGCAGGCGCAACACATCGCGGCGCAGGCCGTGAAGGTGCTGGACATCCCGTTCGTTGAGTGAATTGCACAGCACGTTGCGCTCCAGTTCGTCGATCTCGGCGTGAATGGCTTCGCTGACTGGCTGGTAGTTCTCGGTGACGAAATCCAGCAGCGCGTAGAGCACAAAATCTTCTCCATGCTCCAGCAGCAGCGGTCGCGCTTCACAGCGCTGGCGCACATAGCCGTAGGATTTGGAGTGACCGTTGCGGGCCGTGATGATGTAGCCGTTGCCGGCAAAGATATGGGTCTCGATGAACTCCAGCTTGCCGCCTTCGCGCACGGGCGAGTAGGTGACGATAAACAGCGCGTCGCCGAAGGTTTCCAGCTTCGGCCGGCTGTGTTTTTCCAGGGCATCCTCGATGGCCAGTTCGTGCAGGTTGAACTGGCGTTGCAGATTGGCCAACTCGTGGGCATTGGGCTCTTCAAGGCCGATCCACACAAAGTGCCCGGGCTTGGCCGCCCAGGCCGCGCCTTCATCCAGGGTGATATCCGTAACTTTCTTGCCCGCGCTATAAACGGCAGCAGCAACAACTCTACCCATGGTTCCGATTCGCTTCTTCTTATCAATATGAGGGTGACAGGCCTTGAGCAGCTTAGCCTGCAATGCCTGATCAGAGTCAGTGCGCGTGCAAGAGTTCGGGGCAATAAAAAACCCGCCAGCGGCGGGTTTGATCGACGAACAGTGGAATCAGGCGCCTTGCAACTGCCGATCCATGGCGGCGATGCAGTCGCGCATCTGCTCGCGGCACTGGGCCATCAGCTGCGGCATGTCGTCCATGCTCAGCCCAGCGGTAGGGATGGCGGGCAGTGAGCGAATCAGAATCTTGCCAGCGCGCCAGCGGTTCAGGCGCATGTGCTTGATGTAGGTGCTGGCGCACACCGGAATGATCGGCACACCGGCGGCGATTGCCATTTGGAACGCGCCCTTCTTGAGGGGCAACAGCTCCTCGCCGAGGTTGCGGGTGCCTTCAGGGAAGACCCAGATCGACGTCTCTTTGTGCTGCAGCGTGTGGGTGGTGGTCAGCATCGAGCGACGCGCCTTTTGCGCATTGCCGCGGTCAATCAGCACGTTGCCCGCCAGCCAGAACAACTGGCCAAAAAGTGGTACCCACTTCAGGCTCTTCTTGCCGATACACACGGTACGCCGCGGCACCACGTTGCCGAACACGAACAGGTCGTAGTTGGACTGGTGGTTGGCGATGATCACGCAGCCGTTTGGCTTGTCCATCAAGGGCCCGACTTCGGCCTTGACCCGCAGGCCGAGGAAGCACATCGCCGGCAACGCATAAAAGCGGGCGCACAGGCGGCTGTTGTCAGGGTTGAAGGGGCGGCACAGCCCGAGCAGCACGCCGAGTACACCGGCGGCGATAAAATGCAGGCCCATCAACAACATGCGAAACAGATACAGCATCTACAGGCCCACCGAGGCAAAAGGTGGCGCAGTGTACGGATGTGCACTATTTTCGGCAATTACCGCGAGTAGGGCGCAGATGGCCGATATTTAAGTGCATGTTTCCGAGGGCAATCGCAGCCCTGATCTAGAGCGGCGGGAGATGTGTGGCGAGTACCGGGCACAAAAAAGCCCCGCACATGGGCGGGGCCTGTGGGTGCCGCCCTTACTTTCTCCTGGGCTGGGCTTTGGGGAAAAACAACGAACCGCTGACGACGGGCATTGCCCCTGAACGACTCTTGCCTGCTGAAGACCTGCTTGGCCGTTCTTCAACATTGTCTTCGAAAGCCGCTTGGCCACAGCGCACCAGGTTGTTGATTGGGAACTCATCCCCGTTGTCCTCGATATAAGGAGTACTCATATCCCTGTTCCCTCCAACAACCGACCAGTACCGGCAAGCACCTGATTGCCTGGGTAATACTGGCCGTCACAGCTTTTGAGACTAGACGGTCATTTACAGACTTGCCGACCGCTCGGGCAAAGGCCGACGAATGGCGGCGAATTCAACAGGAGCGGCACGGGGCTCGAGTGGCGTTAATCAGTACCTGCCAACGCGCCCACTCTGAAATAATCGCCACTTTCAGGTCGGCCCCACTCCACAAGGATGAGTCCCATGCAATGCGTTCCCTTGATCGATGCCAGTGCCGAGGTACAAGCCCAGGTACGTGCGCTGCGCAACCAGGCGGATGTGCGCAAATACATGTACACCTCCCATGAAATCAGCGAACAAGAGCACGCCAATTGGTTGAACTCACTGGCAGACAATCCGCGCCAGGCGGTTTTTGTGGTGATGCTGGAAGGGCAGGCCGCCGGTGTGGTTTCGCTGAACGCCATCAACCCGCAGCAGAAAACCGCCGACTGGGCGTTTTATCTGGACACGCAGTTACAAGGCAAAGGCCTGGGCAGCCTGGTGGAGTTCTGGATGCTCGACTACGCCTTCAACACGGCGCAGTTGGAAAAACTCAACTGCGAGGTCCTGGAAACCAACCCGGCGGTGATCAAGATGCACCAGAAGTTCGGCTTCCTGATAGAAGGCGTGCGGCGTCGCAATGTCATCAAGGACGGCCAGCGCATCGACGTCACCCTGCTGGGCATCACCCGGGACGAATGGGCCAGCAAGCGCCCGAGCCTGGAACCGCTGATTGCACGCTTGGGCGGACTCGGCCGAGGCTGATCGACAGGCAACAAAAAACCCCTGAGGCTTTGACGCCTTCAGGGGTTTTCTGTACATCGAATATGGCGGTGAAGGAGGGATTCGAAACTACCCGTGAGCGATTTTCGGAACCAGGGCCCCCGGTTTACAAGGGCTGTAGCCCAGCGGCGCGCATAGGATCTGTCCCATGGCGGTCCCATGGCATAAATGCACCAGGTTGCAGAATGTGGTCGTATCAGGGGTTTTCCCCGTTTTATGTTGACCCCTGGGAAAAAGGTAATTTTGGTAATGCGCTTTCAAAGTAGGGGATAAAACCCAATAAAATCAGGTGGTTGGTAGGTTTTTGTAGAGGTAATAATAAGGTAATAAGATGGTTAGAAAATTACCTTTAGCATGAGTAATACCGAGTCACCGCCAGGCCCAGTAAAATAAGGGCTTGAACAAAATATTACCTTTCGCCTTACCTAAAATTACCCTCTGAGGTAATGCCTGGAAGCCACGATTTACAAGGGCTCCAGCCGGTTTTCATCCATCGATTACCAAAATTACCTTTTTCCCAGCCCTCGTCTGGAAAATGCCCAGGCGCTATTCGCTTTTTCGTCTTTTTCACAGGGGCGAAATGGGTACTGAGTGCCAGCGGATCTGTGGTGATGCGGTGCAATGAACATAAACACCGAAGAGCCTTATGGGCCGTGCCTCACAGCGGTTTTTTCTATCTGGTTGTGCTGCCTCTGAATCGCACCTGGTGAGAGCTGTTCCAAAAATGAAAACCTCGTCTTTCGCTAGTTTTCGCAGCTGTACCCCGTGTAAACCGGGCGTCTCATCAATCTGACTATTTCCCCTTCGCCCTGTGCCGCTGTGTAAGGCCACTGCACTTCGTTGCAAAACCTTGCACTCAGTGCAAAGGGGATAAAGCTCACAGACCCCGCAGCGGGCTTGGGCGGGAGCATGGTTTGCACCACCATCTGGCTTTGCACAAAAAA
>NZ_JALQCX010000087.1:0-8606 GCF_023241665.1 Pseudomonas morbosilactucae | reverse complement strand
TGGCTTGCCAGCGATAGCGCCTGTGAGCTCGCCATCGCCGGCAAGCCGGCTCCCACAGAGGCCAGGCGCCTCACCGCGCGTTCCCACGGTCCCCCGTGGGAACGCCTCCTAGGCTGCTCCGCGTCCCGCTCTTGCTGGGCAGGGGCTAGCGGAAGTATTCGCCGGGGGTGGTGGCGAATTGTTGGCGGAAGGCGGCGATAAAGGCGGAGGTGGAGTCGTAGCCGCAGGCCAGGGCCACGTCGGTGACGCGTTCGCCCTGTTCCAGCGGCGTCAGTGCCCCGAGCAGGCGCAGGCGCTGGCGCCAGGCGCGGAAGGTCAGGCCGGTCTCGGCGAGGAACAGCCGGCTCAGGGTTTTCTCCGTCACCCCCAGTTTCTGGCCCCACTGGCTCAAGGTGGTGGCCTGTTCCGGGTGCTGTTGCAGGCTGCGGCAGATCTGCCGCAGGCGCGCGTCGTGGGGCAGCGGCAGCATCAGGTCCAGTTGCGGCGCAGCGGCCAACTGGTCCAGCAGCACTTGGGCCAGGCGTCCTTCGGCCGCGTCTTCGGCGTATTCCACCGGCAGCTCGCTGAAACTGCGGATCAGCTCCCGCAGCAGGCTGCTCACGGCCAGCACCTGGCAGCGCTCGGCGGCCCAGGCGGTGACGCTGCAATCCAGGTACAGGCTGCGCATTTCCGTGCGCGGCGAACTGAACACCTGGTGCGGCATGCCCGCCGGAATCCACACCGCCCGTTGCGGTGGGGCGACAAAGCGCCCGGCGCTGGTCTGCACCTCCAGCACCCCGGCAATCGCATAGGACAGTTGCACCCACGGGTGGCTGTGGCGCCGGGTCAAGGCGCGGTTGGGCAGGGATTCGGTGCGACCGTAAATCGGTCGCGGCAGGCTGGGAAGCCCTGGAATACTGCGCCGAACGGCTTTTTCATGTCCTTTAGTCGGCATTTACTGGCTCATTGGCGTTAGTCGGCAAACAGCGAGCACGTTAGAGTCGCTCCACGGTTTTTGGCAACCCCCTGGATGATCCTGCCCATGAAGCTTTCCCGTCTGTTACCCGACACCTTCACCATGACCCTGGTTGCGGTGGTCCTGCTCGCCAGCTTCCTGCCCGCCAGCGGCCAGGTGGCCGTGGGCTTTGGCTGGCTGACCAACATCGCCATTGCCCTGCTGTTTTTCCTCCACGGCGCCAAGCTCTCGCGGGAGGCGATCATTTCCGGAGCCGGCCACTGGCGCCTGCACCTGTTGGTGTTCGGCCTGACCTTTGTGCTGTTCCCGGTGCTGGGCCTGGCCCTCAAGCCGCTGCTGTCGCCGTTGGTAGGCAACGAGCTGTACCTGGGCATGCTCTACCTGTGCGCTTTGCCGGCCACAGTGCAGTCGGCGATCGCCTTCACTTCCCTGGCCCGGGGCAACATCCCGGCGGCGATCTGCAGTGCCGCGGCCTCCAGCCTGTTCGGCATCTTCCTTACGCCGCTGCTGGTGACGTTGCTGCTCAATGTTCACGGTGACGGTGGTTCGACCGTGGATGCGATCCTCAAGATCAGCGTGCAACTGCTGCTGCCGTTCGTGGCCGGGCAGATTGCCCGGCGCTGGATCGGTGCCTGGGTCGGGCGCAATAAAAGCTGGCTGAAATTCGTCGACCAGGGTTCGATCCTGCTGGTGGTCTACGGCGCCTTCAGCGAAGCGGTGAACGAAGGCATCTGGCAGCAGATTCCGCCCTTGGAACTGCTGGGCCTGGTGCTGGCCTGTTGCGTGCTGCTGGCCCTGGTGCTGTTGGCGTCGAGCCTGCTGGGCAAGGCCTTTGGCTTCAGCCAGGAAGACCGCATCACCATCCTCTTCTGCGGTTCGAAGAAGAGCCTGGCCACCGGCGTGCCCATGGCCCAAGTGTTGTTCGCCGGCAGCACCATCGGCGTGTTGATCCTGCCACTGATGCTGTTCCACCAGATCCAGCTGATGGTCTGCGCGGTGTTGGCCCAGCGTTACGCCAAGCGCCCGGAGTCGGTGCCGGAACTTATGGCCCAGGTCGATCCCTGAGGCCAAAAAAAAGCCCCGCTGCGCAGTCCGCAGCGGGGCTTTTTCATGCCTGGGTCAAAGCCCCAGTTCCAGCTCCAGCAGGTCACTCAGGGGCTGGCGACGGCGGATCAAGCGGGCTTCACCGTTTTCGAACAACACCTCCGGCAGCAGCGGCCGGCTGTTGTAGTTGGACGACATGCTGGCGCCATAGGCACCGGTGTCGTGGATCACCAGCAGATCACCGACCTGGGCTTGCGGCAGCAGGTGCGGGGTCAGGGCCTGGTCGTCCTGGGTGAAGATATCGCCGGACTCGCACAGCGGGCCGCCGACCACGCTCAGGCGCTCGGGACGCTGCACCGGCTGGCCGTCGGCACCCAGCAGGCTCATGCCGTGGTAGGCGCCGTACATGGCCGGGCGCATCAGGTCGTTGAAGCCGGTGTCCACCAGCACGAAGTGATGCTGGCCGGCGTCTTTCACCACCCGCACTTCACTCACCAGGCAACCGGCCTCGGCCACCAGGAACCGCCCCGGTTCGATTTCCATGCGCACCTTGTGCCCGAGGAAGGCTTCGATCTCCTGGCGGGCCTGGCTCCAGGCAGCGGCGTAGCGCTGTACGTCCACTGGTTCGTCGCCTTCGCGATAAGGCGTGGACAAGCCGCCGCCGATGGAGAAGGCCTCGATGTCGTGGTCCAGGGCTTTCACCGCCGCGACCATGGCTGCGCCGACCTGCTCCAGGTGGGCGTAATCCACGCCGGAACCGATGTGCATGTGCAGGCCCACCAGGTGCAGGCCGTGCTGGCGGATCACGGCCAGGGCGTCATCCATCTGCTCGTGCCAGATACCGTGCTTGCTGTTTTCGCCGCCGGTGTTGGTTTTGCGGCTGTGGCCGTGGCCGAAGCCGGGGTTGATGCGCAGCCACACCCGATGGCCCGGGGAGCGCTCGCCCAGTTGGCGCAGCATGTCGATGGAACCGGCGTTGACCTCGATCTGCAACTCCACCACCCGCGCCAGGGTCGGGGCGTCGAACAGATCGCAGGTGAACACCACCCCAGCCGGATCGCCCGCTGGGCTGAAGCCGGCCAGCAGGGCGCGCTCGATTTCCCCCAGGGACACCGCATCGACCTGCACCCCGGCTTCGCGGATCAGGCGCAGCAGGTGCAGGTTGGACGAGGCTTTCTGCGCATAGCGCACCACGTCGAAGACGTGCAACTGGGCGATGCGCGCCTGGATGGTGGCGGCGTCATAGCACCACAGCGGGGTGCCGTGCTGGCGAACGGCGGCGGTCAGTTGTGCGGGGGAGAAGGGCATGGCGATCTGCTGTTGGCGGCCTAAAGGAGAGGGCCAGCATGCCCAAGGCGAGCTATTCAATAAAATATCTATTTTTTGTCAGTCGATTCAGTTCTGATATGGGTCTGGTTTTTCCTGGAGTCCAACCGTGCAGATTTCCCTGCGGCATATCGAGGTGTTTCGCGCCATCATGCAGGCCGGCAGCGTCACCGGCGCGGCGCGCCTGCTGTTCACCTCGCAACCGACCCTGAGCCGTGAACTGGCCCGGCTGGAGAGCCTCTCCGGGCTCAAGCTGTTCGACCGCGAAGGCGGCCGTCTGCTGCCCACGGCCCAGGCCATGCTGCTGTTCGAAGAGGTGGAGCGGGCGTATCTGGGCCTGGAGCGGATCAACAGCCTGGCCCAGTCGATGCGGCGTTTCGAACACGGCCAGTTGAGCATCACCTGCCTGCCGTTGTTCTCCCAGACCCTGCTGCCCCGGGTGTTCAAGCATTTTCAACACCAGCACGCCGGCATCGGCCTGAGCATCACCGCCCAGGAGTCGCCCCTGCTCGAAGAGTCTCTCAGCGCCCAGCGCCATGACTTGGGCCTGACCGAAAACGAGCATGTGCCGCGCGGAACCCAGGGCGAGCTGCTGTTCTGTGCCGACATGGTCTGCGTGCTGCCGGACGGGCATCCGCTGCTGGCCAAGGCGCAACTGGCCCTGGAGGATTTCCAGGGCGTGGACTTTATCAACCTTTCCGGCCTGGACCTGTACCGCCAGACCCTCGACGAACACTTTCGCCAGGCCGGCGTCGACCGTCGAGTGGTGGTGGAAACCACCAGCGCCGCTTCGGTGTGTGCCATGGTCCGGCAGCGCCTGGGGGTGGCGATCATCAACCCGCTGACGGCGCTGGAAGAGCAGGGCCGAGGGCTGGTGATCCGCCCATTGCAACTGTCGATTCCCTACCGGGTGATGCTGATCCGCCCGGACTACCGACCCTCGTCGAGCTTTGTCGAAGCCTTCTGCGTGTCATTGCGTGAGGAGGCGTTGCGCCTGACAGGGTCGTAGAGGCGTTTGCTGTCTTGGTGCTTTCACGCTTTAGCCGTAACGTGGCGGCTTGCGACTGCCCCAAACTGTCCAGGAACGCACCATGCCTGACGCCGCCCCGCCGATTGCCCCTTCAGCCGCGCCGCCGGCGCCTGTCAGCCTGGCGCAAGCCTTCTGGTTCTGGCTCAAGTTGGGCTTTATCAGCTTCGGTGGGCCGGCCGGGCAGATTTCGATCATGCACCAGGAGCTGGTGGAGCGCCGTCGCTGGATCTCCGAAGCACGATTTCTGCATGCCCTGAACTACTGCATGTTGCTGCCCGGGCCCGAAGCCCAGCAACTGGCGACCTACATCGGTTGGCTGCTGCACCGGACCCGTGGCGGCATCATCGCCGGCTTGCTGTTTGTGCTGCCGTCGCTGTTTATCCTGATTGCCCTGTCGTGGCTGTACATCGCCTTGGGCGACGTGCCGGTGGTGGCCGGGGTGTTTTACGGGATCAAGCCGGCGGTGACCGCGATCGTGCTCCAGGCCGCGGTGCGCATCGGCTCGCGGGTCTTGAAAAACCAGTGGCTGTGGGCGATTGCCGGGGCCTCGTTCACCGCCATCTTCGCCTTCAACGTGCCGTTCCCGCTGATCGTATTGGGGGCGGCATCGCTCGGTTATCTTGGAGGGCGCCTGGCCCCCCGGGCCTTTGCCGGCAGCGGCCACGGCCCGGCGAAAAAGGCCGGCGCCCCGGCGCTGATCGATGACCACACGCCCACCCCGGAGCACGCCCGTTTCAGCCCCTGGAAACTGGCCCGGCTGGTGGTAGTGGGGGCGTTGTTGTGGGCGCTGCCCATGGCCATCCTGACCCTGCTATTCGGCTGGCACGGCACCCTGACCCAGATGGGTTGGTTCTTTACCAAGGCGGCCTTGCTGACCTTCGGCGGTGCCTACGCGGTGCTGCCCTATGTCTATCAGGGCGCAGTGGGCCATTACGGCTGGCTGACGCCGACCCAGATGATCGACGGCCTGGCCTTGGGGGAAACCACCCCCGGACCGCTGATCATGGTGGTGGCCTTTGTCGGCTTTATCGGTGCCTATGTGTTGCAGGTGTTCGGGCCGCAGCAGGCTTTCCTGGCGGGTGCGGTGGCGGCGGGGCTGGTGAGCTGGTTCACGTTTCTGCCGTCATTCGTGTTCATTCTCGCCGGCGGCCCGCTCGTGGAGTCGACCCACAACGTGCTCAAGTTCACCGCGCCCTTGACCGGGATTACCGCAGCGGTGGTGGGGGTGATTGTCAACCTGGGGTGCTTTTTCGCTTATCACGTGCTCTGGCCGAACGGCTTCAACGGCCCATTGGACATGCCTTCGGCGTTGATTGCGCTGGCGGCGGCGTTGGCGTTGCTGGTGTTCAAGCGCGGGGTGATTCAGGTGTTGCTCGGCTGCGGTTTGGCGGGGTTGGCGGTGCATGTGTGGGGGTAGGCAGGACCCCGACGCACCGAGGGTGCGCCGGGGGTGTTGCCACCCGGCCGGAGGATATCGTGGGTCCGCCAGCCGGGCGTTGAACCTGTGGGGTCAGGCCCGTTCGATGGCCAGCGCCACGCCCTGGCCGCCGCCGATGCACAAGGTCGCCAAGCCTTTCTTGGCGTCGCGCTTGAGCATCTCGTGCAGCAGGGTCACCAGCACCCGGCAACCCGAGGCACCGATGGGGTGGCCGATGGCGATGGCGCCACCGTTGACGTTGACCTTGCTCGCGTCCCAACCCAGCTCCTGGCCCACCGACAGCGCCTGGGCGGCAAAGGCTTCGTTGGCTTCGATCAGGTCCAGTTGCTCCAGGGTCCAGCCGGCCTTGTCCAGGCAGCGGCGGGTGGCCGAGACCGGGCCGATGCCCATGATCGCCGGGTCGACACCGGCGTTGGCATAGGCGGCGATTTTCGCCAGCACCGGCAGGCCCAGGGCCTGGGCCTTGGCCGCGCTCATCAGGATCACTGCCGCCGCGCCGTCGTTCAGCGACGAGGCGTTGCCGGCGGTGACGCTGCCGTCCTTTTTAAAGGCCGGCTTGAGTTTGCCCAGGGATTCGGCCGTGGTGCCGGCCCGTGGCTGCTCGTCCTGAGCGAAGGCCACCGGGTCGCCCTTGCGCTGGGGAATCAGGATCGGGGTGATTTCATCGACAAAACGCCCGCCCTCGATGGCGGCCACGGCTTTCTGTTGCGAGGCGGCGGCAAAGGCGTCCTGGGCTTCACGGCTGATGCCGAATTTGTCCACCAGGTTTTCGGCGGTGATGCCCATGTGGTAGTCGTTGAACGCGTCCCACAGGCCGTCGCTGATCATCGTGTCGACCAGTTGGCTATGGCCCATGCGCAAGCCGGTGCGGGCGCCGGGCATGACGTAGTTGGACAGGCTCATGTTTTCCTGGCCGCCGGCGATGATCACCTCGGCGTCGCCGCAGCGGATGGCCTGGGCCGCCAGGTGCAGGGCCTTGAGGCCGGAGCCGCAGACTTTGTTCAGGGTCATGGCCGGCACGGCGTGGGGCAGGCCGGCCTTGATCGCGGCCTGGCGTGCCGGGTTCTGGCCAGCGCCGGCGGTGAGCACCTGGCCCATGATCACTTCATCGACCTGGGCACCGTCCAGGCCGGTTTGCGCCAGCAGTTGGCGGATGACGGCAGCACCCAGGTCTACGGCGCTGATGTTGGCCAGGGAGCCCTGGAAGCTACCGACGGCGGTACGGGTGGCGGCAACGATGACGACGTCTTGCATGGAATCATTCCTCCTCAGGCGAACTGCATTTCAGGCACATGGTCCGGCACGATCAGCTTGCCGGCGGTCTTGCTGACGATTTCCTCGACGCTCACCCCAGGGGCGCGCTCCTTGAGGATAAAGGCGCCGTTCTCGATCTCCAGGTAGGCCAGGTCGGTCAACACGCGCTTGATGCAGTTGGCACCGGTCAGCGGCAGGCTGCAACGGGGCAGGAGCTTGGATTCGCCGTCTTTCGAGGCGTGGGTCATGGTGACGATGATGTTCTCGGCACCTGCCACCAGGTCCATGGCGCCGCCCATGCCTTTGACCAGCTTGCCGGGGATCATCCAGGAGGCGATGTTGCCTTCCACGTCCACCTCGAAGGCCCCCAGCACGGTGAGGTCGATGTGGCCGCCACGGATCATGGCGAAGGATTCGGCGGAAGAGAAGATCGAGGCACCGGTGCGGGCGGTCACGGTTTGCTTGCCGGCGTTGATCATGTCGGCGTCGACTTCGCTCTCGGTGGGGAAGGCGCCCATGCCCAGCAAGCCGTTTTCCGATTGCAGCATGACTTCCATGCCATCGGGGATGTAGTTGGCCACCAGGGTCGGAATGCCGATGCCGAGGTTGACGTAGTAGCCGTCCTGCATTTCGCGGGCGACGCGTTGAGCCATTTGTTCGCGGGTAAGAGCCATGTTTGTTGTCCTTTTTAGTCGGGCTGGGAGCGGGCAATCACTTGCGCACGGTGCGCTGTTCGATGCGCTTCTCGAAGGTGCCGCAGATGACCCGGTCGACGTAAATGCCCGGGGTGTGGATCTGCGTCGGGTCCAGCTCGCCCGGCTCGACGATTTCTTCCACTTCGACCACGGTGATCTTGCCTGCAGTGGCCGCCAGGGGGTTGAAGTTCTGGGCGGTGTGGCGGTACACCACGTTGCCGAAATGGTCGGCCTTCCAGCCTTTGACGATGGCGAAGTCACCAGTGATGGACTCTTCCATCAGGTACGGGCGGCCATTGAATTCACGGGTTTCCTTGCCGTCGGCAACGGGGGTGCCGACGCCGGTGGCGGTGAAAAAAGCCGGGATGCCGGCACCGCCTGCGCGCATTTTTTCCGCCAGGGTGCCTTGGGGGGTCAGCACCACTTCGATTTCGCCGCTGAGCAGTTGCTTCTCGAACAGGGCGTTTTCACCCACGTAGGAGGCGATCACCTTGCGGATCTGCCGGTCTTCCAGAAGCACGCCGAGGCCGAAGCCATCCACGCCGCAGTTGTTGGAGACCACTGTCAGCTCGCGAGTGCCGCGGCGCTTGATCTCGGCGATCAGGTTCTCGGGAATGCCACACAGGCCGAAGCCGCCGGCCAGTACCGTCATGCCGTCTTCCAGACCTTCCAGAGCCTCGGCGTACGACGCTACGCGTTTATCGAAACCTGCCATATGCACCATCCTCTCTTGTTGTTCGCGGTCGGCGGAGAAGCCGAATGAGTCGCAGTGTTGCGCTGCCGGATTGATTTGTTAAGTTGTTTTTTAGGGTTGATTGATTTAGAAAACGGGATAATAGTCTCAAGCGGCAAGCGGCAAGCGGC
>NZ_JALQCX010000086.1:0-4024 GCF_023241665.1 Pseudomonas morbosilactucae | reverse complement strand
GACTTCGCCCGGGCGCCACCTTCAACCAGGGCGAGCGGATCACCAGCGTGACCCTCGCCGGCAATCAGATGGCAATCAAATGGAAGACGCAATCCGGCGCAGCGTAGAGCGCCAGTTCCCCGAACTCACCGGTGGCTATCACCTGCCACGCTTTGGCCGGGTGGTGGCCGTTCCGGATGCGCCGGCGGCACCCGGGCTGTGCGACGACTTCCGGCCACGCTTTGGCGTCGACGTCGAAGTGCTGCTGCCCGATGGCGAGCCAGATCCGGCGCTGCCGATCCTGACCGGCCTACCGCTGCCGGCGCCGATGGGGGGCCAAGAAGCCGGCATGTTCGGCTTCCCCGAGGAAGGCACCACAGTCGTGGTCAGCTTCGCCTACGGCCTGCCACACAAGCCCTTTATTACCCAGATCCTGCCGCATGGCCTGAGCCTGCCCCGGGTGCCGAAAGGCGACCAGGTCTGGCAGCACAGCGAGGCCTGCCAACAGCGGGTCGATGCCGACGGCAACTGGCTACGCCAGACCGATGGCAAGATCCAGGACAAAGCGATCGAGCGCGAGGTGGAAGCCCTGGAGAACACCGAGAGCTTCCAGAACCACACCAGGACGGTGGACGACCATTCGACCGAGTCAGTGGGTGGAATCAAGAAGATCGAGGCGCTGGGCGCCATGAAGCTGCTGTCGGGAGGGTCCGCGAGCCTGGCGGCCGTGGACGACCTACACCAGGCCACAGGCCGGGACTTGAACCTGGTGGTGGGGCTGAAACACAACGCTACCGTCGGTGGTGACATGCAGGAGCAGATAAAAGGACTGCGCAAGAGCATCGCAGGCGCAGGACAAAGTCTGATTGCGCCTAAAAATCACGTTGGATCAGAAAGTATCAATATCTTCAAAGTGCTTTGCGATACATTAGATTTGATTGAGCAGATGGCAGTGCAGATTGCAGGCCATGTCCATGGACCGAGTTCTGTGCCAACTAATGCTTCAGAGTTTTCAGTTGATGCAGGAAAGGCGGCGATTCTATCGACAACACTGAAAACGGTGACTGCGTAAAAATGGCAGGCTGCGTTTATTTTGACTCTCTACTAGGAAAAAACTAGTCGAGAGTAACCCTTTAGCGAACACGCTTGTAACGTGATCTAGCCTCTTTAATCGCTTTTTCTGAGTTGGCATAGATTGTCAGGTGCGCATTGCTAACCATCGCCAAGTTTAACTCTCTTACTTCATCTTCACTTATTTGACGGGATAGTCGAGCATATTTATCGGTATCCCCGATTATATATGCATATTTCGGCGATACTGGATAATACAACTCCATTCCCGTCGGAGGCACCAATGGCGTTTTCCGACTGCTAGATTCGTGAATATTGACAACTGGACAGTCGCTTGTTATGAACGGCGTGTCTGTATTGTTGGTAATGAAAGTCCGATAAGATTGATTCAAACCTATGACCAAGCCATAGCCGAAGCTACTGCCATTAAGAAAACTGATTAACCACCAGTTCTTCTTAAAAAGCCTAATGCAATCTTCCTCTACAGAGTTCTTGGGCTGAATTTTATTATACTCAGCCATTACCAAGTCTCTTACTTTTCTAGTTCGCATAAGTTGGTGCGCAAGAAAATTACAAAAGTTTGTGCTATTTTTACTAGACTCTAAACAACTCGCATCACCGCTAATCAAGCTATCAAGTATGGGTCTCGCAAGTGACTCTATCATTGTATGAGTTTCTTCGAATACATTAGCCTCTGTCTCCCTCGATATCCTACGAAGCTCTTCGTATTCTGGCTGACCTTCTTGCCCGATGTGGCAGTTCATCAGGAAAGAAGCGTGCTCAAAATGCGCAATCTGTCGCATGTGAAATTGCTTAAGAAGTTCGGAATCATGAGTTGGCCATTTTTTTAGAAACCGAATATCTTCAGCGCCCAATGCTTTTATGTTGTTATAACCTTCTTCTTTAGAAAGGCCTTTCACACTATTAAACGATACTTTTCCGCTGGGTCCTATATGCCATATGTTATTGCTGACTGCCCAACTACGAAGATAGTGAGCCCAAACGTAGTGATGATTGCGTTTGATTTCTCCAGCTTTACCCATTTCGCCCCACTCCATCTATTGGTGTATAGGTCTACAAAATTACACGCAAATTGCAGTACATACCCATTGCCCGACACTAGCACTAAGCAACGCTGCTGCATTCACCAAAAAACCGCGCGTGCTGCTTCTATGAGCGCCGAACTGTTTTCATTGACTTATAAGTCGGAGCGCAGCTGGCTGCCCAACTGCCGAATCTTTACTTTATCTATACGGATTTTTTGTTGAGAGCTATCGTAGCGCGCCTGGTAGAAATTAAAGTTATCTCGTTGATTTATTTTGCAAAGCTGTTCAATCTTAGAAACAATTTTCATCTTTTCTTCCGGGGAGGTATTAATGCCAAAAATAATCCCATCCAGGTCATTGAAGTTGTATGTGATTACTCGGTTTTTGGGGCTAGAAATATCTATAGCGAATGAGTGCATAGTCAGCCTGTACTCATTTTCCTTCTTCCAATCATTTAATTTTACAGTGATGCTTTTTCGATAGTTTTCATGATAGTTTTTCCTCCAAGCGTCTATATCACTGAGTACACTTTCCGCC
This sequence comes from Pseudomonas morbosilactucae, assembly GCF_023241665.1. Classification (NCBI taxonomy): domain Bacteria; kingdom Pseudomonadati; phylum Pseudomonadota; class Gammaproteobacteria; order Pseudomonadales; family Pseudomonadaceae; genus Pseudomonas; species Pseudomonas morbosilactucae. The sequence goes on along the minus strand of NZ_JALQCX010000086.1, from coordinate 1,391 downwards.
CGAGAACTGTTTTTTCCTTTTTCATCTGTAAACCAATCCGAGATCAAATATGAGGTCGGCACATTTCCCATTGATGCAAAAAAATCAATTTCTATGAAAGCTTCATCATAGGAGACCCTTTTAAAATCTACGTCTTTGTTCCTGAACTCTAATCCGTTTCTGCCCTCCCCTACTGGCATCTTGAGATTCAGCGACCTCTTACCTGACGGCCCATTGGTTTTGAATTTCAAACATGCAGCACTATGGTTTTTTCCGTAAGTACCCCAAATAGAAGAGTCTGTACACTCAGACATGAAGCAGGCGACATACCAATTGGGAAAGTTTAGTTTCCAAAGGCCTTCGCAATAAGCTTCAGGGAAGCCAATTGTCAAACTAAACCAACGGTCGCCCTTATGATTTTTCCACTGGTGATATTGAGCTTGAAAATTCATTTGCGAGAGATGAGAAAGTGTCTGCTGATTGCTTTCCTCTAGCGTTAAGCCTTCGTCTGAACCAGATTTTTTTATTTCATTTTCAAGCGTATCCAAATAAATATTTGAAATATCAGCAAACCTTTTCTCGTCAAAACTGTCAGGATCAAACCCCACAAGAGGAAAAGTTTCGTGCGTAACCGACAGAGTTAAATGCATGGCAAACTTATGAATCAACTGCAAGTGACACTGTAATTCAGATCTTTTCACATGGCGCTCACCTGAACTCAGTACACCAACATGTCTTTTAATTATTTTACTTTCGATAAAACGTTCAAACGCTACATCTCCGAAATTTTTAATCCCTTCATATTGATTCGCTGCAGCCTCCCGAATTAGTAGACTGCCTAGTTCCGTACTATTTTCCAGATGCTTAATCACCTCCAGAAATAGAGTGCGAGTGTAGTGGCGAAACAGCCCTTTCCATAAAATTTCATCTCCAGACCAGAAGTACTCCCTATACCCTTCCAAGGGATCGTTTAGTGTCTCGGAAGCAGCAAAATATATATATTGTCCGTCAAGTTCTCCCTGCCTGCTTTCTGAGCCCAAAAGGTTTTCAACTGATCTAAATCGATACATGTATTCAGGCATTTCGACTCCATTCATTTTCTGAAACTATACGCTTTATAGTTTTTGCGATCTGCGGCAGGCAGTTTATTGCTCGCGGAGTAGAGTTGTATAGCGTCAATCGGCACCGCCAAAATTACGCATAGGCGCATACCTCAACGTGCTCTATACCGCCAAGTACGAATCCATTGGAACAATTCCTGCTAATGCTGCACACAGCAGAAAGGAAGTGGATCTGCCTCGCACGACACGCCCTTGAAAACTCCGCGTAGGTTGAATGAACTAATGTCGGGGCGATCGCCTGAAAAGTCTTGTGGCGAGAAAAAATCTCAATGAAAAAGCACTTATCCCCCT
>NZ_JALQCX010000085.1:0-3500 GCF_023241665.1 Pseudomonas morbosilactucae | reverse complement strand
GACTTCGCCCGGGCGCCACCTTTAACCAAGGCGAGCGGATCACCAGCGTGACCCTCGCCGGCAATCAGATGGCAATCAAATGGAAGACGCAATCCGGCGCAGCGTAGAGCGCCAGTTTCCCGAACTCACCGGCGGCTACCACCTGCCACGCTTTGGCCGGGTGGTGGCCATTCCTGATGCGCCGGCGGCGCCCGGGCTGTGCGACGACTTCCGGCCACGCTTTGGCGTCGACGTCGAAGTCCTGCTGCCCGACGGCGAGCCCGATCCGGCCCTGCCGATCCTGACCGGCCTACCGCTGCCGGCACCGATGGGGGGCCAGGAAGCCGGCATGTTCGGCTTCCCCGAGGAAGGCACCACGGTCGTGGTCAGCTTCGCCTATGGCCTGCCACACAAGCCCTTTATTACCCAGATCCTGCCGCATGGCCTGAGCCTGCCCCGGGTGCCGAAAGGCGACCAGGTCTGGCAGCACAGCGAGGCCTGCCAGCAGCGGGTCGATGCCGACGGCAACTGGCTACGCCAGACCGATGGCAAGATCCAGGACAAGGCGATCGAGCGGGAAGTGGAAGCCCTGGAGAACACCGAGAGCTTCCAGAACCACACTAGGATGGTGGACGACCATTCGACCGAGTCAGTGGGTGGGATCAAGAAGATCGAGGCGCTGGGCGCCATGAAGCTGCTGTCGGGTGGGTCCGCAAGCCTGGCGGCCGTGGATGACCTGCACCAGGCCACCGGCCGCGACCTGAACCTGGTGGTGGGGCAGAAGCACAACGCCACGGTGGGCGGCGACATGCAGGAGCAGATCCAGGGCCTGCGCAAGAGCGTGGCCGGGATCAGTCAGCGGCTACAAGCACCCAAGACCTGGTTGGGATCGGAGTCAGTCAACGTGCTGCAGGTGCTGTGCGATTTACTCGACCTGGTGCAGCAGATGAATGCTCAACTTTCCAGTCACACCCATGGCCCAACACCCCCGCCGGGCAATGCATCACAGTTCAACATTTACGCTACACAGGCCTCAAGTCTCACCGCAAAGATGAAGCCAATCACACTATAGCCAAGGCACTATTACGCATTGCGTAGCTATATTGGGCAACCAAGCCCGGCGCACCTAGCTGAATTGGCTAACAACAAGTCAACACAAGTAAACACATAGAAAATTAGAGATAATTATTATTTTCCTGAGCCCGGCTTAGTTGCATCAAACCGCGACACCTACCGTTCGTCTAAAATTTTTCGCATGCTGGCTTTTGATAATCGCAATAACGGATATTTGCTGCAATCGCTTGGAGTGGCTTAAACACACGCCAAAGCGCGTCAAAGTGCCATCGGAGGAAATTTCGTACGAACCAGAAACGAAGAAGCCCGCGCAGTGGCGGGCTTCGGGTGTATGTCTTTTCGCTTGAACCGCCATGGGAGACTTCTGTAAAGTCTCCTCTGCCTGTTCACCAAGACATACCTTTGCAGCGTGAGAACTCAAAGGCTATGGCGTCGTGGCAGACCCGTCAAGCATGAGCAACCGTTAATTACGTCGTTAATTACCCGTTAATTACGGTAGTTCACCGTTAATTACGGTTGGCTAATCGTTGCGAATCTCGAAATCAATGTGGTCGATTCGCGACGAAGGCAGCTCAATGAACTGAATAGTTTGAACTATAGTTAATATTATTCAGGTCGGGTCCGTTACCAGGTTGAGCAGGAGGCTCTGCGTATGTTGGTAAACGCAGGTTTCGCTGACCTTTGGAGTATTACGCCAAATGAAAAGATTCATTTCGCGATATTTCCCCGAAGAGCTGATTCGAGTGTTGCAGACCGCCTACTGGTCTCTCCGCTTGCTCAGGTTCTTTCAGGAATGGTGACGTAGATCAGCAGGGGCTTCGGCCCCTGTTTTCATTTCTAATCTCGCACACGTTTCTTCACCTCCCTCACTAGGCCTGGCCTGCACTCCGTCGGGTCACCAATCTCAGCAAGCCCCTTCACCTGTACTGTATGCGCATACAGGTAATCGTAAAGTGACTTGACGGTATGAATGGCCCCCACCTTAAAGCTGAGTGGCACGCCCTATGGCGGAGCTACCTCGACGACCATCAAAGCCGAATGCAGAACCCTGAAGCGTATCGAGGCGGATGCCATGCGATCGCAAAGGACATGCTTGATGCGGAAGTGATCGATCAGTTGGAAAAGCTAGAACTCGACGAGATGGCTGACGCTGCGTACTGGCACGCTGTGGAGGAGCTGATATCCGCAGAACAAAGATATGAGTCTCCTGGGCATTACAACGTCGTGCCGTGCGACGGAGAGGCCAGGATAGGGCAAATTATTCAAGGCATCTTCTACCCAAACGACAGTCAGGAATGGCAGGCAACGGTGATCTTTGACAAGGGGCAATACCGCCTTGCCTTTCGGATTACTCAAGAGTCATGGCCCCTAACTGGAATGACATTGACGTCAACAACCGGTCAAGTCTTCGACCTGATTATGACGGCGCGCACGATCAAAAGTGTGGTGTACCCGAACATCGATGACGTGGATATCTATCGAGCCTTGGCTGATGCCGCTCAACTTGCCCTTGAGAATCACGACTTCAGCTTCTACCAGCGTGCTAGGCCATTGCTTAACTCTGCCCAGTTCACCAGGTGCTCCCAATGCCAGGACCGTTTTGCCCTGCGTGAAGAGTGCCAAGAGTGCGGTGGTCAGGGAGTCGTTCCTAAGCCGCCACGTGGGGCTACAGTGTAAATTCAACCCTACGGCCAGAGGCGTCTATGTGCGGCAGAATCGCGCAGTACCGCTATATCGACGATTACCAGCATGTGCTTGGCCTTCATAAGAAGTGGCGGAGCACGATTGAGAGTAAGCCTCTGGAGCGCTACAACATTGCTCCCACAACACAGGTTGCCCTATTCCACATGGATGGGGACGAGCTACGGGCCGACATGGTGCCTTGGGGGTGGCGACCTCACTGGGCAACGGATCGAGCGGCACCAATTAATGCCCGAGTAGAAAAGGTGGCCCATGGTCCGTTCTTCCGGGCGATCTGGCCACACCGAGCAATCACACCGATCGATGGATGGTTTGAATGGGTGGATGAGGGCCAGCCTAAAAAGCAGCCCTATTTCATTCGCCGGCGTGATGGAGCACCGACGTTCTGTGCATCTATTGGGCAAATGCCAGACTCTGATAATGGGCCTGGGAACCAAGACGGCTTCGTGATTATCACTGCCGACAGCTCGGGCGGCATGGTGGACATTCATGATCGCCGACCGGTGGTTTTTACTGCAGATCTGGCCCGGGAGTGGCTTGACCCAGCAACCCCAAAGGAACGGGCCGAAGACATGGCTATGCAGCACGGTGAGCCGGCTGACGCCTTTGATTGGTTCAAAGTTGGCCCTGCCGTGGGCAATTCTCGAAATCAGGGGCCGTCGCTCATCATTCCTGTAGCTGATGCTCAATGACCGCTTGAAAATCCCCCGGACATAAAAAATCCCTTTGAAAAAGCACTTATCCCC